>CADCTB010000085.1 GCA_902805665.1 uncultured Acidimicrobiales bacterium
TGTCGTGCCTACTCGGGGAAAGCGAAGAGGCCCTCCGGAGAGGGCCTCTCACCTGCTGTTTGTGGAGCGGACGACGGGATTCGAACCCGCGACCCCAACCTTGGCAAGGTTGTGCTCTACCACTGAGCCACGTCCGCGTTGGTCCCTAGGTTAGCAAGCCGTCAGGACGCAGTCGCATCGTCGAGGACGCCCTGTCCGACGCCCGGACGGGTTGCCCGGGCGCCGCAGAGGTTGATCGCTAGATTCTGCTGTCCCGCTTGTTGGGCACCGACCCGGTGATCTTCTGGCCGGTGAGCTTGCGAGGCGGGTTGTTGCCGAGGTTCTCCAGGCGGCGCTGGTCCTCCTCGGTGAGGGTCTGGCTCGGCAACGGCTGGAGGTGCGCGACGTCGGCCGCCTTGATGCCCAGGCCGTCGCCCACGCGCGAGCCGTAGTCGTCGTCGACCAGGAAGAAGTGCCAGATCATGCGCTCCTGGGTGTGGCGCTCGCACTGGCCCAGCAGGTCGATCATGTTGGTTACCAGGTCGTCACGCTCCCAGTCCTCCATGGTCTGGTAACGGTCCGCGGCCTGCTGGTAGTCGTTGGTGCGCGGGATCCGCTTGCGGGTCAGGCGGCCGTTGATGACCGGGCCCTGCTCGTCGTGCTGGGGGTACTCCGCCTCCTTGAGCCCACCGAGGCTGCTGGGCTCGTAGTTGACGTGCGGGTTCTCCCCCGCACCGTCGACGAAGTAGGTCATCTGCCCGTCACGCTGGTTGGTACGGACGGGGGCGTTCTTGGCCTGGTTGACCGGCAGTTGCAGGTAGTTGGGGCCCACCCGGTACCGCTGGGTGTCCGAGTAGGAGAACGTGCGGCCGACGAGCATCTTGTCGTCGGAGAAGTCGATACCGTCCACGAGCACACCGGTGCCCATGGCGATCTGCTCGTTCTCGGCGAAGAAGTTCTCCGGGTTGCGGTTCAGTACCATGCGGCCGACGGGCAGCAGGGGGAAGACGTCCTCCGGCCAGCTCTTGGTGTCGTCGAGCGGGTCGAAGTCCAGCTCGGGGTGCTCGTCGTCGGACATGAGCTGGACCTGCATCTCCCACTCGGGGAAATCGCCGGCGTCGATGGCGTCCATCAGGTCTTTGGTGGCGTGCCCGAGGTCCTGGCCCTGGACGACGGCGGCGTCGGCCTCGGTGAAGCTCTGCACGCCTTGCTTGGGCTGCCAGTGGAACTTGACCAGCACGGTGTCGCCCTGAGCGTTCACCAGCTTGTAGGTGTTCACCGCGAAGCCCTGCATGTGCCGGTAGTCCGACGGGATGCCGCGGGGGCTGAACAGATGGGTCAGCATGTGCATC
Source organism: uncultured Acidimicrobiales bacterium (assembly GCA_902805665.1). Classification (GTDB taxonomy): domain Bacteria; phylum Actinomycetota; class Acidimicrobiia; order Acidimicrobiales; family AC-14; genus CADCTB01. The sequence goes on from CADCTB010000085.1 coordinate 1,332, forward strand.
GACTCGGGTGCGTTGCTCATGAAGTCGAAGATGCGCTTCGGCTCCTGGCGGAAGGTGACCGGGTCCGGCTTCAGGGCGTGGATGACGTCGGGGAACTTGATGGCGTCGCGGATGAAGAAGACCGAGATGTTGTTGCCCACGATGTCCCAGTTGCCGTCCTCGGTGTAGAACTTCACCGCGAACCCGCGGGGGTCACGGGCCGACTCGGAGGAGTCACGGCCACCGATGACGGTGGAGAAGCGCAGGGCGACGTCGGTCCTCTTGCCCGCCTCCTGGAACAGCTTGGCCCGGGTGTACTTCGAGGCCGGCTCGTCGCCGATCCGGCCGTACGCCTCGAAGTAGCCGAAGGCGGTGGTGCCCCGGGCGTGGACGACCCGCTCGGGGATGCGCTCCCGGTCGAAGTGACTGATCTTCTCCAGGAACTGATAGTTCTCGAGCGTCGCCGGGCCCCGTGCCCCCAGGGTGCGCTGGTTCTGATTGTCGAAGACCGGGTGGCCCTGGCGGTTGGTGAGGACCTTGTCTCCGGTGCCCGCACCCGGCTTGCTGGCCTGATCACTCATGTGGTTCTCCCTCCGACGGTTACCGCCCACTCTAGCGCCGATCTGGAAGGACTCGATTCTTAGAACGACTCAACGACCTGAGTGGCCGAACCCTCCGCTGCCCCGCTCGGAATCGGGCAACTCGTCGACCACCGTCAGCGCCACCTGGGCCACCGCCACGACCACCAACTGCGCGATCCGGTCGCCCCGCTGCACCACGTAGTCCTCGGTCGGGTCGGTGTTCACCAGGACCACGTTCAGCTCTCCCCGGTACCCGGCGTCGACCAACCCCGGGGCGTTCATGACGGTCACCCCATGGCGAAGGGCGAGGCCGCTGCGAGGAAGGACCAGGCCGGCATGGCCGTGCGGAATGGCCACCGCCACGCCGGTCGGGACCATCGCCCGACCCCCGGCCGCGGCCAACACCACTCCCTCGCGCGCGACGAGGTCGGCGCCTGCGTCGCCCCGCCGAGCGTAGTCGGGCAGGGGCAACGACGGGTCGAGGCGGACCACGGGGAGGTCGAGCATCAGCGGGCCAGCCTACGATCGCCGGATGCTGGCCTGGATCGACCTGGAGATGACCGGCCTCGACGCCGACCGGCACGTGATCCTCGAGATCGCGGTGTTGGTCACCGACGACGACCTGGCCATTGTGGCCGAGGGCCCGGACCTGGTGGTCCACGCTCCGACAACGGCGCTGGACGCCATGGACGACGTGGTGGTGAAGATGCACAGCGACAGTGGGCTGCGCACGGAGGTGGAGACGTCGACGTTGTCGGTGGAGCAGGCGGGCACTGCGGTCCTCGAGTTCCTGCGCCAGCACATCCCCGAGGCGGGCACCGTCCCCCTTTGCGGCAACTCCATCGCCACTGACCGTGCCTTCCTCGCCCGCCACCTGCCCGAGGTCGACGCCTGGTTCCACTACCGGTCGATCGACGTGTCGACCGTCAAGGAGCTGTGCCGCCGCTGGTACCCCGAGGCCTACAAGGCGGCGCCCACCAAGGCCGGGGGCCATAGGGCCCTCGACGACATCCGCGAGAGCGTCGCCGAGCTGGCCTACTACCGCTCGGCCATCTTCCTACCCCCTGCGCCGGCGCCGGACGGCGCCGCCGGGTGAGCCGCTGGGCTTACCTGGACCACCCCGGGCCGATCCCCTTCGCCCACCGGGGCGGCGCGTCGGAGCACCCCGAGAACACCATGCCGGCGTTCGAGCACGCCGTGCGGCTGGGCTACCGGTACCTGGAGACCGACGTCCACGCCACGGCCGACGGGGTGCCCGTCGCCTTCCATGACGGGGTGCTCGACCGGGTGACGGACCGCAGCGGCATCATCGCCCGGCTGCCCTGGGAGACGGTCCGCCAGGCGAGGGTGGGCGGCACTGCCGGCATACCGCTGATGGAGGAGCTCCTCACCACCTGGCCCGAGGTGAGGGTGAACATCGACCTCAAGCACGACGCGTCGGTCGTGCCTCTCGTCGACGTGATCGATCGGACGGGCGCTCACGATCGGGTATGCGTCGCCTCGTTCTCCAGCAAGCGACTCGACTGGTTCCGCGACCTGAGCAACGGCCGGGTGTGCACAGCCATCGGCCCCATGGACATCGCCCGCCTGCGCGGAGCCGGCTTCGGACTGCCGCCGGGCCGCTTCGCCGGGGCCTGCGCCCAGGTGCCCGTCCGGCAGGGGCCGGTGCTCATCCTCGACCGGCGGTTCGTGGCCGCCGCCCACCGCGTGGGGCTGCCCGTGCACGTCTGGACGATCGACGACCCGTCGCAGATGGAACGCCTGCTCGACCTGGGCGTCGACGGCATCATGACGGACCGCCCGAGCGTCCTCAAGGAGGTCCTCGTCCGTCGGGGCGTGTGGGCCTGACGCTGTCGCAGGCCCTCGGTACTGTCGGTGGTGTGGAACTGACGGCGGCCCAGCGCCGGATCGTGGAGCACGACGGCGGCGCGCTGCGGATCTCCGGTGGCGCAGGGTGCGGGAAGACCACCGCCCTCCTCCATCGCTACCTGCGCCTTGTCGACGAGGGCCACCCGCCCTCCTCGGTCCTCGTCGCCTGTCGTGACCGGGCAGCAGCCACCCGCTTCCGCGATCGGGTTCTGCCCCACCTTTCGGGCGCCTTCGACTCTCTCCCCATCGCAACGTGGTTCGGAGTGGCGTTCGACCTGGTCACGCGGGCCCGCGGTCCGGTGCGGCTCTTGTCCACCACTGACCAGCGGGTCCTCGTCAGGCGGCTGCTGGCCGGTGAGTCACCGGGCGACTGGCCGGACTACGGCTACTTCCTCGGCCGGCAGGCCTTCGCCGACGAGGTGGCCACTGCCCTGGTCGACGTCGGCCCGGGAGCGAGCGCCGAGCTCGACCGGTTCGCCCGCCGGTACGAGTCGGTCCTCGCCGAGCGCGGCGAGATCGACCGGACTCGGCTGCTGACCTCCGCGGCCGCCCTGGCTTCGGGCTCCCCCGGCCGGTACGCCCACGTGCTGGTCGACGACCACGCCGGCACCGAACCGGCCCTGCAGGGGCTCCTGGCCGCCGTGGCCGAGGGCGGAGCCGGTGTCGCGGTGGTGTCGGCATGGGCGTTGCCGTGGCCTGCGGTCGACGTGCAGCTCACCGACGCGTTCCGGCACCCGGCCGCACCGGTCCTCGTCACGTGCCGGCATTCCTCGACGGAGCCGGAAGCGGTCGCCGGGGAGCTCCTTGCCGCCCGGGCCGAGGGGGTGGCGTGGTCGAGCATGGCGGTCCTCGTCCGCAGCCCCGAGCGCCAGGGCCGGCCGATCGCCCGGGCCCTCAGCCGCCACGGCATCCCGGTGGCTCCCGGACCGGGACTGGGAACCGGGGTGGGCGATCCCGCGGTGGCGGCCATCGTCGACGTGCTGCGGTGGGCCGCCGGCGACGACGGCGCGCCCCGTCGCCTGGAGATGTCTCCCTTGTCGATGCTGGGCGACGAAGCCTTGAGCTCGCTGTGCGACGACGTCGCAGCACTCGCGCCCAACGCCACCCCGGCCACCCTCGCCTTCACCGTGTGGGAACGCGGTCTCGGCCATCTGGTCGGAGGCCCGACGGGCGACGAGGCGTCGCTCGACGCCGTTGTGGCCTTCCTCGACCGGCTGGAGCGTCGCGCCGAACAGGATCCGTCGGAGCGGCTGCCCGAGTTGCTGCGCGGCCTGGACGACGGGGAGCTGGCCCCGGACCCGTGGCGCACGTCGGCCGGCGCCGGGGAACCGGCGGCGGTCACCATCACGTCGATCTCGGCCGCCGCGGGCAGGGAGTGGCACACCGTCGTCGTCGCGGGCTGCGTGGAAGGGCAGCTCCCTCGCATCCGGGCCCGGGCCCCGCTCTTCGACCCGGCGCCGGTGTCGCCGGCCGCCCGCCGCCAGGCGTCCCTGGCCGAGGAACGCCTGCTGTTCCAGACCGCGTGCTCCCGAGCGACGTCCCGGTTGATCGCCACCGCGGCACCCGAGCCCGGTGTGCTGCTCAGCCGGTTCGTCGAGTCATGGACGCCGCGGGAGTCCCGTCCGCCGGCGTTCCGCGGCCCGGCGCCAACGTCGCGCCGGCCCACCGAGAACCCGGTCGCAGTCTTCCCCGATGGCCGGCTGATCCTGTCCGCGAGTCAGCTGGCGACCTACGACGACTGCCCCCTGCGCTACGCCTACCAGTACGGCCTCCGGGTGCGCGACGACGCCGGGGCGCCGGCGGCGCTCGGCTCCCTGGTGCACGAGGTCCTTGCCGAGTTCCTCCGCCCCGACCGCACCGGCGACCGCACCCGGGAGGCGCTGCTGGCCATCGCCGCCGACCACTGGCGGGACGACATTGCCCGGTACCGCCCGCAGGTCGAGGAGTGCCGGCGGGACTACTACTCGATGCTCGAGACGTGGTGGGCCGCCGAGGGCGACGGCATCGACGCGGTCGACGTGTTCGACGTCGAGCGCCGGTTCGAGATCGAGGTGGGCGACGTCCACCTGGTCGGAGCCATCGACCGGGTCGACCGGACTCCGGATGGCGAGGGCCTTCGCATCATCGACTACAAGACCGGCCGCCACGAGCCTCGTCCCGACTCGATGCCGGACGACCTGCAGCTCGCCGTCTACCACCTGGCCGCGACGCGCGACCCTGTTCTCGCTGCGGCGGGTCCCCCCGGGCAGCTGGAGCTGGTCTACGTCCGCACCATGAATGCCTACGAGCAGCCGATCCTCCCCGGACATGCGGAGGCCACCGAAGAACGGGTGCTGGCCGCGGCCGAGGACATCCGTCAGGAGCACTTCGAACCGTCGGTCGACGCCTCGTGCCGCAACTGCGCGTTCCACCGGCTGTGCCCGATGCAGCGCGAGGGCAGGGAGGTGGGAGCCGGATGAAGCTGACCGCGGAACAGGAGGAGGCGGTCTCCGCCGACCGGTCCGGACAGCTCCTCGTGGCCGGCGCCGGCACGGGCAAGACCACCGTCATGGCTCAGCGCATCCTGCACCTGGTCTCCTCCGGCCAGGTGCGGGCTGACCAGGTGCTGGGCCTCACGTTCACCAACAAGGCGGCAGCCCACCTCAAGGCCAAGGTGCGGGAGGCGCTGGGCGCCGATGCCGACGTCACTGTGGGCACGTACCACTCCTTCGGCGCCTCGCTCGTGGCCGACCACGCGCTCGAGCTCGACCTCCATCCCGACACCCGCATTCTCAACCGGGCCCAGGCGTGGCAGCTGCTCTACGGCGTCTTCGACGAGTTCCGCTTCCAGCACCGGAAGACGCTCTATCCGCAGAACCTGCTCGACCACGCCCTGACCCTGGCGTCGCGCTGCGCCGACCACCTCGTGCCCATCGGGGCGGTGATCGAAGACTGTGAGCGGATCGTGGCGAGCACCGCCACCCAGAAGATCCGCGACACCGCGGCCATGCGCCAGGAGCTGTGCCAGGTCGTGGCCGCGTACGGGCGCCGGAAGCGGGAACGCCATCTTCTCGACTTCGGTGACCAGATCGCCCTCGCCGTTCGCCTGCTCGCCGACCGTCCCGAGCTGGCTGATGCGCTGCGCGATCAGCACCCCGTCGTCCTCCTTGACGAGTACCAGGACACCAACTTCGCCCAGCGCCGGCTGCTGCAACTGATCTACCCGCCCGGGTCGTGCGTGACGGCGGTGGGCGACGACATGCAGTCCATCTACGGATTCCGAGGCGCCCACCTTGCCAACATCCTGCGGTTCAAGGACCACTTCGCACCGGTCACCGTGCGCCAGCTGCAGACCACGTTCCGCTTCGGGCCACGGCTGGTGGAGCTCTCCAACCGCATCCAGGACAAGGTCAAGGAGTCGCTTCCCAAGGTCCTCACGGTTCCCGAGGATGCTCCCGACACCACCATCACCTGCTTCCTCGCCGCCGACGACTCCGAGGAGGCGGCCACCATCGCCGACGACGTGGCCAAAGCGGTGACCGACGGCGTGCCGTGCGGCGACACGGCCGTGCTGTGCCGGAAGCGCCGGCTCATCCCACCGGTGGTCGCCGCCCTCGAGGAACGGGGGATCGCCGTCGAGGTGGTCGGCGCCAGTGGCCTGCTGGACCGCCCCGAGGTGGTGGACCTGGTCTCGTGGCTGCAGCTCCTGGCCGACGGGAGCGCCACGGTGGCGCTGCTGCGCATCCTGCAGGGCCCCCGGTACCGCATCGGCCTGCGCGACCTGGCGGCAGTGTCCCGCTACGCCCGGACCAACGACACCTCATGGCTCGCGGCGCTGGCCGATCCCCACGCCGTGCCCGACCTGTCGATCGAGGCGGCGCGGCGGCTTCGGGGCTTCGAGGCCGAGCGAGCCGCCTTGAGCGCGGCCGCCACCCGCATGCCGGTGCTGGAGCTGGCCGAAGCGGTCGTGGAGCGCACCGGGCTCTGGCGGGCGGCGGGCGACCTGGGCCGGGAGAACCTGCTGCGCTTCCTCGACCTCGCCGAAGGCTTCACACCCGTCGAGGGCGATCCGGGCTTGCGGGCATTCGTCGAGTACCTGCAACTGCTCGACGAGTCCGACGACGACCTGGCCGAAGCCCACCTCACCGACGCCGACGCGGTGAAGGTCATGACGATCCACCAGGCCAAGGGCCTGGAGTTCGACGTGGTGTACGTCCCGGGCCTGGCCGGGAAGGGCCGCTCGCAGATCTTCCCCGACGGCCGAGCGGGCGAGAACGCGCTCACCAATTCGAGCGCTCTCCCCTGGTGGCTCCGCGAGGACGACGGCATCCCGACGTGGCCGGGCGCCACCCAGAAGGCGGTGGAGGAGGTGATCAAGCGCCGGCGTCTCGACGAGGAGTGGCGGCTGCTCTACGTCGCCTGCACCCGGGCCAAGCGCCGGCTGGTGTGCTCGGCCGCCCACTGGTACCCCGGTCCGGCAGAGGCGCAGGGCCCGTCGGAGTTCTACGAGTTCGTCGCCGGGCAGACCGACCTCGTCACCGAGCTGTTCCGACACGAGGCGGCCACGGTGGACCCTGATGTGGCGGCCAAGGAGCGCCAGCGCGCCGCATCGCGTCGGTACGCTGACCAGGTGGCGCCCCGCCCCGATGCCGCTCCCATCCAGCTCCGTCTCGACGTGGTCGACACCGCGGTACCCGCCGCGGCTCGGGTCGCACCGCCGGCCCTGTCGGTCACCGGACTGGTCACCTACGCCCGCTGCCCGAAGCAGTTCTACTGGACGGTGGTCCGGCCCCTTCCCCGCCGGTCATCGGCCGCGGCCCGGCTCGGCACCGAGATTCACCGCTGGATCGAGCAGCGGGCCGGCCGCCAGCTCATCCTGATAGAGCCGGAGGCGCCCGACGCCGACGAGCTCGACCCGGACCGCTTCCCCGCCGGCACCGATGTCGCCGCCGGGCTGCGGGCCTCGTTCCTGTCCAGCGCGTGGGCCGACCTCGACCCCGTGAGGGTGGAGGCGCCGTTCGTCCTGGCCGTGGGAGGCCACCTCGTCCGGGGCCGCATCGACGCCGTCTACGAGCGCGACGGGCGGCTGGAGCTCGTCGACTTCAAGACCGGTCGCCCCGCCACCGAGGGCGACAAGGCGGCCGGCACGCAGCTCGACCTCTACGGGCTTGCGGCCGTCGATGCCTGGGCCGCCGAGCCCGACCGCCTCCGCACCACCTACTGCTACCTGCGCACCGACGGGCCTCCCATCGTGGTGTCCTCCGACTGGGACGCCGCGACCCTGGCTGCGGTGCGCGCCCGCCTGGCATCGACGCTCGACGCCCTGGCCGAAGCCCGGTTCGGCACCACCCCCGGCCGGTGGTGCCGGGGCTGTGACTTCCTGTCGTTCTGTCCCGCCGGGAAGGCCGAGGTCGGCGGATGACGAGGCTGGGCGCGCACAGGTCGTGATCGCCCCGAGGGGCCTGCGTGGCGACGTTCGGGTGGGCGGCACCCTGGTCCTTGCAGGGCTGGTCGTCCTGGTGGCCTCGGCGCTCGTCGCCCGGAACGGACGGGTCGGCCCTGCGGAGCGGTCGGTGTTCGACGCCATCAACGGCCTCCCCGACTGGCTGTACCGGCCGCTGTGGATCTTCCAGCAATTCGGGAATCTCGTCGTCGCCTTGGTGGTCGTGCTCATCGTGGCCGCGCTCCTGCGTCGGGCCGACCTCGCCGCCGCCGCGGTCGTGGCCGTCGTCGCCAAACTGCTGTTGGAGCGGGTGGTGAAGTCCGTCGTCGAGCGCAGTCGGCCGGGAACGACGGTCGCCGACGCCATCCTCCGGGGCGAGGTGTCGGCCGGGGGCTTGAGCTTCGTCTCCGGGCACGCCACCATCACCGTCGCCATGGCAACCGCGCTGACCGCCGTCGTGCCCCGGCGCTGGTGGGCCGCGGTCTGGCTGGTCGTGGTACTGAACGGCTTCACCCGGATCTACGTCGGAGCGCACAACCCACTGGACATCGTGGGTGGGGCGGGGCTCGGGCTGGTCATCGGCGGCCCGCTCTACGCCTGGCTGGCCTCCTCCGACCGTTCGCCGGCCTGAAATCAGGACCAGCTTGTCCGGACCTCGCCGGTACAGTGGACCGTCGTGACCAGCACCGGAGCGGAGCCCACCCGGGGCGACTTCATCCGCGACATCATCGAGCACGACATGGGCACCGGTCGCCACGGCGGTCGGGTGGTCACCCGCTTCCCGCCGGAGCCCAACGGCTACCTGCACATCGGCCACGCCAAGTCGATCTGCCTGAACTTCGGGATCGCCGAGCAGTACGGCTCCCGCTGCAACCTGCGCTTCGATGACACGAACCCGGCCAAGGAGGACGTCGAGTATGTCGACTCGATCGAGCACGACGTCCGCTGGCTCGGCTTCTCCTATGGGAATCAGGCGCTCTACGCCTCCGACTACTTCGACGAGATGTACGAGCTGGCCGAGGACCTGGTCCGGGGCGGCAACGCCTACGTCGATCACCTCAGCGACGACGAGATCAGGGAGTACCGCGGCAGCCTCAGCGCTCCGGGTCGGCCGTCGCCCTACCGTGACCGCAGCGTCGAGGAGAACCTCGGCTTCCTCCGTCAGATGCGTGCCGGAGAGCTGCCCGACGGCACATGCGTCCTGCGGGCCCGGATCGACCTGAGCGCCTCGAACATGAAGATGCGGGATCCGCTGCTCTACCGGATCCGCCACGCCCACCACGACCGCACCGGCGACGCATGGCCGATCTATCCCATGTACGACTACGCCCACCCGATCTCCGACGCCATCGAGGGCATCACCCACTCGCTGTGCACGCTCGAGTTCGAGAACAACCGGGAGCTGTACGAGTGGGTCATCGACCGGACGGGAGTTTCCGAGAAGCACGGGGTCAGCCGCCCGCAGCAGATCGAGTTCGCCCGCCTGAAGCTCGACTACACCGTCATGAGCAAGCGCAAGCTGCTGCTCCTGGTCGAGGACGGGCTGGTGGCCGGTTGGGACGATCCCCGCATGCCCACCATCGCCGGCATGCGGCGGCGGGGCTACCGGCCCGAGGCCATCCGGGCCTTCGCCGATCTCATCGGCGTGGCCAAGGTGAACTCGGTGGTCGACATCGGCAAGCTCGAGTTCTGTGTGCGGGACGACCTCAACTGGGTGGCGCCCCGTGTCCTGGGCGTGCTGCGTCCGCTGAAGGTCACGATCACGTCGTGGGCCGAGGGGGAGGTCGAGGAGCTGACGGGGCCCTACTTCCCGGCCGACGTCGGCAAGCCCGGCGAACGCACACTGCCCTTCGGGCGGGAGATCGTGATCGACCGCGATGACTTCGCGCTCGACCCTCCGCCGGGCTATCAGAGGCTGGCGCCCGGACGCACGGTGCGGCTGCGCCACGGCTACTGCATCACCTGCGAGGACGTGGTCGTGGAGAACGGCGAGGTCGTCGAGGTGCGGGCCCGCCACGTCCCTGACTCGGTCGGCAAGAAGCCGGCGGGGATCGACGTCTCGGGCGTCATCCACTGGGTGTCGGCGGCCCATGCCGTTCCGGCCGAGGTGCGCCTTTACGACCGGCTGTTCAAGGTGCCGCGGCCGGATGAGGGCGACGGAGACCTGGCCCGGTCGCTCAACCCGGATTCCTTGCAGGTCATTCGTGACGCGGTGGTCGAGCCGAGTCTCGCCAATGCCGAGCCGGGCAGCCACTGGCAGCTCGAACGCGTCGGGTACTTCGTCGTCGACACCGAGGACTCACGTCCCGGAGCCCTTGTCCTGAACCGCACAGTGACCCTTCGCGACTCGTGGCAGGGAGCGGCGGACCCAGAGTCACCGGCGCCCGCCGCCGAGGAGTCGCACGAGCGGTCGGCCAAGGCGAAGACCCGCCCGCCCAAGAAGAGCCGGACCGAGTACCGGGCTGAGGCCCGCCTGCGTGACCCCGTGCTGGGCGAACGGTTCGCCACCTGGCCGGCGACCTACGGCATCCCCGAGGACGACGTCGACCTGCTGACCGGCGACCGGGCCACGGGCGACCTGTTCCTTGCCGCCGTCACGGAAGGCGGCGGGCGGCCAGCGGCCGTCGCCCGCTGGATCGTCAACGAGCTGCCGCCGGCTCTCGGTGAGCGCGAGCTGGCCGACACCCGGCTCAGCGGTCCCACGCTCGGCACGCTCCTGTCGGCCGTCGAGTCCGGTGAGATCACCGCGCAGGTGGCGAAGGACGTCTTCGCCGAGATGGTCGAACGGGGCGCGGATCCCCGAGCGATCATCGCCGAACGGGGCTTGGCCCAAGTGAACGACGAAGGTGCCATCGCCGGCATCGTCGATCAGGTCGTGGCCGCCAACTCCGGGAAGGCCGACCAGTATCGGGGCGGCAAGACGGCCTTGTTCGGCTTCTTCGTCGGCCAGGTCATCAAGGCCTCGCAGGGGAAGGCCAACCCCCAGGTGGTCCAGAAGCTGGTCCGCGACCGGCTCGGATAGAGGCCGCGGGCTCAGCCGCCGATGACGTCGGCGACGGTGCCGAACCCGTACCCGGCCTGGCGGAGCCCGGCGATGACCGCCGGTAGGGCGGTGGAGTCCTGGGACTGGGCCCCGACGTGGAAGAGGAGGATGGCCCCGGGCACGGCGCCGGCGACGCAACGGCTGGTGATCGCCGCGGGCGACAGCCCCTGCCAGCCGAGCGAGTCGACGGTCCACAGCACGTTGTAGCGGTAGCCGAGCGATCCCAGAATGGCGCTGAGCGACGCGTCGTAGTCGCCGTACGGCGAGCGGAACCACGGCCGGGTGGACTGCCCGGTCACCGCCCGGATCGCGTCGTCGGCGCGCTCGAGGTCGTTGAGCCGCTCCGTCGGGGAGAGCAGGGCAGGCCGGGCCGAGACCCCGGTGAACGACCGGTGTTCATGGCTGTGGTTCATGATCAGATGCCCGGCCTGGGTCATGCGCCGGACCAGGTCGGGATGGGCCTCGGCGAAGCGGCCGGTGATGCCGAAGGTGCTGCGCACCTCGGACCGCTCGAGGGTGTCGAGGATCTCGGCGGTGAAGCCGACGTCGGCTCCTGCGTCGAACGTGAGGGCGACCGTCCGGCGCCCGGCGTCGCCCCGGCTGACCACCCGGGCCGGCGCGCCGGAGCTCGACGTGGGTGGCGAGGTGGTGGTCGGTGAAGTCGTCGGCACGGCGGTGGTGGTGGTCGACGACGTGGTGGCGGTTGTCGTGGTGGTGGTTGTCGTCGTGGTGGTCGTGGCCTCGATGGCCGTGGTCGTTGATGCCGCCGTCGTGCTGTCGAGCCCCCTCTCGCAGGAGACCAGGAGCAGGATCGGCACCAACCAGAGGCAGGGGCGAGTGGGCGACGGCAGCACCGTCTGCGACACTACGGGCGTGGGGCGTCGTCCCGTCGTCGGTCTGCTGGTCCTCGCCCTCGTGGCCGCGCTGGCGACGTGCTCGGCGAATCGGGAGCCGCGGACCGCGTCCGGGTGGACGCCCCGCGCCGCTGACACCGAGTTGAGCGCCGGGGCGGTCCTGCTCCCCGCCGAGGCCGAGGTGGCCACGCCACCCGACACCGTTCAGCCACCTGCGCCGCCGCCCACCGTCCCGGCCGTCCTCTCCTCGACTGGGATCGTCACGCCGGTGATCGGGCGGGACGGCGACGCCTGGAAGGTGAGCACCCCGTGCGGGCGGGAGGCGGTGCTGACCTCGGCGACACCGCTCCCCACCGGGCCGGTCGTGCTCGACCCCGGACACGGAGGGTACGACCCTGGCGCCGTCGGACCCAATGGGCTCCGGGAGTCAGAGCTCAACCTTGCCGTCTCGAGGCATGCCGCTGCCGCCCTCGAGCGGGCCGGGTTCACGACGGTCATGACCCGCAACGACGACCACGGCATGAACCTGGTGAACCGCGCCCGCCTCGCCATCGGCCTGGAAGCCAAAGCCTTTGTATCCGTCCACCACAACGCCGCGTCGTGGGCACCGAGCGCCATCCCGGGCAGCGAGATGTACCACCAGGAGAAGTCGGCAGAGTCGAAGCGGCTGGCCGGGCTGATCTACGAGGAGATCGTGGCCGCGCTCAGGGTCTACGACGTGCCGTGGGTGACCTCGGGCGCCGGCGTCACGTGGCGGACCAAGGCCAACGGTGACGACTGGTACGCCATGGTCAACCAACCACGGGGCGTCACCGCCGCCCTCGCCGAGCTGGCGTTCATCAGCAACCCCGCCGAGGCCGACCTCCTTGCCGATCCCGAGGTCCAGCGGGTGGAGGGCGAGGCCGTCGCCCGGGGGATCATCCGCTTTCTCACCACCAGTGACGCCGGCTCGGGCTACGTCGAAGGGGGCCAGATGCCGCCCCGCCCGCGAACCGGCACCGGTCCCAGGGGTGGAGGTGGCGGATGGGACGAATGCGACGACCCCGTCCTGTAGCGGCGGTCACCATGCGGCGGGTCGCGGTGGCCGTGATCCTGCTCGTCGCCGCCCTCGTCTCCCAGGTCCAGGCCCAGTCGCCCGGCTCCGTCGCTGTCGGCCCGCCCCCGACTGTCTCGGTGGAGGCGATCGAGGCACCCACGACCGCGGCCCCGATCACGACGACCTCCACAGAGCCACCGACCACCACGACGACGACGGAGCCGCCGCCCACCACCACGACGACTGCGCCGGCCCCGGCCCCACCCGGTTTCGTCGAGGCCGTCCAGGGCGCGCTCGGCGACCCCCGGTTCGAGAGCGCCACCGTCGGGCTGTCGGTGTGGATGGAAGGCTCCGGCATGGTGGTGTCCCAGCACGCGGACACCGCCCTCCGGCCCGGCTCGACCGAGAAGTTGCTGGTCGCCTGGGGCGCCTACGGGACGCTCGGCCCGACCGCCTCCTTCGTCACCGATGTGCGGGCGGATGGCGAGGTGGACGGGTCGACCCTGCGCGGGCACCTCGTGCTCGTCGGAGGCGGCGACCCGAGCCTGCGCTCCATCGGCGGACACTCGCTCGAGCGCCTCGCCAACCTCGTGAGGAGGTCCGGCGTCACCGAGGTCACCGGGGACCTCGTGGTCGACGAGTCGCATTTCGACAGCGAGCGGAGGGCACCCGGGTGGACGGCTCGCCACGTCCCTTACTTCGTGGGACCCCTCTCCGCTCTGGCCGTGGACGGGAATTCCCTGCGCACCGATCCCGAGTATCTGGCCAACCCGGCGCTGGGAAACCTTGGTGCGTTCCGCACCGCACTGGCGGCGCAGGGCATCAACGTCGCCGGCGGTGACCGGATGGGAACCGCACCGGATCCCGGCACGGGCGTCGCCAGCGTGCGGTCGGCCCCGGTGTCGGAACTGGTGAACCACATGCTGACGAACAGCGACAACTTCTACGCCGAGATGCTGCTCAAGGACATCGGCCAGCGGGTGTTGGGGCGGGGAACCTCTGCGAACGGTATGGGCGTCGTCCACCAGCTCGCTTCGGAGGCCGGCGTGCAGCTCAGCGGTCGGGCGGCGGACGGCTCCGGTCTCAGCCGGGACAACACCCGCCGGCCACGGGAGTGGGTGGAGCTGCTCGTCGCCGCCCGGTCCACACCATGGTTCGACCAGCTCCTCGGGGGCCTCCCGATCGGCGGCCGCTCGGGCACGCTGCTCAACCGGTTCCGGGGGACGCCCGCCGAGGCCAACGTCCGGGCCAAGACGGGCTCCGTCCAGCAGACCCGGGCCCTCTCGGGCTACCTGACCACGGCCGGGGGCCGGCAGGTGGTCTTCTCGCTGATCGTCAACAGCGACCCGGTCCCCCCCGCGGTCATCGCCGCCATGGACAACGTCGTCAGCACCATGGCCGCCAGCCGGGGCTGACGGATGAGCGAGCGTCCATGGGCTTCTCGGGAGGCGGTTCTTCCGCCGACGCTGCGCCCTCGACCACTCGAGGTGGCCTGCGGCCTGGCCCTGGGCGTCGACGACCGGGAGCCGCGGCTCGCCATGAAGGGGGCTGGACCACCTCGCCGTGCCATCGAGCAGACAATCCAAGGCGCCCTCGCCCGGCCGCCTTGCCTGGTCAGCTTCTCCGGCGGCCGTGACTCCTCCGCGGTGCTCGCCACCGCGGCGGCGGTGGCCCGGAGGGACGGCCTCCCATTGCCCATACCGACCACCTACCGGTTCGACGGGGCAGCGGGCAGCCAGGAAAGCGACTGGCAGGAGCAGGTGATCCGGCACGTCGGTCTTCCTGACTGGGAGCGCCTTCCGATGACGAGCGAGCTGGATGCTGTGGGGCCGGTCGCACAAGCGGTCCTCTCTCGCCATGGGTTGCTCTGGCCGTTCAACGCCCACTTCCACGCCCCGTTGCTGGAGCGGGCCTCAGGAGGCTCCCTCCTGACCGGCATAGGGGGCGACGAGATCTTTGCCCGCCAGCTCTGGTCGTCCGCCCGCGCCTTGCTGACCGGCCACCGCCGCGACCGGCCCGTGCATCTGCGCTCGGTCGGCCTGGCGCTGGCTCCGAGTCCGGTACGAAGCTGGGCGGTGGCCCGGCGGCGCCAGCTGCCCTTGCCGTGGCTCTGCCCCGGCGCCGAGCACGACGTGAACCGCCGCTTGGCCGACCTGCGGGCACGGACGCCACTGCCGTGGAGCGGAGGGCTGGCGCTGTGGTGGCGCAGCCGCTCTCGAACGGTGCTGGCGGCGAGCATGGACGTGCTGGCCTCGGGCGCCGGCACCCAGATCGTGCACCCGTTCCTCGACGAGCGGGTGGTGGCGGCCGTGGGCGCACACTTCGGTGCCGCCGGTCCGGCTGATCGGTCGTCGGCCCTGGGAGCGCTCTTCGGCGACGTTCTGCCCCAGGCGGTCCTCAGCCGGCGGTCGAAGGCCTTCTTCGACGAGGCGTTCATCGCGGATCACACCCGGAGGTTCGTCAGCGGATGGACCGGGACAGGCGTCGACCCCACGCTCGTCGACCTCGAGCGCCTCGGGGAACAGTGGCGCTCGGATCATCCCGACCCCCGTTCGCTCCTTCTGATGCAAGCCGCTTGGCTCGCATCCCGCTAGCATCCATCGAGACGAGGAGGTCCCATGAAGGACGACACGCGCCCGAAGTCGATGACCGGTGAGCACCAGATTTACGAAGCGCCGGCCATTCGCCACCTCGGCAACCTCGCCGACCTGACGCAGGGGAAGAACGTCGGGGGGGCTGACGGCACCCAATTCCTCGGTATCGACCTCGGCAGCTGAGCCGAGGCAACCGGGTGAGCAGCGAGTCCGGCGGCGTCCTGCGTCTGAAAGGCGGGGTCGAGTGGCAGCACATCGACGACGAGGTCGTGGTGCTCGACCTCAGCTCCTCTGCGTACTTGGCCGTGAACGGCACGGGGGCCGCTCTGTGGCGGCTGGTCGCCGCCGGCACCACTGAGCGGCAGCTGGTCGAGGAGCTGATGGCGCGATTCGCGGTCGACGTCGACCAAGCGCACGCGGACGTGATCCGGTTCACCACGCAGCTGCGCGACCTCGCGCTGCTGGAGGTCGGAACAACATGATCAGCGTCCGTCCTCTGGTGCGGGCGGCGAGTGCACCGCTCGCCACGGTTCGGGTGGCGGCGTGGACGTGGTCGGAGGCCCGGCGCCTGCCCGAGTCGCTCCGGCGTCAGGGCATGGCTGCGGTAGACACCATCCGACGGCCGCCACCGGTTCCCCCCCGTCACCGTTCGACGGTGGCGGTGATCCTGCGCCTGGCCGGGGCCAACTGCCTCGAACGGTCGGCCATCCTGCAACGCTGGGAGACCGACCACGACGGAGGGCGGCCACTTCTTGTCGGTGTCGCCCGTGACTCCCAGGGGGAGCTCGCGGCGCACGCGTGGCTCGAGGGTGAGGAACAGGGTGACGGCTACCTGCCGCTCCACCGCCGCCCGCCCGCCTGAGCGCCTCCTTACGGCGCCCAGCCCGTCAGCGGCGCCGGGCGATCACCACGAAGCGGGCGTTCTTGAAGAAGACGAGCGGAAGCAGATATCCCGGATGGCGCAGACGCCGTCGCCGGGCCCGCTCCTTGGCCTCGGCCACGTACGCAGTCTCCCGGCAGATCTCGAGCGGTAGGCCGTCGAACAGGGCGCGCGCCTCGTCCGGCGTCAGGTG
Organism: uncultured Acidimicrobiales bacterium; assembly: GCA_902805665.1. Lineage (GTDB taxonomy): Bacteria > Actinomycetota > Acidimicrobiia > Acidimicrobiales > AC-14 > CADCTB01. The sequence goes on from CADCTB010000085.1 coordinate 17,783, forward strand.
GACGGTGTGGTCGGCGAAAGGGCCGATCTCCAAGGGGATTCCGGCTGCGTTCCACGCCCGGTGGGCCCGACCGAGAATCGAGTACACCCGGTGGTGGACGTTGACGGTGAAGTAGAGCAGCCCTCCCGGTACGAGCAGCCTGGCCAGCTCGGCAACGATTGCCCCCGGCCGGTCTGCGTGGTCAACGACGTTGTCGCACAGCACCACGTCGAACGTGCCGTCGGCGAAGGGGAGCCGTTCGCCCGCGGCGGCCACCGTCGGGACGTTCCGCTGCCATGCGGGGAAGAGGCCGGCATACTGGACCGCGAGCGGGTCGACCCCGATCGCCCGGCTACTGCCGCTGCCGAAAAGGATGCCGTGCGCACCGCTGCCGACCTCGAGCATCCTGGGGTCGTCCCAGCCTGGCTTCACTCGCTGAAGACGGCGTTGCACACGTCCCCAGCGCTCGGCCAGCGCGGCTCTGACCTCGTCCTCCCTCCCCCGCAATGCTGATGCCTTTTGGGCCTGGTGCTCGAGCTGCCGAGCGAGCGCCCGCTCGGCGTGTCGGCTGCTCCCGCGCTTCGGCCACCTTCGGCGGATCACCGGTCTCGAGTGCTCGGACAGGACCCGCAACGGTCGCACCAGGAAGTACAGGAACGACAGGCGCTTAGGCAGACGGAGGAAGGCCAGGTCCTTCTCCGTCGGGTGGCGCAGGAAGAGAAAGTAACGGAGCTTCTCCTGCGCGGTCGCAGCGCGGAACCGCATCGAGTACCTGGCCACCGCACCTGCCGACTGCGGCGGGTCATGGAAGAGGGCTTCCTCCATCCCGATGGCCAGAGACGTGACCCTCGCACTCCCCACGGCCGCCATGGCGGCCTCCGGGACGGGCGCCCCGGCTGCAGAGACGGCGAGCGACAAGCCCAGCGCCAGCGAGTGCGTCGCGCCCAACTCCTCGGCCTCGGCCGCCACCCGGCCCCAGTCCAGGTCGGGATGTCGGGCGATCAGGTGGGCGACGCCGGCGATCCACTCGAACCGTTCCCATGCGTGTTTACCTCCGTGCACGCACAGCGCCAACAGGAACTGCTCGGGACACAGGCAGGGCACGCTCGAGTCGAGGAGTGGAAAGGGCCGGATGTGCGGCAGGAGGCGGTCGATCCTGAGTGGGACCGACGGCGCCAGCCTCCAGTGAAGCTCGACCATCGCCCGTTGCCCGCCACCCCCCAAGGCCAGCGCGTAGCCCCGGGGAAGACCTCCGGCGCGCTCGTCGGTGCGTGGTGAGAGGGACTCATAGCCCTCGGAGACCAAGAGCTCCTTCGCTGGTAGCACGTCTCGTTCGGACAGGATCAGGTCGAGGTCGCCGAACGGGCGCATCCCCACGTCGCCGTACGCGTACGCGGCCAACAGGGGGCCCTTGTACGGGAGCGCGGTGATCCTGCGGCTGCCGAGCAGCTCCAGGATCTCCAGGAGCTGGCGGGTGAGGGACAGGTTCCGCGCCGTCAGCATCGTGCGGTATCCCACCAATGTGGCCACCACGTCAGCCGGTACGCCGTCCCACCCCCGATGCTTCAAGTCACGGGCGACGAGTGCGAGGACGCCGTGGCCCTTGGCCAGCTCGATGAGGCGTGGCCAGTCGACTTCATGTGGCGTCCAGTCCTCATCCGGGGCCCCGGGGCGGGGGCCGACGCCGGCAGAGCGCCTGATGAGATCGCCCTCGGGCGACGGGGCCCTACGGGAGCCGCCGAGGCGTCTCGTCCTCTCGTCGGAAGCGGCCATGGGCATCAGGGGCAGCGACGGTAGCAGTCGAGGACCGGCGGTGATGGCCGGCTCGGCTCTCCAGTCGGTACGGTTCGCCCCGTGGCTGGTCGGCACGTCGTGGACGACAAACCCGCGGTCTACCGCCTCCACGGCCTCTTGCTACGTTCGGCGCTGCCTCTCTCGGGCTTCGTGGGGTCGGACGGCCCGCACGATGTCGACGTGCGATGGACGTTATGGAAGCCGGTTCCCGCTGACCCACCCCCGGGGCGGCTCGTGGCCGCGGCGTTTACCTCCGGTCGGTGTCTCTACGCGGCGACCGAGGAGGGTGGGCGGTGGACTCTCCGCGTTGGGGGCATCTGCGATTTCGTGATCGACGGCGGCCTCGATGCCGTCGAGTGCCGCCTCGACCCCGGGGCTGATCCCGCTTTTGCGGCGGTGCTCCTGGCCGGCCTGGTGGTGACATTTCTTCTCAACGTGGCCGGGGAATGCGTCCTCCACGCCAGCGCGGTCGAGATCCACGGGGCCGCCATTGCCTTCGCCGGCCCATCCGGGGCGGGGAAGTCGACGCTCGCCGCGCTGCTCTGCGGGGACGGGGCCCGCCTCATCACCGACGACGTGCTGCGACTGAACGTCGGCGGACGCGTCGTGTGCGTCGGCGGAGGCCCGCAGATCCGGCTGCGGCCGGGCTCGGCGTGGACGCTCGACGAGTTCGCGGTCCGCCCGCCTTGGACGCCTACCGTCGACGGGAGGCTGGCGGCCAGCCCGCCCCCGTCGGATGGCGACGACGTTCCCTTGTCTGCGGTCGTCCTTCCCAAGCTCTCACGTGAGGCTTCCGCCGTTGAGCTCAGCACCGTGCGGGGCGCTGCGTCGGTCATGCAACTGGCCGCCGCCTGCAGGATCACGGGGTGGTGCGACCCAGACCTGCTGCGAACGAACTTCTCGGTTCTCGCGCAGCTCGCGACCCGCATCGAGGTCATAGAGGCTGTCATCCCCTGGGGCCAGGCGTCGCCACGGGCAACCGTGGGCGCGCTGCGGGCGTTGGCCCGGAGCGCGACGTGAGCGCGTCCACCGGTGGCGAGCGCGTACTGGTTCAGATGGGCTTGACTCGATGGCGGTCGTAGGAGGCCGGGCCGCCGGTCCTACGGCGCCGGCGGCCGGCCCCGTGAGAGCCGGCCGCCTCAACGTCGACGACGTCCTGCGTCCCACCGCCGACCGGCGGCTACGGCGGCTGCCGCGGCTCGTGACGAGAGCGGTGCGATTGGCGTGGCGAGCCGCGCCACGGCAGCTGCTCATCGCCACCGGGCTGCAGCTCGCTGCGGGTGTGGGGCTCGCCGCCCAGCTTCTCGTCGGGCGCCAGCTCCTCACGGAACTCCTCGATGCCAGCGGGGAGTCGACGTTCGCCTCGGTCCTTCCCGAGCTGGTGGTGCTCGGCGTCGTGAGCGCGCTGGTGAGTTTCGCCAACCTGGCCCGCAGCGAGCAGCAGCGGCTCCTGACCGAGCTGGTCGGGCGCTACAGCGCCGGCCAGGTGCTCGAGGTGGCCTGCGAGGTGGAACTGCTCGCCTTCGAGCATCCCGAGTTCTCCGACCGGCTCCACCGAGCCCAGCTCAACGCCCAGATGCGGCCCCTCCAGGTGGCCAACGGCCTGCTGTCGATCGCCGGCGGTTCCTTCGCCCTTGCCGGTATCGCCGCCGCGCTCGCCGTCCTCCAGCCGCTGTTCCTCGTACTCCTTCTTGGGGCCTACGTCCCCGCGTGGCTGGCATCCAGCCGGGCGGTCCGCGTCCTCCACGACTTCACCGTGCTGCAGACTGAGCGAGACCGCCGGCGCGGGTACCTGTTCGGCCTGCTGTCGCGCCGCCAGGAAGCAGCCGAGATCCGCAGCTTCGGCCTGGCCGGTTTCCTGCGGGCGCAGCACGACACGTTGTACGACGACCGCATCAGCAGGCTCCGCGATGTCGTCGGCCGCCGGCTTCGCATCGGCCTTGCCGGACAGGTGGTCACCTCACTGCTTACGACCGTAGCCATAGCGACGCTCGTATGGATGGTGACGTCCGGCCGGGTGACGGTGGCTGTAGCGGGAGCAGCGGCCAGCGCAGTGGTTCTCCTCGGGTCCCGCCTGAGCTCGCTCCTCGCCGGCGCCGCATCGCTCTACGAGGCCTCTCTCTTCCTGGAGGACTTCACCGATTTCGTCGACGCTCTGCCCGCCCTCTCGGTCGCCCGTGCCACTTCCGAACCCGCGCCAGAGTGCTTCTCGGAGCTCGTGGTCGACGGAGTGAGGTTCACCTACCCGAGCCGGCCGGAGCCCAGCCTGCGCGACGTGTCGATGAGGCTCCGAACTGGAGAGGTCGTCGCTCTCGTCGGCGAAAACGGGTCGGGCAAGACGACGCTCGCCAAGATCCTGGCCGGTCTGTACACCCCCGATGTCGGCACCGTCACGTGGGACGGGGTCGACGTGGCCGGCTGCAAGCCCGACCGGCTCCGCGACTCGGTTGCGGTGATCTTCCAGGACTTCGTCAGGTTCCACCTCACCGCGCGCGACAACATCGCCCTCGGGCGTCACGAGCGCTATCACGACCGTGCTGGCATCGAGGCGGCCGCGCAGGCCTCGGGAGCCGATGCCTTTCTCCAGGCCTTGCCCGACGGGTACGAAAGCCGCCTCGGGCCCGAATTCCTCGGCGGGACCGACCTTTCGGTCGGCCAGTGGCAACGGGTGGCGCTGGCCCGGGCCATCTTCCGCGACTGCCCGTTCGTCATCCTCGACGAACCGACCGCCGCACTCGACCCTCGGTCCGAGCGCGCCCTCTTCGACGGCATCCGACGGCTGTTCGCCGACCGAGCCGTACTGCTGATCTCCCACCGCTTCGCCACTGTCCGCTCGGCGGACCGCATTTACGTCCTGCAGGACGGCGCAATCGTGGCCCACGGGAGCCACGACGAGCTCATGGCCAGCCAGGGTCTCTACGCCGAGCTGTTCGAGTATCAGGCTTCGGCGTTCGTGGACCCCTCGTGACCCGATTCGGCACAGGGGTTGTCGCGACGCCACGCGTTCCGTAGCATCCCCGTCGAGGGACAGGAGGGGGGACATGGAAGCCATGGTCGGGCCTGGGCTGACCAGGCGCCAAGTGATCGCGGCTGTCGCCATGGCCGGTGCCGCCGCCGCGGTGCCGGCGCTCAGGCGTGTCGCCCTGCCGACGGTCCTCCGCTCGGAAGGCGACGACGTGGGCGCTTCACCGGTCCGGCTGACACTTGCCCGGTTCATCCCCCACGTCGGCACCCGGTTCACTGCCCAGGACGCCGGAATGGGCACTCTGCACCTGACGCTGGACGAGGCCACCGCCATCGTGTCTTCTCCGGCCGACCAGCGCGGGCTGCGGGGCGACGCCTTCTCGCTGATCTTCTCGTCGCCGGGGCGGCCGTCAGTGGGCGACGGAATCCATACCCTGGTGCACCCGGCGCTCGGCACCTTCCCGCTGTTTCTTGTCGCCGTCGGCCGAGGCGCCGGCAGGCAGGACTACCAGGCGGTGGTCGACCGCCGAGTCACGCAGGCCCGATGACCACGCGCGTCAGTTGCGGGACGGGAAGATGCCCTCGAGGGCGATGCAGACGTTGAGGCCAAGGTACGGCTGCCGGTTCTCGTGAGGCTGCCCCCCACCGGTGATCTGGATCATCCCCGGATTCATGGTGGTGCCGTCGCTGGCGTTGGTGAACGACCCGCCGGCTGACAAGAAGTTGCCGCCGGGACGCGATCCGGTGGCTGCCGCGTTCGAGGCGGCAACGCCGTGAGTGTGCGGCCCGAGTTGGGCCGTTGTGAGCGTGACGGCCTCGGACCCGGCCTGTTGCCCGAGTTGGACGTTGGACAGGCCGGGACCCTGGCCGAAGCCGACGGGAACCCGGCAGCGGAGGTCGGGTAGGGCGAACGTGGTCTGGCCGTTGCCGCCGTAGGTCGTCCCGAGTAGTGAGAACAACGCGGTGTTCTGAGCGATGGACAGGATCTGTCCGCTGCACGTCGCCCACCCCCGGGGCGGGAAGTTGAAGCCGAAGATGCTGATCTGGCCCAGGAACGGTTCGGACATTCGGAGCTCCTCTGATCTCGGTGACTAGGTCGTCGGACGGTTGAAGACGGCTTCGTAGAGTGGCTCGCCGCCGACGTGGGCGATGGGCACGAGGAACAACAGAAATGAGCCCAGGTCGTCATGCTCCATCTCATGGGTGCCCTGGAGCAGCGTTCCCCCGGCGCCTGTGAAGAGAAGTGAGAACGACTCCCAGCTCGGGCCGCGGTCCTTTTCGATGATCTCGGTAAGGGTGAGCTCGACCGGCTCACCGCCGCCGGGTTCCACTCGGAACGGTGTGCCCACCGCCTGGCGGAGCGTCCGGAGCGCCGGCAAGGGTGCCTCCACAAACGACTTCGGGCCGTCGGTCACCGAAGAGGAACCTAGCAACCATGCCGTGCCACCACAACGGTCCAGTCTCGCCCTGATTATTCTCTGGAGACCGATGGAGGGCTTGTGCGCGCCAACCTGGTGACGATGACCGGTGCGTCGGTGTCGCTACGCCGGGCTTCGGCTGCCGACGAGCCATTCCTCGAGCGGTTGTACGCCGATCACCGGCGTCCGGAGCTGGCGCCGCTCGCGTGGTCGGATGCGGCGGTGACCGCCTTTCTCACCATGCAGTTCCGGGCCCAACAGCAAGGCTACGGCGCCACGTACCCCGACGCAGACCACTGGATCGTCTCCGAGGGGCCCGCTCCGGTGGGTCGGCTGCTCGTCCATCGTGGCTCCGTCGAGCACGTGATCGTCGACCTCGTCATCCTGGCCCGGTGCCGGGGTCGGGGGATCGGCACCCTCCTGGTGCGCGAAGTTCTGGCCGACGCGGGCGGTGAAGGCGTTCCCGTTCGCCTCACCGCAGCCACCGCTGACCCTCGCCTACCGGAGTGGTACCGGCGGCTGGGGTTCCACATCGTGGAGCAGAACGACATCGGCGCCCGCATGGTGAGCAGCGCGCGGTGACAGCCGAAGGGCTGGCCGCCTTCTCCGAGCTCGTCGTAGATGACGCCGCCCTCCGACACGAGCTCCTCGGCACCGACGGCCGCCAGCAGTTCGTGAACCTTGTCGTCCAACTGGCCGAGGCCGCCGGACTGGAGGTCGAGCCCCGCGATGTGGAGGAAGGGCTGCGGGCACGCCGCCGCGCCTGGCAGGAGCGATGGATGTGAACGTCGGCGGGCCGCCGCTCTCAGGGTGGACGCCGATCCGCCTCGAGTGGGACGGCGCGCGGCCCACGCTCGACTGGTGCCTCACCGAGGGGGTGGACTTCACCGCACCGTTTTTCGAACAGACCGTTGAGGAATGCTTCCGCGACAGGTGCCGGCTGCTGTTCCGGCGGCGTACGGGAATCGAGGAAGCCGGGCGGTTCGTGGCCGACCACCCCGGGCTACCGCCGGCGCTGTTCGTGTTCCACATGTCGCGATGCGGCTCCACGCTCGTGGCCCAGATGCTGGCCGCCATGCCTTCGCACCTGGTGCTGTCCGAGGCCCCGCCTCTCGACAGTGTCCTCCGTGCCGACTGGGTTTCGCCCGGCCTCGGTGACGATGAGCGGTGCACGTGGCTGCGCTGGCTCGTCGGTGCCTTGGGGCAGCAACGCCACGATCTTCAGCGCCGGCTCTACGTGAAGTTCGACGCCTGGTCAGTGCTCGACCTGCCGGTGGTGCGTCGGGCCTATCCCGCCGTCCCGTGGCTCTTCCTGTACCGCGACCCGGTGGAGGTCCTCGTGTCGCATTCCCGCCGGCTCGGCGCACACCTCATCCCCGGCGTCCTCCCGCCGGCGCTCCTGGGGATGACCCAGGCCGAGACGACGGCGCTACCACCGGCCGAGTTCCAGGCCCGGGTGCTGGCCCGGATCTGCGGGGTTGCGCTCGCCTATGCCGACGATCCGCTCGTCACGTTCGTGGAGTACCGGCAGCTCCCCGGCTTCGTGGTGTCGGACCTCGCCCCCGAAGGGGACATCTCGCCGATGCTGCGGGCGGCGACCCGGGACGCCAAGAATCCGGCGCTCCCCTTCCAGGACGACCGCGCCGGCAAGCAGGCGCAGGCGTCGGCCGCCGTGCGGGCCGCGGCCGACCGCTGGTTGGCGCCGCTGTACGAGCGGTTGCAGGAAGCGCGGGCCTCCCAGCAGGCTCGCGGACCGGTGGCTCATGCCGGCTAGCGCCCGCCTTCCGTGGCCGTTCGACGCCGGGCGGCTCCGAGCCGACGTCGAGGGGTTGACTCCTTCGGACTGGGTCCCCCATTTCAACACCGCCTACTACGACGGCGACTGGAGTGGCGCGGCCCTGCGCTCGATCGGCGGCGAGGCCGGGCGCCTGTACCCCGGCCCCGCGACGAGCACCGGCTTCGCCGATACGCCGCTCCTCGCCCGATGCCCCTACACAGCCCAAGCGCTGTCGACCCTGCTGTGCCCTCTCCTCGCCGTTCGCTTCCTTCGCCTCGGACCGGGCTC
>CADCTB010000086.1 GCA_902805665.1 uncultured Acidimicrobiales bacterium
GACCACCCGCTCCCCGCGGACTTGTACACGTCCTTCGCGGCCGCGGTCGCGTAAACGGCACGCTGCCACCTGTCTCCGATAATCCGTTGACAACGGTCTGTGGCTCGCTACTATCGATGTCCATGGCACGCATGCACACCGTCGAAACGAAGCTCCGGGGAACAGCCCCGTTGAGCGTCGGCGTGTACCCGTGCCTGCCCGGTCTATCACTCGATGAGCGACAGATCGATCGTCGGCAAGCCGGGAATACCGGCAGCGCCGACGGCCGCAGGTAGCTGGCGCTCCGCTCTCTATCTCGCATTCTCTCGTTCGCGCCACTCGTCATGCGCGTTGCAATCCTTCGGCTCGAGCCAGTGGTGGCGCCGCGGTCTCCAACACCGATGGCCGGGGGTTCGACACCTTCCGAGTCTGCCCATACGCACCGGACTGCCAGTTCGGGCACCAGCACTTTGACAACTGCAGAGCATCGTCGTCGGGGCCATTTCTTGATGGCCCCGCATGGGTCGGTCGCGCCATGGGGTGCAGCTGGCGGTAATGCAGCCGTCTTCCCGACACAGGGGGTTCGATTCGTCCCCGGCCCACAATGTCTCTTCTACAACGGTGCGCGTCACGCCCGTCAGGGAGGGCACAGAGCGCTTACCCCGGATCAGACCGGGTTCGAGCGCGCACACACCGCCGTAGCTCAGCCGGATGGAGCAACTGCCTGTCGAGCAGAAGGTCACGGGTTCGAGTCCCGTCGGTGGCGCCACCTCGCCGTAGCTCAGTGGAAAGAGCACCGCCCTCCGAAGGCGGGCGTCGCACGTTCGAATCGTGCCGGCGAGGCCACACGGAAGGCTTCCGGCAGGATGAGGAGCCCGTCTAGAAAGCAGGTACGGGCCTCGCTGCCCTGGGCGTTCGAGTCGCCCCACTTCCCTCTCGCCGCGATCGTCAAAACGGTCATGACGCCGGGTTCTCATCCCGGAAGTCGGGGTTCGAGTCCCGAGCCACGGAACACGCGTCGCTCGAACAGCGGCTCGGGCCGGAGGCCCGAACTGCGTGCTTCCGAGGCGAGAGTCGCGGTACGCAATCGATTGCCAGGTGGTCCAGTGGCACGGACGTCCGGCTGTTACCCGGAGGACGAAGGTTCGACCCCTTCCCTGGCAGCTCCACCGCCCGGCTCGCCTCGGAGCACGTATTTCAGCCGGAGGCCCGAACGCCTCGCTGAGGCGGGCGTGTTCCGAGGCTCGGGCCGAGGATCGAGGCGCGCGGCTGCAAACGCGACACGCAGGTGAGAGTCCTGCCCGGGTGTCCATTGCAACCGGGAACGCCACTCACGTGATCGTCGTTCAACGGATAAGGATCCCGGCACGCCAGGCCGGGGACGAGGGTTCGATTCCCTCCGACCACACTGATCACGCAACCTGGGAAAGAACACCGAGAGGAGGTGCCCACCATGCCCACGACCATCAACCCCAAGCTCGTCTCCTGGGCGAGCGACATCGAGCCCGACACCATCCGTCAGGCCGAGAAGACGGCTCGCCTGCCCATCGTGGAGGGCCACGTGGCCCTCATGCCCGACGCCCACGTGGGCATCGGCGCCACCGTCGGATCGGTGATCCCCACCAGGGGCGCGGTGATCCCCTCGGCGGTGGGCGTCGACATCGGCTGCGGCATGATCGCCGCCGAGCTCGACGTCACCGAAGACCAGCTGCCCGACAACCTCGAGCCGCTCCTGGGCCGCATCGAGCGAGCAGTCCCCGCCGGTGTGGGCAAGGGTCACGACAAGGCCGGAAACGCGGCCGGCAAGTGGCTGTCGAACCACCGCCCGGCCACCTCCCTGTCCGCAGCCCAGGCCGACAAGGCGGCCAAGCAGTTCGGCACGCTGGGCTCGGGCAACCACTTCTTCGAGCTGTGCGTCGACGAGCGCGGCCGGGTGTGGGTGGTCCTGCACTCGGGCAGCCGCGGCATCGGCAACCAGCTGGCCCAGATGCACATCGCCAAGGCCCGGCGTCTGGCCAAGGAGGCGGCTCTGAGCCTCGAGGATCCCGACCTGGCCTGGTTCGTCCAGGGCACGCCCGAGTTCGAGGCCTACGTCACCGACATGCTGTGGGCCCAGGACTACGCCAAGGCCAACCGCAACTCGATGATGGACCGGGCCCTGGCCGAGGTGCTGCGCTTCATCGGCACCGGCAAGGAGACCCGGCGGATCAACTGCCACCACAACTTCACCCAGCCCGAGGTGCACCAGGGCAAGGAGCTGTGGGTCACCCGCAAGGGCGCCATCCGGGCCGACGTCGGCGATCTCGGCGTCATCCCGGGCTCCATGGGCACCCGCAGCTACATCGTGGCCGGCAAGGGCAACGAGGCGAGCTGGGCGTCGTGCTCGCACGGCGCCGGCCGTCGCCACAGCCGGACCAAGGCCCGCAAGCTGTTCACCAGCGCCGACCTGGCCACGGCCATGGCCGGCAAGGTGTGGCTGTCGGACCGGGCCGGCGCCCTGCTGGATGAGATCCCGGCCGCCTACAAGGACATCGACCAGGTGATGGCCGACCAGGCCGATCTGGTCACCGTTCTGCATACGCTGCATCAGGTCCTGAACTACAAGGGGACCTAGGCAGCCTGCAGTACCCGGTCCCGCCCGACGTGCCCACCTCGGGCGGGACCCTTCTGCCGGTGAGGTCCTGAGGGCAAGGACGCTCGCGTCGTAACCGAGAAAGAGCGGGTTCGATCCCCGCCGCCGGCCCGCACCACGCTTCTTCTACTCCTTCGCCGCCTCGGGGGCGAAGATCCACAGCAGGAGGTACACGAACTCCCCGATGCCAGTGAAGGCGAAGATCACGAACCCGACGCGGATCAGGGTGACATCGATGCCGGTGTAGGCGGAGAGGCCGGCACAGACGCCGGCTATCCGCTTGCCCTCACGGGCACGTTCGAAACGACGGCGTTCCACAGCCGGACACTAGGACGCTCTCGTCCGATGCGCAGACCGGGGGCTACTTCATCTGTCCAATGAACGCCCGACGAGGGCGTGCCTCCGGCCGTCCGGTTCCCGGGCGAGGCTCTGATGGTCCTGAAGCTCTGACGGTGGAGCGGCCGGTTGAAGCCCGGCAGGAGCAGTTTCGAGCACTGCCGGGACCACCAGGACAACGACGAGTAGGTCAGTGGCCAGACCGCCTCTCTTACAAGGAGGATGCCGGAGGTTCGACTCCTCCCTCGTCGACGGTGATCGAAGTTGAAGTGGACGACACGCCGGCGTGTGGGCCCGGAGGAAGCCGGTTCGAGTCCGGCCGGTCACCCAGTCGATGCGGGGGATCTGGCGATCAGCGGGGCCTCATACGCCCTGCGCGCGGGTTCGATCCCCGTCCCCGCCACCATGGGCCGGAAGCGCGATCGGAAGCGCAGCTCCCCTGCAATGAGAAGGTGCCGGCTCCGGTCCACCCGGTGACGTAGCCCAACCGGGAGAGGCACGGCGCTCAGGCCGCCGCAAGTGTCGGTTCGAATCCGACCGTCAGTACGCAGGCCGCCTGGATGTGGCGCAATGGGAGCGCGCCGGCTTTGGGAGCCGGGGGTTGGGAGTTCGAGTCTCTCCATCCAGACCGATGGGAGGTAGTCCCGGGGTCGCACCTCGCTCCGCTCCGTTCGAATCCTGGCCTCGCAGTCATACGACGATGCAACTGCCGTTGTCGCGCACTTTGAAAAATCGAGTCGGCCTGCTGCGCAGACGGGGGTTCCTTCGCCTGTTACGCGGGTGGTTGCGCGTTCGAATCGCGCCGCCCGGCACCACCATGCCGGGCGTAGCTCAACGGTAGAGCACCTTGTGTCCTCCGCCGTCTGGTTCCCAGGCCGACTCGATCACCGGTCAGCTGCGAAGGACGGGCTTCCTTCCTTGGCGTGAGGGGCACCACGGGCAACCGTGCGCCCGCCGTTCGACTCGGCACCGCTCGTCCATCTTGTCCCCTGACCGGACCTTCTCGCCGAACAACGAAACCCCAAAGGAGCACCGTCATGTCGAAGCTCTCGGGCACCCGCCGCCGCCCGCTGCGGGTCAACCTCACCGCTCCCGTCCGCACCACCGGAGAGCACACGTTCACCCATGAGGGTGGTCTGGCTCACGTGCGCGACGCCGAGTCGGAGCTCTTCCTGCTCGCTGCCACCAACATGGCCGGCGAGGACACCTTCTACGAGCGCGCCCGTGATCGCGACGCCCGCTTTGTCGCCCTGGTGCATCACGTGACCGCCACGAACCCAGCCTTCGTCGCCGGCCTCGCCCCCTACCTGCGGACCACGCTGCTCATGCGTTCGGCCTCGGTGGTGATGGCGGCCGAGTACGTCGCCGCCGGCGGCGCATCGGGCCGCGCCGTCGTCGACGGCGTGCTCCAGCGCGCCGACGAGCCGGCTGAGCTGCTCGGCTACTGGCTCACGACACACGGTCGCAACGTGCCCATGGCGGTCAAGCGCGGCGTGGCCGATGCAGCTCGGCGGCTATACACCGAGCGGGCGGCGCTGCGCTACGACGGCTTGTCCCGCCAGGTGCGGATGGCCGACGTCGTCGAGCTGGCCCATCCTCACCCCGGCGACGACCGACAGTCGGCCTTGTTCCGCTGGCTGCTCGACCGTCGCCACCACGACGACGCAGTCGCCGGCGCCGACCGACTGCCCGTGCTCGCCGCTGCAGAGGCACTCGAGGTAGTCCCCACGGAGCACCGTCGGACGGTGCTGCGCGAGCGCGGCCCGGCTGCGCTGGCCCAGGCCGGCTTCTCGTGGGAGCGGCTGTCGGGCTGGCTCCCGGGTGGCATGGACGCCGAGGCGTGGGCGGCGGTGATTCCGTCGATGGGTGTGATGGCGCTGCTCCGCAACCTGCGCAACTTCGACGAGGCCGGCATCGACGACGTCACTGTCGACGAGGTCATCGCCAAGATCAGCGATCCCGACCAGGTGGCCAAGGCTCGACTGTTCCCCTACCAGCTGTGGGCGGCGTACAAGCACGCCCCGTCGGACGACTGGAAGCGCGCTCTCGGCCGCACGCTCGACGTGACGGTTGCCAACATCCCCCGGCTCGACAGGACCCTCGTGGTGATCGACACCTCGTCGTCGATGACTGCACCGGTGTCGGGCCGATCGACGCTGTCCCGGGTGGAGGTGGCTGCGGTCATGGCCACGGCCACGGCCAAGCGGTCCAGCGATGTCGACATCGTCATCTTCGGCGACGGCAACCGCCGGCTGCCCGATCTGGCCGGCACGTCGGTCCTGGGCGGCGTGGCCACGGTCGTCGACCTCGTCGGCTCGGTCGGTCACGCCACGTTCGGCCACACGGCCATCGCCCGGCACTTCGACCCGAAGCGCCACCAGCGGGTCGTGATCTTCACCGATGACCAGCAGCACGACTCGGGCCGGGCCCGGCTCGATCACGTGCCGCTGATCTACACCTTCGACCTGGCTGGCTACCGCCCGTCCGCCCTGCCCGCGGGAGCGCGCGGCCGCTACACGCTCGGCGGCTTCACCGACGCCACCTTCACGATCATGAAGGTGCTCGAGGAGGGCCGGAACGCCGACTGGCCGTTCATGGTCGGCGATCAGGTCCTGATGCGGTAACGGAGGTAGACCATGCCGTTACCAAAGCGGCGTTCGTCCAGGAGCTCGAGCTGCTGGCGGACGCCCTCGGGCAGCGCATGTGTGCCCCCTCCCACCAGGACAGGCGCCACGAAAAGGTGGCAGTCGTCCACCAGGCCAGCGGCGAGGGCCTGGCCGGCGAGGTCGGCGCCGCCGACGGTGAGGTCGAGATCCGCCGCTTCCTTCATCTGCCGGACCGCTTCGGGGTCGAAGTTTCGCTCGATCCGGGTCCGCTCGCCGGACACCGTCTGCAGGCTCCTGGAGTAGACGACCTTGTCGGCCGCCTGCCACACCCGGGCGTAGTCCAGCTCGACCGGTGAGTCGGCAAGGGTGTCGGCCGTCTCCCAGTAGACCATCGTCTCGTACATCCGGCGCCCGTACAGGTAGGTGCCCACCGGGCGCTCGAGGTCGTTGACGAAGGCGTGCACCTCCTCGTCGGGCGCGGCCCAGTGGAAGTTGCCGTCCTTGTCGGCGATGTAGCCGTCGAGCGACCTGATCGCCGAGTAAATGGGC
>CADCTB010000087.1 GCA_902805665.1 uncultured Acidimicrobiales bacterium
CGTGCCGACGACGTCGTGCTCGTCGAACACCGGCGCCACGTATCGGGTCGTCAAGGGCGGTCTAGCCGCCGATCAGGCCGATGTCGTAGATCAGCCAGACCTCAGTGAATGCCCCCCAGCGTCCGCGTCAACGACATATCTCACCTTCTTACCGGCGACGGTCTTGAGATAGACCTCGCGACTCCGCTCGGTGGGCGGTGAAGGCGAAATGAGGGACCAGCCGGACGCAGGCAAGGCCTCCCGGTAGTAGGCGAATACCGTCTCCGGCTCGGGAGACCCAGCGTAGGAGTAGCTGCGAGTAACTACCACGTCCCCGCTCCCGGTACGCTCCTGCTGGTCGCGGAGGACGAGGGCCGCAGGGGCGAGCGCTACAGCAGGTTCTTGGTGGAGAGACTTCAATAAGAGTCCCGGTTCCTCACCCAGGATGACGCGGCGTGCGTGCGGCGCTGCCAAGACCATCGCCGCCAGTAGAGCGACGATGCCGAAGACGACTGCTACACCACGATTGCGGCTCAGCATCTTGTCGTCTCTATCCGCCACGTACAACAGTGTGCCTGCTCCCGCTGGGCGCGTGTGCCGGGGCGGCCTGGCGGAGTTCGTCACCCACGGAGGCGCACGGGCGCCGAGATTGATGTGCCGGACCTTCTCGGGTCCAGCGCAGCGCGTGCCGACCGGTATCGCCGGGAACGAACAATCCCGCCGGCCGAGTGTCCGTGGCCATGAGAAAGTCCCCGCTGGCGGCCAGATGAGGTCCCCGCTGGTGGCCACGAAAAGTCCCCGCTGGTGGCCACCAGAAGTCCCCACCCCTCGCTGAGCATCCACCCGAGCGATCCCCCGGCCGGTGACGGTGGCGGTGCCTAACCAACACCGAACACCGACCGAAGGACCGCGCCATCAAATCAGTGAGGGAACGCATGGACATCAACGCCGCCTACCGAGAGGTGGGCTCCTACCGGGCCGCAGCCACGCTCTGCGGCACCACCCCCAAGACCGTGAGGCGGGCCGTGGCCGCGGCGGAGGCTGAAGCCACCGGCCCGGCGCCGGCCGTCGCCCACAACTACGACACCGTCGCCGACATCGTGGCCGAGCGGGTGGCCAAGACGAACGGCCTGATCTCGGCCAAGCGCCTGCTGCCGAGCGCCCGGGCCGCCGGCTATGGCGGCTCGGCCCGCAACTTCCGCCGCCTGGTGGCCAAGGTCAAGCGGGCATGGCGCGCCGACCACCACCGGGGCCGGCGGCCCGGGGTGTGGGCGCCGGGGGACATGTTGGTCATCGACTGGGGCCAGATCGGGTCGCTGTCGGCGTTCTGCGCGGTGCTGGCCTGGAGCCGGGTCCGCTTCGTGTGCTTCGCCGACAACCAGCGCGCCGAGACCACCCTGGCCGCCCTGGCCGCCTGCTTCGAGGCCCTGGGCGGCGTCCCCCGCACCGTGCTCAGCGACCGCATGGGCTGCCTCAAGGGCGGCACCGTGGCCGGCGTGGTGGTGCCGACGTCGGACTACGTCCGCTTCGCCAACCACTACTCCTTCCGTCCCGATTTCTGCCAGGGCGCGGACCCCGAATCGAAAGGGCTTGTCGAGAACCTGGTCGGCTACGTGAAGTCCGACCTCATGGTCCCCGAGGAGCTCACCGTGGCCGACCTGGCCGCAGCCAACGCCGCCGGGATGACCTGGGCCACCGAGGTGAACGGTCAGCTGCACTCGGAGATCTTCGCCGTCCCCGCCGAGCGCCTCCTCGTCGAGGCGCCGTTGCTGGGAGCGCTGCCGTCGCTGCGGGCCCGGACCGGCAAGCTGGTGATCCGCAAAGTCGACCGGCTCAGCTGCGTGCGCTTCGGTTCGGCCCGCTACTCGGTGCCCACCCGCCACATCGGCCGCCAGGTCGAGGTGCGCGTCGCCGACGGCACCGTCGACGTCATCGTCCTGGGCGCAGTGGTGGCCAGCCACCGCCTCGTCGCCCCTGGTGAGGCGTCGGTGGACGACGACCACTACGGCGGCCCCCGGCCGGCACCGCAGCGCCCGGTGCGGCCCAAGACGCCGGCCGAGAAGGCGTTCTGCGCCCTGGGTCCGGTGGCGGAGTCCTTCATCAAGGCCGCTGCCGCCTCGGGGATCACGTCCCTCGCCGGCGACCTCGACGAGCTGGCCGGGATGGAGGCCGCCCACGGCAGGGCGGCGCTGCTCGCCGCCCTGGAACGGGCGGTGGCCTTCGGCCGGTTCCGGGCCCACGACGTGCGCTCGATCATGACCGCCGGCGCCGGCGTTGCCCGGCCCACTGCACCGGGCGAAGCGCTGATCCTGGCCCTGCCCAGCGTTCCCACCCGGCCCCTGAGCGACTACGCCATCGGCGACGAGCAGCCATGAGCACCGCCCCGCCGACGTTGCCGGCCGACCTCGACACCGGCTTCCGCCGGCTGCGCCTGGGCGCCATGCGCCGGCTGTCGGCCGAGCTGCTGGTGACGGCAAAGACCCAGCGCTGGGCGCCGGAGGAGTTCCTGCGCACGCTCATCGAGGCGGAGATCGCCTCCCGGGACGCCTCCAACGCCCGGGAGCGGATGCGCCAGGCCGCCTTCCCGGTGACCAAGACCCTGGAGGAGTTCGACGTCACGACGTCGTCGGTGAAGCCGGCCACCTTCGACTACCTGGCCAGCCTCGAGTGGGTCAGGGCCAAGGAGAACGTCTGCCTGGTCGGCCCGCCCGGGACAGGGAAGAGTCACCTGCTCGTGGCCCTGGGCCACCATGCCGTGGTCTCCGGCCTGAGGGTTCGCTACTTCACCGCCGCCGAGCTGGTCGAGACCCTCTACCGGGGCATGGCCGACAACTCCGTCGGCCGGGTCATCGAGACGATCCTGCGCGCCGACCTGGTCCTGATCGACGAGATCGGCTTCGCCCCTCTCGACTCCACCGGCGCCCAGCTGTTCTTCCGCCTCGTCGCCGGCGCTTACGAACGGCGGTCTCTCGGCATCGGCTCGCACTGGCCGTTCGAGGACTGGGGCCGCTTCCTGCCAGAGCACACCACCGCGGTCAGTCTCCTCGACCGGCTGCTCCACCACGCCGTGGTGGTCGTCACCGAGGGGGAGTCGTTCCGCATGAAGGACGCCCGATCGAAGGGAGGACGCCCGGAGCCGAAAAAGGTCTGATCACACCCGAGGGGTGGGGACTTCTGGTGGCCACCACCGGGGACTTTCACTTGGCCATTGACAGCCGAGGATCTGAGAACCTGGCTGCACCATGGCGAAGAGCAAGGGCAAGTCGAGCGGTAGTGGACGGCTGTCATGGGACGGCCGCTTGTGGGATCCGTCCGGGGTCCAGTACGAGCGCGAAGTCGAAGAGCTAACGAGAAGCGAAGTATTCGACTTTGTCCGCGATGCCAACATCCAGGTCGCGATCTCACACGGTTCTCGACCGCTTCGCTGGCTCGCTCCAGACCAGCGCCAGAGAGTCTGGCGCGAGGAGCTGGCGCCGAACTTCCACGACGAGCCGAACTGGAAACCGCCCACCGGTGCGCCCGGACAACTCCCGTTCCACGCCGAGCTCTGGAAGAGCGGAGCCCGTCGCGTCGTCCTGCTGACCGATCGGGACTGACCTGAGCCCGACCATGAGGTGCGGGTCCCGCTCGGATGCTTCGGCACGCAGACCGATTGTGGCCGGGAAGTCATGATGGACCCATGTCCGCCACGGCATTTGAGGAGGACCCTAAGCTCGGTGTCTTCCTGTCCCGTGAGGTCGCGGAGCGGGAAGGAGAGATCCTCGTAGTCACCCATGACGCCGACGGCGACTGGGCCTTCCTTACCGGCAACGAGGATGCCGAGGACGCTGACGACTACGTGCTCGTCTGCCTCGAACATGTCGTGGAGCAACATCGGGAAGTGCTCGACTGCGCTGACCTACCGCGCTCTTGGTATGCCGAGCGTAATCGCCCCGGATCAGGCGGCAATTGGAGGACGACCACCCGGTACGGCGGTGAGGAGTACGTGCCGGACCCGACCGCTGGCGCGATTGGTACACCCGAGCAGGATCGATCGGACCCGCCGATCCCGCTTGGTCGCCGGCGGTCAGCCCCCCTGCCCAAACTTGAGCTCCACCGTGGTCGGGCGTGCCACTTCGGCATAGAGCGTCGCCGGGTGTGCGCTCACCAGGCTCCGGAAGCGGTCAACATCACGTAGTCCAGAACACATCTCTCCGCCGCGACCTGGGCCCGCTGTGTTGAGGCCAGGTTGGTAGGAGAAGGCCAGCTCGAGTGCCTTCGGGTGGCTGGCCCGGCTCATTGCCCTCTTCGTCGTCATCGGCGTCGCCGCCCTCGTCATCCTCGCGGGCTGACGCCGGGCGTCGGCACGACGTGGGCGCCTCATCAGCTACGCGGAAGGGCGGTCAGCGGTCTCTTCGACCCGCAGGGAGCCGGCGCTCGGAACGAACGTCGACTCGTGGCCGTCGTGCCAGTGCACGGTGAGCAAGGCGCCAGAAACCGCCAGGACCTGGCCTCGCCGAGGTAGCACACCGACCTTCTCGGACTCGACAACGACACGGTCGCCCACCTTCACGACCATCACCTCCTCTTCGCTGCCTCTCCGTGAAAGAGTATCGAGGGGTAGCCCTGTTCCGGTGCGCCGGGATCAGCGGAAGCGGATGGTCTGGACCGCCTGGTCGACGATCTGCTTCCTGAGCTGGTATTCCGCCGGCGAGGTCCCGGGGAACCACGCGGTGGCCACCTCGAACGATCGCCCCGAACGGCCGATGACGTAGCTGTAAACCCGGCTTCCCTTGTCGAGCAGGCCCTCGCCGGTGCTTTCCATCTCATAGCGAACGGCTGGCCGGCCCCCCACCGTCGTCTGCTCACGCGTGAGGATCACGACGAAGCGGTCGTTCGAGCGCTGAGCCATCTCCTCGAACGGCACGTCATCGTCGACGGTCATGAGAGCCGAGAAGAAGCCGTCGGTATACGGCGGAATGTCCAACGGCTCCGGATCGAGGTACCGGCACCCGTGGGCGGTGTGCCACCCGGGGGGATGGGCGATGGAGTAGCCCCTCTCGGCGTTGGTGCACGTGGACCAGCCGGTCGGCAGTGCCGCCGATGTCGTGTCGGTCGCAGCGGGTGCCGCCTTGACGGTCGTGGTCGCGGCCACGGCCAGCGATGTGGTGGTGGTCGCGGGTACTGGCGTGGTGGTCGTAGTCGTCTCCGGAGGAGTCGGCGGGGCGCCGGCGTCCTGCACTTCCGCGGGACCGCACGCCCCCAGGACCGCCAGACCCACGAGGGCCAAAAACCTCCGTCGCCTGGGCATCGCCGTCCCTTTTGGGGTCATGAATGAATGATGATGACCAGCCGTTGCGCGTCCTTCTCGGTCCGGTAACAGTTCCGCGACAGGCGCCCCTCCTGCCAGTCCCGACCGTGATGCCTGTCCTGACCCAGCCGAGACGGCCACGTTGCACGGCGGCCTCACGGCGGGACGATTGAACATCCCTACCCCCCCCACGGCCGACGCCGGCCAGGGCGGTCGCCGTGGCCATCGCGCTGGTCACCTTCCTCGTCGTGCCCACCACGCTGGCGTGGGACCGACTGGCCGGACGTTCCGACGCCCCGCTTCCCACGGAACGGCCGTCCGTGGTGAACGCGACGCCTTCTCCATCGACGGCACCGGCCACCGCCGGCCCAGCCGCGACCACTCAAAGGCGGGCAGTTCGTACGACTGCAGGCTGCGTACCGTGGACGCCTCGGCATCGAAGTTGGCGTCTTCGTTGCCGTTGATCACCTTCGCCGCGCTGATCGGCTGAGCGAAGTCGAAGAAGAGCTGTACTTCGAAATCGATGACTGGTTCAGAGCACCCTCCCGTTCTACGAGCCTGGGAACTCAGTTGGTGCTGTCACGTGGTTCAAGAGATCGACGAGCACCGAAATGCTCAAGCGGCTTGAGCCGTTGTGCGGCATCCTGACGAAGTACCGCGTCGAGTGGGTGGCAGCGGAGTCATCGAACCCTGGAGACGTCATCTACGAGGATGAGTTTCAAGTAGGGGTGATCCCCTACACCCGAAGCCCTTCGTCACCGGCACCACCGGACCTACCCC
>CADCTB010000088.1 GCA_902805665.1 uncultured Acidimicrobiales bacterium
TCCGTCGATCGCCTCTGCGCCGGCTGGCGTACGCGCTGACCTCGACCGCCATCAGCGTTCTGGCCATCGGCGTTCCCTTGTCAGCCGAGGTGGGCGTTGCGTCCGACTCGATCCCGGTCGCCTTCGTGGCGATGCCGCAGCTCCCCATCCCCGAACCGGTCGCGCCGGCGCCGGTCGAGCCCGCCGCTCCGGAGCCCCCTGCCGCGGACGTCCCCGCCCCGCTCATCGCCCCCGAGCCGCCCCCCAGTCCCTGCTCGGACGCCCTGGCCTGGGTCGCGTCGGCGGGGCTCCCCCTGCCGGCCGGGGTGGACTACAACTGCCCGTCCACCCAGTTCGCCCACCACGGCGCCGCCTGCTGGGGCAACTCGACCTACTGCCCCGGTCGGGGGTTCATCGCCATCAACATGGGTCTGCTCGAAGGGACCAGCACCGAGTACCTGCGCCACGTCGTGGCCCACGAGGTGTGCCACATCCTGGACTTCCAGTCCACCGGGCATTCGACCGAGTGGGGCGCCGACGCCTGCGCGGCCGCCCACGGCGCACCGTGATCGACGCTTTACGGAGCAGTCGTCCCTGACGAAGGGATGGTCGTCGGCGCCGTCGTGGGGGGAAGCGTCGACGGGAGGGGCACGGTCGTCGGCGGGATCGTGATCGTGGTCGGGGCCATCGTCGTGTCCGGCGGCGGAGGCTCGGTGGTCGGCGTGGTGGTCTGGACCGGCGGCGAGGTCGTGCCGGGCGTCGGGGGGCTCGTGCCGGTGTTCCTCGGAGCCGTGGTCCCGACCGGTGGCTGCGTGGTGGCTGTCGTGCCGCCCGGGCCTGGGGCGGGAGCGGCGGTGGTGGTCGTGGTTTCGACGGTGGAGGAGGTCGACGTCGACGAGGTGCTCGACGTCGACGTCACCAGGGTGGTGGTCGGGCGGGACGTCGTCGACGTAGGCCGCTGAACGGCCACCTGCTGCCTGGGCGAGGTGTCCTCACCCGTGGCGACCTCGAACAAGAGCGCGGCCATGGCGACCGTCGCGAGGGCGTAGAGCCCCACGTTGAAGCGGTAGGGGCGTTCGAGCCCCGACCACCAGCGAGCCAGGCGTTGCAAGAGGACCTCCGGGGGAGCCGGTTTTTGCGACAGCGTCCCGGTAGGAGATGCTACTGCCCATGGAACTGTGGCCAGGCCGACCCTACCCTCTCGGCGCCGTCTGGGACGGGGAGGGGACGAACTTCGCCCTGTTCTCCGAGGCGGCGGCAGGCGTCGACCTGTGCCTGTTCGATCGCACGGGAAGCGAGACCCGCCTGCGCCTGACCGAGGTCACCGCCCATGTCTGGCACGGGTACGTGCCCGGAGTGATCCCGGGCCAGCTCTACGGCTTTCGGGTCCGTGGCCCGTACCAGCCCGAGTGGGGCCAGCGGTTCAATCCCGACAAGTTGCTGATCGACCCCTACGCCAAGGCCATCGACGGCGAGCTGGACTGGGACGAGTCGGTGTTCGGCTACGTGGTGGGCGGCCCCGACGACTTCGCCGACCCCCGCGACTCCGCTCCCCACGTGCCCCGGGCCGTGGTGGCCGACACCCTGTTCCCGTGGGGCGAGGACCAACTGCCCCGACGGGCGTGGCACGAGACGGTGATCTACGAGGTCCACGTCAAAGGGTTCACCGCCCGGCACCCCGACGTGCCCGAGGCCCAACGGGGCACCTACGCGGGCCTGGGCAGCCCGGCGGCGGTGGAGCACCTGACCAACCTGGGCGTCACTGCGGTCGAGCTTCTGCCGGTCCACCACTTCGTGTCCGAGCACGACCTCCTGAAGAAGGGCCTGTCGAACTACTGGGGGTACAACTCCGTCGGCTACTTCGCCCCGCACGCCGCGTACTCATCGTCGGGGAGCCGGGGGGAGCAGGTCCGGGAGTTCAAGGCCATGGTGCGCACGCTCCACGCCGCCGGGATCGAGGTGATCCTCGACGTGGTCTACAACCACACCGCCGAGGGCAACCACATGGGCCCCACCCTGTCGTTCCGCGGCATCGACAACGCCGCCTACTACCGGCTGGTCGAAGACGACCCCCGGCACTACATGGACTACACGGGCACCGGCAACACGCTCAACGCCCGCCACCCCGAGGTCCTGCACCTCATCATGGACAGCCTGCGGTACTGGGTCACCGAGATGCACGTCGACGGGTTCCGGTTCGACCTCGCGTCCGCACTCGCCCGCGGCTTCCACGAGGTCGACCGGCTGTCGGCGTTCTTCGACCTCATCCACCAGGACCCGGTCATCTCGTCGGTGAAGCTGATCGCCGAGCCGTGGGACGTCGGCGAGGGCGGCTACCAGGTAGGGAACTTCCCGGTCCTGTGGACCGAGTGGAACGGCAAGTACCGCGACGCGGTGCGGGACTTCTGGCGCGGGCACGGCACGTCGCTGGCCGAGATGGGCTACCGACTCACCGGCTCGAGCGACCTCTATCAAGGCGACGGTCGGGGCCCCGGGGCGTCGATCAACTTCATCACCGCTCACGACGGCTTCACCCTGCGAGACCTCGTGTCCTACAACCACAAGCACAACGAGGCCAACGGCGAGGACAACCGGGACGGCACCGACGACAACCGGTCGTGGAACTGCGGGGCCGAAGGCGAGACCGACGATCCCGACGTGCTCGAGTTGCGGCGCCGCCAGCAGCGCAACCTCCTGGCCACCCTCCTCCTGTCCCAGGGCGTGCCCATGCTGGTGGCGGGCGACGAGCTCAACCGGACCCAGAAAGGCAACAACAACGCCTACTGCCAGGACAACGAGCTGAACTGGCTGAACTGGGACTTCGACGACGAGGCTCGCGAGCTGCTCGAGGTGGCCAGCCGGCTGATCGCGCTGCGGAGGGACCATCCGGTGTTCCGGCGCCGCCGGTTCTTCCAGGGGCGGCCGATCCACGGCAGCGATCTCGCCGACGTGGGCTGGTTCGGCCCGGACGGCACCGAGATGGACCAGGACCAGTGGCTCTCGGGGCAGGTGGTCGCTCTCGGCATGTTCCTGAACGGGAACGAGATCTCCGAACCGGGCCCTCGCGGCGAGCGCATCGTCGACGACAGCTTCCTCCTCCTGCTGAACGGGCCCGAGCCCGTGCACTTCCGGCTCCCGAACGGGAAGTGGGCGAGCACCTTCGAGCTCGTGCTCGACACCGCCATCGGGTACGCCCGTCACGAGGACGACCGCGAGGGCATCACCCTCCTCGCCGACGAGGAGCTGGCCCTGGACGCCCGGTCGCTGGTCATCCTGCGCAAGACGGGCTGAGACCGCCTGGAAAACCACGTGACGGCGGTAAAATCGGTATAACCGTCTGAGCATGCAGACGGACTCCTCGGACGTCATGAGGGACCCGATATGTGCTTCTCTGCGACGGCGGACACCGCCGCCGGCTTGCTCGTGACCGCCGTCGGCGCCGATGCGCTGCGCCGGGCCCACCGGCCCGCCGACCGGGCATTGGGCAGCGTCCCGGTCGTGCTCGGCGCCCACCTCCTGGTGGAGGCGGTGGTCTGGCACGGCCTGACGGGGACGGTCGCCGCCTCGACGGGCCGTTTGGCGATGTGGATCTACCTGGCGATCGCCGTTGTCGTCCTGCCCGTGCTCGTGCCCCTCGCCGTGCGGGCCGTCGAGCCGGATCCCGGACGGCGACGGGCCATGGCCAGGCTGGGGGCGGCCGGCGCGGGACTCGCCGCCATCTACCTGTTCGGGCTGGTGGACGGGCCGGTCGACGTTCGGATCGAGGGCCGCCACCTGGCCTATCAGCTCGGCATGAGCCACGGCGGGGTGCTCGCCGCCGTCTATGCAGTCGTCACCTGCACACCGCTGCTGCTCTCGAGCGAGCGCCGGATCGTGGCGTTCGGCCTGGCCAACCTGCTGGCCGTAGGGCTTCTGACCTGGCTGCAGAGCAGCGCCCTGACCTCGCTCTGGTGCGCATGGGCCGCGGTCACCAGCGTGGCCATCGCCACCCATCTCCGGCGCCAGCAGACCGGGCCCGAGGTGCGGATGCACGCGGCGTAGCCCTACCCTGGGCGCCGGCCGTCAAGAAGCGGCGGAGCGCGTGCCATGACCGACATCCTCGAGGAAGCCCCTCTCCCACCAGCCGCCCCGACGGACCCGGTGCCGCCGCACCTGCGGGGGTGGCTGCACCTGATCTGCTTCTTCCTCTCCCTGCCCGCAGGGGCGGTGGTGATCGCCTCGGCGGCGTCGGGGCGGGCGCGGTCGGCCGGCGTCGTCTACGCCCTGGGGATGACCGCCATGTTCGGCGTCAGTGCGGCCTACCACCGCCGCCGGTGGTCTCCGGACGGCCGCCGGCGCATGCGCCGGATCGACCACGGGACGATCTTCCTCATGATCGCGGGGTCCTACACACCCCTGTGCCTCCTGGCCCTGGGCGGGACGATGGGGACAGGGGTGCTGACCGCGGTGTGGGTCGCCGCCGCCATCGGCTTCGCCCTGGCCCTGACGGGAATCGCCGAGAAGGCGGTCATCGGGCTCGTCTGCTACTTCGGCATGGGCTGGGCCATGGTCCTGGCGCTGCCCGAGCTGAGCCGCCAGCTCAGCGCTGGCCAGATCGGCCTGCTCGTCGCCGGAGGGGTGATCTACACGGCCGGAGGCATCGTGCTCGGCACCCACCGGCCGAACCCGTCACCCCGGTGGTTCGGATATCACGAGGTCTGGCACGCCATGGTGGTCCTGGCGTGCGCCTGCCACTACGTCACGATCCTGTCGGTCGTGCGCGCCGCTCCATAGCCAGGGCCACCGCCGACTCCGCCGCCTCCGCCGGCGTGCCGGCGGCCACGATGGCATCCACCGGTCGACCGCCACGGACCAGCTCCCAGGTTCCCAACCCGATCACCGGCTTGCCGAGCCGGAGGGCCAAGGCGATCTCCGACAGCGTGCCGAACTCCCCCGCCACCGCGACGACGGCGTCCGCGGCCCGCACCACCAGGGCGTTGCGCCCCTCGCCCAACCCGGTCGGCACGGCGACGTCGACCCACTCATTGGCCTCGGCGCGGTCGTCCGACGGGAGGATCCCGATCGTCGTCCCGCCTCCGTCCTTGGCCCCTCGACACGCGGCCGCCATCGCCCCGCCCAGCCCTCCGGTGACGACCACCGCGCCTCGGCGGGCCAGCTCCTGACCCACCTGCTCGGCGAGGCGGCAGGCCTCGTCGTCGGCCTCTCCGCCGCCCGAGACGGCGACGTACAACCCGCCCCCGGCCACGGGCATGCACGCTATCCGGTGACTATGGGTATGTATCCCCTACATGCGCGGACCAACTAGTATCACCGCGCTATGAGGCGGCTGGGAATCGTCTGGGTCTTGGTCATCGGCGTGGTGCTGGCCGGCTGCGGCGCGGCCACCCTCACCGAGTCCGAGACCGTCGCGGTCCAGGGCGCGCCGGCGGAACGGGTCCATGCCGCCCTCGCGCCGCAGCCCACGCCCTTCGGCCGGCTCCGGACATCCGCGGGCATCTCCGAGCAGCCGGTTGCCGTGGCCGACGGAGAGACCCCGGTGGTGACGCCCAGCGCCAACGCCGCGTCGGTCGTCGACGCCTCGCTCCGAGCCGGGCCGTCGATGCCCGGGCCCGCCGGCCCGGCCTGGCCCGCGGTCGACACCCAGCAGGTGGCCACGTCGGCGCCGGTCAACATCTACTCGCACACGCTCGCCCCCGACCTCAGCCCCGCAGTCGCCGGCGTCCCCCTGCGGGTCTACGTGCCGAACAGCGACGCGGCCTCGGTGAGCGTCATCGATCCGGCCACCATGAAGGTGATCGACCGGTTCAACGTCGGCACCCGCCCGCACCACGTGACGCCGTCCTGGGACCTGACCAAGCTGTACGTCAACAACACCGAGGGGAACACCCTCACCGAGATCGACCCGCGCACGGGGCGGCCCACCAGGGACATCCCGATCACGGACCCCTACAACCTCTACTTCACCCCCGACGGCGCCAAGGCCATCGTGGTCGCCGAGCGCTACATGCGCCTCGACTTCTACAACACCGCCGACTGGACATTCCTAAAGAGCGTGGGCGTGCCCTGGGCCGGCGTCGACCACGGCGACTTCTCCCCCGACGGCCGCTACTTCATGGCCAGCTGCGAGTTCAGCGGCCAGGTGGTCAAGGTCGACACCGAGACGATGACGCTCGTGGGTCGGGCCGAGGTGGGCTCGCTGCCGATCGACGCGAAGATGAGCCCGGACGGCAAGGTGCTCTACGTGGCCAACCAGGGTCGTCATGGAGTCTCGCTGGTCGACCCGGAGACGATGACCGAGATCGGCTTCATCCGGACGGGCACCGGCGCCCACGGACTGAACGTCAGCCGGGACGCCGCCACCCTCTTCGTGAGCAACCGCATGGAGGGCACCATCTCGGTGATCGACTTCGCCACCCAGACCGTCCGCCACAAGTGGCAGGTCGGCGGCAGCCCGGACATGATCCAGGTGAGCGCCGACGGCAGCCAGCTGTGGACTTCGAACCGGTTCCACGGCTCGGTTTCGGTGATCGACACCACCAGCGGCCGGGTCATCGCCACGATCCCGACCGGAGCCGGTGCCCACGGAGTCAGTCTGTTCCCGCAGCCGGGGCGGTACAGCGTGGGCCACAACGGGGTCTACCGCTAGAGAGCTTCGCTCACTCCACCGGGCCCGCAACCCGAGGGTGCGGAATGCGAAGCGTTCCGTAACCTCGCCGACAGGCCGTGAGCGAAGCGAACCTGGCCTGCCGGAACGGACCGCGCGCCGCCGGAGGCGGCACCACGCCCTTCGGGGATGGCCGGGCGGAGCCCGGTCATCTGTTTCGTGATGGCCGGGCGGAGCCCGGTCGTCTGTACGCGTTCCGCGATGGCCGGGCGAAGCCCGGTCATCTGTACCCTGGGGTCCAGTCGAGACCATCGGCCGCCTGCCGCTGCGGAAGAAGCCCGCAGCCTCTCCGAATGCGGGCTGGCGGCCGCGCCGGAGAGGTGAAGCGATGTCGGTTGGAGCTGCCGTACGGAGTGGGCCATGACCGCGGTCGAGCTGGACGCCGACCAGGAGCCGGCAGCCGCGCCCGGGCAAGGAAAGAAGGATGCGGCACTCGACAAGTTCCTGAACGACCTGTGTGACGCCCTGGCTGCGGCCGAGGCCGGTGAGGAGGGCGTCCGGCTGACGACGCGGCGGGCCGGGCCCTACGCCGAGGTGGCCAAGCGCTTCAACGCCCTGGCCCAGCGGCAGACCCAGCTGAGCAAGGAGATGGCCCGCGTGGCCCGGGCTGCGGGCCGGGAGGGCAAGCTCACCGAGCGGGTGGATCTCGACGGGGCCGGCGGACTGTGGGCGGCGGCGGCCGGCTCGGTCAACGGCCTGATCGACGACCTGGCGCGCCCGACCAATGAGGTCGCCCGGGTCATCTCGGCGGTGGCCGACGGCGACCTGTCCCAGAAGATGGCCCTGCAGATGGACGGCCATCCGGTGAAGGGCGAGTTCCAGCGCATCGGCCGGGTGGTGAACTCCATGGTCGACCAGCTCCGGTCCTTCGCCGACGAGGTCACCCGCGTGGCCCGGGAGGTGGGCACCGAGGGGCGGCTGGGCGGCCAGGCCGACGTGCGCGGCGCTTCGGGTACCTGGAAGGACCTCACCGACTCGGTGAACGTCATGGCCTCGAACCTCACCGACCAGGTCCGGAACATCGCGCTCGTCACCACCGCAGTGGCCAACGGCGACCTGTCGCAGAAGATCACCGTCGACGCCCGCGGTGAGGTGGCCCAGCTCAAGCAGACCGTGAACACCATGGTCGACCAGTTGCGGTCCTTCGGCGACGAGGTCACCCGCGTGGCCCGGGAGGTGGGCACCGAGGGCCGCCTGGGCGGCCAGGCCGACGTGCACGGCGCATCCGGCACCTGGAAGGACCTCACCGATTCGGTGAACGTGATGGCGTCCAACCTGACCGACCAGGTGCGGTCCATCGCCCAGGTGGCCACCGCGGTGGCCCGGGGCGACCTGTCGCAGAAGATCACCGTCGAGGCCAAGGGCGAGGTCGCCATCCTGGCCGACACCATCAACTCCATGACCGACACCCTGGGCGCCTTCGCCGACGAGGTCACCCGCGTGGCCCGGGAGGTCGGCACCGAGGGCCGCCTCGGCGGTCAGGCCGACGTCCCCGGCGTGGCCGGCCGCTGGAAGGGCCTCACCGACTCGGTGAACGTCATGGCCTCGAACCTGACCGACCAGGTGCGCTCCATCGCCCAGGTCACCACCGCCGTCGCCCGTGGCGACCTCACCCAGAAGATCACCGTGGAGGCCAAGGGCGAGGTCGCAGCCCTGGCCGAGACCATCAATTCAATGACGACGACGCTCGGCGCATTCGCCGCCGAGGTCACCCGTGTGGCCCGCGAGGTCGGCATCGACGGCCGCCTCGGCGGTCAGGCCGAGGTACCCGGCGTGTCGGGAACGTGGAAGGACCTCACCGACAACGTGAACCAGCTGGCGGGGAACCTGACCGGCCAGGTCCGCAACATCGCCCAGGTGACCACCGCTGTCGCCAAGGGCGACCTGTCGCAGAAGATCACCGTCGACGCGCGGGGCGAGATCTCCGAGCTGAAGAACACCATCAACACCATGGTCGACCAGCTCGGCTCGTTCGCCGACGAGGTGACCCGGGTGGCCCGCGAGGTCGGCACCGAGGGCCGCCTGGGCGGTCAGGCCGACGTGAAGGGCGTCTCCGGTACGTGGAAGGACCTCACCGACAACGTCAACCAGTTGGCCGGCAACCTGACCAGCCAGGTGCGCAACATCGCCCAGGTCACCACCGCGGTGGCCAAGGGCGACCTGTCCCAGAAGA
Source organism: uncultured Acidimicrobiales bacterium (assembly GCA_902805665.1). GTDB lineage: Bacteria > Actinomycetota > Acidimicrobiia > Acidimicrobiales > AC-14 > CADCTB01. Next base: position 8,817 of record CADCTB010000088.1, read on the forward strand.
TCACGGTGAAGGCCCTGGGCGAGGTGGCCGAGCTCAAGGACACCATCAACACGATGGTGGACCAGCTCCGGTCCTTCGCCGACGAGGTCACCCGGGTGGCCCGTGAGGTCGGCACCGACGGCAAGCTGGGCGGCCAGGCCCGGGTGCCCGAGGTGGCGGGCACGTGGAAGGACCTCACCGACTCGGTGAACTTCATGGCATCGAACCTCACCGACCAGGTGCGGGACATCGCCCGGGTGACCACCGCCGTCGCCACCGGCGACCTGTCGCAGAAGATCATGGTCGACGTCCGCGGCGAGATGCTCGAGCTCAAGCGGACGGTGAACACCATGGTCGACCAGCTCGGCTCGTTCGCCGCCGAGGTCACCCGGGTGGCGCGCGACGTGGGCATCGAGGGCCGCCTCGGCGGGCAGGCCGAGGTGCAGGGCGTGTCGGGTACGTGGAAGGACCTCACCGACAACGTGAACCAGCTGGCCGGCAACCTCACCGGGCAGGTCCGCAACATCGCCCAGGTGACCACGGCCGTGGCCAAGGGCGACCTGTCGCAGAAGATCACCGTCGAGGCCCGGGGCGAGGTCGCCGAGCTCAAGGACACCATCAACACGATGGTGGAGCAGCTGTCCGCGTTCGCCGGCGAGGTGACCCGGGTGGCCCGCGAGGTGGGGACCGAGGGGCGGCTGGGCGGCCAGGCCGACGTCCCGGGGGTGGCGGGCACGTGGAAGGCCCTCACCGACAACGTGAACCAGCTGGCCGGCAACCTGACCGGCCAGGTGCGCAACATCGCCCAGGTGACCACCGCGGTCGCACGGGGTGACCTCTCCCAGAAGATCACGGTGGAGGCCCTGGGCGAGGTCGCCGAGCTCAAGGACACCATCAACACGATGGTCGAGCAGCTCCGGTCCTTCGCCGACGAGGTGACCCGGGTGGCCCGGGAGGTCGGCACCGACGGCCGCCTGGGCGGCCAGGCCGACGTGCCCGGGGTGGCCGGCACGTGGAAGGCCCTCACCGACTCGGTGAACTACATGGCCGCCAACCTCACCGGTCAGGTCCGCAACATCGCCCAGGTGACCACCGCGGTCGCCGGCGGCGACCTGAGCCAGAAGATCACCGTCGAGGCCAGCGGTGAGGTCGCCGAGCTCAAGGACACCATCAACACGATGGTGGCCCAGCTCCGCGGCTTCGCCGATGAGGTCACCCGCGTGGCCCGGGAGGTCGGCACCGAGGGCAAGCTCGGCGGCCAGGCCACCGTTCCCGGCGTTGCCGGCACGTGGAAGGACCTCACCGACAACGTCAACCAGCTGGCCGGGAACCTGACGGCCCAGGTGCGCAACATCGCCCAGGTGACCACCGCCGTGGCCAAGGGCGACCTGACCCGCAAGATCACCGTCGAGGTCCGGGGCGAGCTGCTGGAGCTCAAGGACACGATCAACACCATGGTGGACCAGCTCGGCTCCTTCGCCGACGAGGTCACCCGTGTCGCCCGCGAGGTCGGCACCGAGGGCAAGCTCGGCGGTCAGGCCGAGGTGCGCGGCGTCTCGGGCACGTGGAAGGACCTGACCGTGTCGGTGAACTCCATGGCCGACAACCTCACCGACCAGGTGCGCAACATCGCCCAGGTGACCACCGCGGTCGCCCAGGGCGACCTGTCCCAGAAGATCACGGTCGACGCCCGGGGCGAGATCTTCCAGCTGAAGAGCACGATCAACAAGATGGTCGACCAGCTGTCGGCGTTCGCCGCCGAGGTGACCCGGGTGGCCCGCGAGGTGGGCACCGAGGGCAAGCTGGGCGGGCAGGCGGAGGTCGAGGGCGTGTCGGGCACGTGGAAGCGGCTCACCGAGAGCGTGAACCAGCTGGCCTCCAACCTGACCACCCAGGTGCGGTCCATCGCCGACGTGGCCACCGCCGTGACCCAGGGCGACCTGACCAGCACCATCACCGTCGACGCCGCCGGCGAGGTCGGCGACCTCAAGGACAACATCAACCAGATGATCGTCACCCTGCGGGAGACGACGAGCCGCAACGAGGACCAGGACTGGCTCAAGTCCAACCTGGCCCGCATCGGCGCCATGCTCCAGGGCCACCGCGACCTCCGGGCGCTGTCGCAGCTGATCATGAGCGAGCTCACGCCGCTGGTGAAGGCGCAGCAGGGCGCGTTCTTCATGGCCGAGCCCGCCGTCGACCCGGACGACTGCGTGTTCCGCCTGATCGCGGGCTACGGCTACCGCTCCGGCGCCGGAGTCCCCGGCGAATGGCGAACGGGTGAGGGCATGGTGGGCCAGGCCGCCCTGGAGAAGAGGACGATCCTCGTCGACGTGCCCGCCGGCGCCGCCCGCATCAGCACCGGGTTGACCGAGGCCGAGCCCTTGAACGTCATCGTCCTGCCGGTGGTCTTCGAGGACCAGGTGCTGGCGGTGATCGAGCTGGCGTCGTTCCGCGGGTTCACCGACGTCGACCGCGCCTTCCTCGACCAGATCGTGGAGACGGTCGGCATCGTGCTCAACACGATCATGGCCACGATGCGGACCGAGGAGCTCCTGGCCCAGTCCCAGAGCCTGGCTCAGGAGCTGCAGAGCCAGTCGGCCGAGCTGCAGCGCCAGCAGCGCGAGCTGCAGCACACCAACGCCGAGATCGAGCTCGCCCGCCGCGAGCTCGAGGAGCGGGCCGAGCAGCTTGCCCTCTCGTCCAAGTACAAGTCCGAGTTCCTGGCCAACATGAGCCACGAGCTGCGCACGCCCCTCAACAGCCTGCTCATCCTGGCCCAGCTCCTCGCCGAGAACACCGACGGCACGCTGAGCGACCGCCACGTCGAGTTCGCCAGCAGCATCTACGACGCGGGCAACGACCTCCTGAGCCTGATCAGCGACATCCTCGACCTGTCGAAGGTGGAGGCGGGCAAGATGGACGTCGCCATTGCACCCGTGCCGGTGCAGTCGCTCTGTGACGACCTGGAACAGGTGTTCCGCCCGATCGCCGACCAGCAGTCGCTCAGCTTCGGCGTGAGCGTCGACCACGGGGCGCCTGAGACCATCACCACCGACGAGCACCGGGTGCAGCAGGTCCTGAAGAACCTGCTGTCGAACGCGCTCAAGTTCACCGAACGGGGAAGCGTCGCCCTCCGGGTCGGCCGGGCGCCCGCCAACGCCCGGTTCACGAACCCCCGGCTGGCCGCGGCCGACGATGTCGTTGTTTTCTCCGTGTCCGACACCGGCATCGGCATCAAGCCCGACCAGCTCATGGTCATCTTCGAGGCCTTCCAGCAGGCCGACGGCACGACCAGCCGCCGCTACGGCGGCACCGGCCTGGGGCTCTCGATCAGCCGGGAGATCGCCGCTCTGCTCGGCGGAGAGATCCAGGTGACCAGCACTCCAGGCGAGGGCAGCACGTTCTCGCTCCTCCTGCCCGCGATGTCCGAGGTGCTCTCCAGCCTGCCGGCGCCCGGTCCGGCGTCGCGTGCTCCGGCGCGGGTCGTCATCCACCGGTCGGACGGCGAGACGGCGGCCGGCTTGTCCGGTCGCAAGGTGCTCATGGTCGACGACGACGTCCGCAACCTCTACGCCCTCACCAGTGCCCTCGAGGAGCACGGCCTGGAGGTGGTGTGCGCCGACTCCGGCGGGCTCGGCATCGACCTGCTCGACTCCACCCCGGGGGTGGAGCTGATACTGATGGACATCATGATGCCGGACATGGACGGCTACGAGGCCATCCGGCGCATCCGCGGCATGGACGGTTTCTCCGACCTGCCGATCGTGGCCCTCACCGCCAAGGCCATGCGCGGTGATCGCGAGGAGGCGCTCGCCGCCGGGGCGTCGGACTACGTCACGAAACCGGTCGACATGGACCAGCTCCTCGACACGCTCCGGGTGTGGCTCCACCGGTGACCTCCGCGGTGGCCCCGCCCGCCCGGGTGCTGATGGTCGACGACCGAGCCGACAACCTGCTCGCCCTGGAAGCGGTCCTGGAGCCCCTGGGCGCCGAGCTCGTCCGGGCCGGATCGGGTGAGGAGGCGCTGCGGGCCCTGCTCTCGGGCGACTTCGCAGTCATCATCCTCGACGTGCAGATGCCCGGCATGGACGGGTTCGAGACCGCCCAGCTCATCAAGGCCCGGGAGAAGACGCGCAACGTGCCGATCATCTTCCTCACCGCCATCAGCGGGGAAGCCGAGCACCATCTGCAGGGTTACCGCAGCGGGGCGGTGGACTACGTCTACAAGCCCTTCAACCCCGAGGCGCTCCGGGCCAAGGTGGCCGTGTTCCTGGAGCTGTGGCGCCAGGGCAGCCTCCTCGAAAGCCAGCGCAGAGAGCTCGCCGACCAGCTGGCCGAGGTCGAGCGGCTGAACGGCGAGCTCGAGCGCTCGAACGCCGCCCTCGAGCGACTCGGGTCCGCGGCCGTCGCCGAGATCCACGAGCCACTCGACAACGTCGCCGGGCTCCTCCACCTGCTCCGGGCCAGGCACGGTGAGACCCTGGGCGACGAGGCCCAGCTCCTGGTGACCCGGACGGAGGCCAACATCGCCCGCGTACGGGACCGGGTGGCGACGCTGCTCGAGTACGCCCGGGCGTCGGGTGACGGGATGCGGCGCGAACCGGTGAGCCTCGACGAGGTGGTCGCCGAGGCGGCGCGCGCCCGGGCCGGCGACCTCCAGGGCGGAGAGATTCGGGTCGTCGCCGACGGGCTGCCCGAGGTCCGCGGCGACCGGGCCCAGCTGGTGAAGCTGTTCGGCCACCTCATCGACAACTCCGTCCGTCACGGCGGGGTCCGGCCGCTCACCGTGCGGGTCGACGCCGATCCCGGCCCGGTGCTCGTGACTGTCACCGTCTCCAGCGACGGCAAGCCCATCGACCCGGAACTGCGCCCCCGGCTTTTCACGCTCCTGCCGCTGGACGGCCAGGTCGACGGCAACCCCGATGGCAGCGTCGACGGACAACGTGGCGGCGCCCTCGCCGGCCTGGCCGTCGCCCGGCGCATCGTCGAGGGCCACGGGGGCGTCATCTGGTGTCCCCCGTCGGAGGGGGGCACATCGATCATGCTGACCTTGCCCTCCGTGCGATGACGTCGGTGCTCGTCGTCGACGCCGACCCGGACTACCGCCTCCTGGTCCGCCTCGGCCTCGAGGGCGCCAAGGGCTTCGCTCCCGTGCGGGAGGCAGCCGACACGGCACAGGCCGTGGAGATCGCCGCCGACTCGCCGCCCGACGTCGTCCTGCTCGAAGTATCGCTCCCGGGGGCCTTCGAGGCCGTGTCCCGGCTGGGGTCGGCACGGGTTGTCCTGGTATCCAGCCGGCCTCCGGAGGAGCTGGCCACGGTGGCGGCGGCAGCCGGTGCCATCGGCTACCTCGGCAAGGACCTGGCCCCCACCGACCTGGCGGCCGCCATCACCGACGTCACCCGTCTGGTCGACCGGCTCGAGGCGGTGCTGGCCAAGGCGTCGGGGCACCTTCCCGCCGATCTCCGCAGCGCCCGCGAGGCGCGCGAGCTGGTCCGCACGACCCTCGACGGCTGGACCGACGGTGATCGCATCGACGACATCGTCCTCTGCGTCAGCGAGCTGGTGACGAACGCTGTCGTCCACGCCTCCAGCAGCCCGCGCATCCTGGTCCACGTGAGGCCGGCCGTCATCCACGTCGAGGTGAGCGACACCTCCGACGTCATGCCCACCCCTCGGGTGGCCGAGCTCAACGACACCTCGGGACGGGGCATGTCGATCCTCACCGGCTTCTCCGACCGGTGGGGCTCGCTGCGGCGCAGCGGTGGGGGCAAGACGGTGTGGTTCGACGTCGACCGGACCGCGGGGAGTTCGTCGTGACGTCGGACCCCCTCCCGGGCGACCTCGTCGCCGGCGACGAGGAGCTGCGCACGGCTCGGGCGGCCATCGAGGAACTGCTCGATGAGAGGCGACGGCTCCTGGACCTCGTCGTCCGCCTGCCAGGTCTGCTGGCCGAGAGCGAGCCGCCCGCACTGGTGGCCGGAGTGGCGGAGGCCTGCCGGGAGCTCACCGACGCCCGGTTCGCCCTCTACGTCCCCACCGAGCCCGACGCCGAGCCGATCCTCACCGGTGCGGAGTGGGACGACTTCGCCGAGCCTCCCGATGTCGGGAACGCCCCGTTGCTGGCCGGCCCCCGGCTGCACGGCCAGCCACACTCGGTGGCCGACGTGGCCGCCTGGGCTCGCGACGACCGCCTGAGCCGCGCCTATGGCACCCTGGCCGACGGCCGGCTCGTCCGGAGCTGGGTCATCGCGCCGGTGCCGGCGGCCGACGGCGAGCTCGCGGGGATCCTCTACCTGGGCCACCCCCGCCCCCATGCCTTCGACGCCGAGGCGGAGAGCCTGGCGGGCGGGCTGTGCAACCACCTCGGCGCGGCGATCGCCCATGCCGAGGTGTCGGCCGAGCGCGACCGCGTCGCCTCCGCGCTCGAGGCCACCCTGCTTCCGCCGGTCCTGCCCCGCATCGGAGGCGTGGACCTGGCCGCCCGCTACCGGGCCGCAGGGCGCAGCGACGTGGGAGGCGACTTCTACGACGCATTTCCGCTGGGCGGCGACCACTGGGCCGTCGTCCTCGGCGACGTCTCCGGGTCGGGGCCGGACGCGGCGGCCATCACCGGGGTGGCGCGCTACAGCATCCGGGCCATCGCCCCGGCCGTGGTCAGCCCGGCCGGGGTCCTTTCGCGGTTGAACGAGGCCCTCCTCCGCCAGGCGGTGGACGACCGCTTCCTCACTGCCGTGCTCGTGCGGTTGAGCCCGATGGCCGACCGGGTCGAGGCGCTGTTGGCCAACGGCGGGCACCCGCCGGCGCTGATCCTGCACGACGACGAGTCGGTCACCGTGCTCGACCGGGCGTCCGGGATGCTCCTCGGCGTGCTGCCCGGGAGGAACTTCCGCGACGTCCCGGTCACCCTGCACGCCGGCGATGCCCTGGTCCTGTACACCGACGGGGTCGTCGAGGCCCGTAACGCCGCCGGCGAGCAGTTCGGCCAGGACCGCCTGGTCGCCCTCCTGTCCACCTGCGCAGGCCGCAGCGCCGCCGGCATCGCCCGCCGCATCGAGCTGGCCACCCTGGCCCACAGCCCCAACCTCTCCGACGATATGGCAATAGTCGTCTTACGACGACACCAGTAACGAGCTTCGCTCGTTACCTAAAAGGCATGGCGCCGCCTGCCGGCGGCCCTCAGCCTGTTCCGACAACCCAAGCCTCGCTGCGCTCGGACGGCTTGTCGGCCAGCCGGCAAACCCCGCCGGCTGGGACCACCCCATCGCCCCGGGACCCCGGAGACGGTCCCGCTGGATCCCGGAGCCGCTCAGTAGCGAGCTTCGCTCGCTACGAGTGCCCGGCGCCGGTCCGCAGGATCCCGTCGGCGGGTTCCCGGAGTCGCTCAGTCGGCCGAGGGTGCGGAAAGCGAAGCTTTTCGTGACCTCGCCGACAGACCGTCCGAGCGAAGCGAGGCTTGGTCTGTCGGAACAGGCTGAGGGCCGCCGGAGGCGGCACGTCGCAGTTGAGTGGCCGGCCGGGCTAGCCCGTCCGGCCTGCACCGTCCGAGCGCAGCGAGGCTTGGTCTGTCGGAACGGAGCGCGCGCCGCCGGAGGCGGCACGTCGCCTTTCGTGGCCGCAGGCCGGCAGGCTTGGTCTGTCGGAACAGGCTGCGCGCCGCCGGAGGCGGCACCAAGCCTTTGAGAGCGAGCGAAGCTCGCTCTAACCGGGACGCCCCGCCCCGACGATGTCGATGGAACGCCATCCGCGAATGCGGATGGGCGTTCCCGTCTGACTGGCCTCGATCATGTCGCCGTTGCCGATGTAGATGGCGTTGTGGTGGATGCTCTCCACCCCGTCCTTGCCGAAGAACAGCAGGTCGCCGGGCTGGACGGCGTTGATGGGCACCCGGGTCGTCTCGAAGTACTGGTTGTAGGCGGAGTGGGACAGGGAGACGCCCGCCGCCTTCCACGCCCAGGCCGTGAGCCCTGAGCAGTCGAAGTTGTCGGGCCCGGAACCGCCGTACACGTAGGGCTTCCCGAGCTGCTTCCGAGCTTCCGCCACCGCGATCGCCCCCTTGCCGGAGGTCGGCAGGGCGGCCGCCTGGGCGGCCACCGTGGTCGTGGTCTGCGACTGGGACTGGGACTGGGGTTGGGCGGACTGTGTCGGCACCCGGGGCGGCTCGGTGATGCGGGGGGTGGCGCCGGCCGCGGGCGTCTCGTTCACGGGCACCGGAGCCGGTCGGGCCCGGACGGCTTCGGCCTCCCTGCGGGCCTGCTCGGCGGCGACGAGCTCGCCCAGCTCGCCCGTCACCCGGCCCAGGACGGCTCGCTGCGCGTCCTCGGCCGCGACGGCGGCCTGACTGGCGGCCGAGGCGGCACCGGCGGCATCGGCAGCCGCCTTCTGCTCCACGTCGAGCCGGGACTTGTGGAACTGGAAGTCCTGCCGGGCCGAACGGACGTCGCTGATCACCCGCCGCTGGTCGGCGACGGTCACCCGCAGGTACTGGGTGCGGACGACCATGTCGTCCTGGCTACCCCGGGCCAGCTTGGCGATCATCGAGTTGCTGCCCCCGTGGACATAGGCGAGGACCGCGGCGCTGGCCAGGCGGCCCCGGGTCTCCCGGAGGCGCTCGTCGGAGCGGGCCACGTCGGCCTGGGTCTTGGCCAGGGCGCCCTCCACCTCCGACACCTTGAGCTGGGCCCGGTTCGACCGCTCGGCCAGGATGCTGACTTGAGTCCCTTGGCGCTCCAGCTGCTCCTGGATGCGGGACGCCTCGGCCCGCTTGTCCGCGAGAGGGTCAGCGAAGGTCGCCGGCGCCGTCACCATTGGGAGTAGCAGTGCGATCCCGACGAGTACGCCGAGCCGCCGGTGCCGTGGGGTCATGCGCCTCACTTGTCGCCGGGGGGCTTCTCGGTTCGGCCGAACCCTAACTCCGGCCATCCACAGGTGCAAGGGACTGGGTGGTCGGAAGCGGGTACGGTCCGAAACGTGTCACAGGACCAGATGAGCCGCACCGAGCACGACTCCATGGGCGAGGTGCAGGTCCCCGCGTGGGCCAAGTGGGCGGCCCAGACCCAACGGGCCACCGAGAACTTCCCCATCTCGGGCGTCCACATCGACCCCCGGCTGGTCGCGGCCCTGGCGACGGTCAAGGGCGCGGCGGCGGTGGTGAACGCCCGCCTGGGGGTGGTGGATGGCGACGTGGCCGATGCCATCGTCGCCGCCTCCGCCGACGTGGCGGCCGGGCACTGGAACGACCACTTCCCGATCGACGTGTTCCAGACCGGCTCCGGCACGTCGTCCAACATGAACGCCAACGAGGTCATCGCCCATCTGGCCTCGGAGCGGCTGGGCCGGCCGGTCCACGCCAACGACCACGTCAACGCCTCGCAGTCGTCCAACGACGTGTTCCCCACCGCGATCCACCTGGCGGCCGCCGTCGGCATCGAGCGGGAGCTGGTCCCGGCCCTCCAGCACCTGGCCAGTGGGCTGCGGCACAAGGCGGCGGAGACGGCGTCGGTCGTCAAGGCGGGGCGGACCCATCTCATGGACGCCACGCCGGTCACCCTCGGCCAGGAGCTCGCCGGCTACGCCACCGCCGTCGAGCACGGGGCGGAACGGGCCCGGAGCTCCCTGCCGCACCTGTGCGAGCTGGCCTTGGGGGGCACGGCGGTCGGCACCGGTATCAACGCGCCGCCCCTCTTCGCGTCCGCCGTCATCGAACGGCTGGCCTCCGCCACCGGTCTGCCCTTCCGGGAGGCCCCAGACCACTTCGAGGCCCAGGGAGGCCGAGACGCGGTCATCCAGGCCTCGGCGACGCTGCGGACGGTCGGCCTTTCGCTCGCCCGCATCGCCAACGACCTGCGCCTCATGGGCAGCGGGCCGCGGGCGGGGATCGCCGAGATCCGCCTCCCCGACCTCCAGCCCGGCAGCTCGATCATGCCCGGCAAGGTCAACCCGGTGATCCCGGAGGCGGTGTACCAGGTGGCGGCCCAGGTGGTCGGGAACGACGCCGCCATCGCCTTCGGGGCCACCGCGGGGGCCTTCGAGCTCAACACGGCCATGCCGATGATGGCCCGCAACCTGCTCGAGTCCATCCATCTGCTGTCCACCGTCTCCCGCCTGCTGGCCGACCGCTGCGTGATCGGACTGGAGGCCGACGTGGAGCGTTGCCGCACCTACGCCGAGTCGTCCTCGGCTCTGGCCACGGCGCTGACCCCCCACATCGGCTACGAGGAGGCAGCCGCCGTGGTCCATCAGGCCGCGGCCGAGGGGAAGACTCTGCGCCAGGTGGTGCTCGACCGGGGCCTGCTCCGCCCCGGCGAGGTCGATCGCATCCTCGACGTCGCCGCCATGACCCGGGGCGGGGTTCTGTAGGCAGGGAGTCCACAGCTTTGCGCTCTTGTGCTCCACAGGCCGGAAGGCGGAGGGTGGAGCGGACGGTCGGGGCAAGGGAGGTCACCCTGTGCAGGTCCATGCGACAGTGCTGGCGACGGAGCTCAGACGCCGCAAGGTGGGTGCCCGCTCGGTGACGTCGGCACTCGAGACGGTCAACCGCTCGACCTACATACTGGGCGACCTCCGCGAGGCGCCCACGTCGCTCCTGGTCCTGGCCGCGCTGTCCCTCACCAGCGGGCACAGCCCGAGGTGACGGCGGGTTAGACCCGCGGGAGGGGCGCCCCGTCGAAGGGGCCGGGGTCGCCCGGGGCCGGGATGTGGGGGCGGCTCCACGACATCCGGCGGGACAGTTCCATGGTCAGCGCCCGCCACGCAGGCGGATCCCACCCTTCCACCGCGTTCACGATGTTGAGCTCCATGCCGACATGGACGATGGCGGGCAGCGTCTGGATCCCGAAGCCCTTGATCGCCGTCAGCTCGGGATCGACGAACGTCATGATCTCGGTGGCCCACCGACCGAGCAGCTTGCGGGCGTCGGCGGCGTCACCGGCCACGAGCCAGGCCACCCGGCAGTCGGCCTGCTCGTATTCGAACAGCACCCGGGCCGCGGTGGGGACGATCCACCGGCTCCGGACGTGGGCCGGGTCCACGGCCACGAGCAGCAAATGAAAAGTGGTCAGCCACTCACGCACCGTGCGGGAGTGGCCGGTGATGGGAACGAGCGCCAGGTCAGGAGCAGGGTTGGTTGCCACGGCGGGGTGAAGGTAACCCAACTATGTTCCGTGGAGCGAAGTGGGAGGAGACCATGGGAGTCGACACCGATCTCTACAACCTGGTGTTGGTGCTGCACATCCTGGCGGTGATCATCGGTTTCGGAGGGATGTTCATCGCCGGCTTCTATGGCAACGAGGCTCGGGACCGGCCGGGGCGAGAGGGATTGGCCGTGGCCGAGACCACCCTCAAGGTGACCGGCACGATCCCCACCGTGGCCGTCATCGCCGTCCCGATCCTCGGCATCCTGCTGATCCTGCTCAGCGACGACACGTGGAAGTTCAGCGAGGCGTGGATCTCGCTGTCCTTCCTCCTCTACATCGTGCTCATGGGCCTGGCCACAGGGGTTCAGGTGCCGGCGATCCGCAAGATGGTGGCCATGCGCAGCGGGGCGGAGGGCGCCCAGTCGCTGGAGATGCAGGCGCTGGGGAAGAAGGCGGCCACCGTCAGCGCCATCGTGAACGTGCTGTGGGTGGTCATCCTCTTCCTCATGGTCTTCAAGCCCGGGCACTGAGCGTCCGGCCGGCCCGATGCACCCGATGGAGCGGCTCCGGATGGTCGCCCGGGCGACCGGGGAGGATCCGGGCCTGCTGGCCCGGGAGGCGGCAGCTGCGCTCGCCGGCTGCGCCGATGACCCCCGGGCCCTGGTCATGGCGTGCCGGCGCCTGGTCGACCGGCAGGCCACGTCGGGCCCCCTGTGGTGGCTGGCGGCGCGGGTCGTCGCCTCGCCTGACCCTCACACCGAGGCCTGGAGGTCGGCCGAGGCGCTCCGGGCCGACACCACGCCCGCCGTGGTGGCCGCCTCGCTGCCCGACGACGCGGTGATGACGGTGCTCGGCTGGCCGGAGCAGGTCACCGAGACGCTCCGCCGTCGGGGCGATGCCCAGGTCCTGGTCGTCGACTCGCTGGGCGACGGGTCGCCGCTGGTGGCCGCCCTCGACCGGGCCGGTTCGGTGGCCGCGTTGGTGCCCGAGTCAGGCATCGGCGCCGCGGTGGCGGCCAGCACCCTCCTCCTGCTCGACGCGTCCGCAGTGGGCCCGGGAGGCTTCCTGGCCGTCACCGGTTCACGGGCCGCGGCCGCCGTCGCCTACACCGAGCAGATCCCGGTGTGGGTGGTCGCCGGCGTGGGCCGGATCCTGCCGGCCGGCCTGTGGGCGGCCATGGTCGACAAGGTCACCGCCCTGGGCGACCCGTGGGACGCGGACTGGGAGGTCGTGCCCCTCGAGCTGGCCACGGCCGTGATCGGCCCGGACGGGCCACAGCCGCCGGTGGAGGCGCTCGATCGCGGCGACTGCCCGGACGCCCCGGAGCTCACCGGACGCACATCGGGGTAGGACGCCACGATGGGCGAGCACGTCGAGTTCCCGAGCAATGGCAGCACCGGCGGCGGATATCTGGCCCCCGCACCCGAGGGCGCCGGGCTGGGCGTGGTCGTGATCCAGGAGTGGTGGGGTCTGGTCGACCACATCGTCGACGTCTGCGACCGGCTGTCCGCCGAGGGCTTCACCGCGCTGGCGCCCGACCTCTACCACGGCAGGACGGTGCCGAACCGGAAGCCCGACGAGGCGGCCAAGGCCGAGATGGCCCTGGACCTGGAGCGGGCCGCCCGGGACCTCTCCGGCGCCGTCGACTTCCTCCAGCCCCATCCCGCGGTACGGGGTCACGGCGTCGCCGTGGTGGGCTTCTGCATGGGCGGCGGGCTGGCCCTGTGGCTGGCCACTCTGCGCCCCGACGCCGTCCGGGCGGTGGTCCCCTTCTACGGCATCGCGCCGAATGGCTCCGAGCCCGACTGGTCCGCCCTCACCGCCGGGGTGGAGGGCCACTACGCCGAGCACGACGACTCGGCCGACCCCGAGGCCGTCGCCGCCTTCGAGGCGCAACTCCGTGACCTCGGTAAGGAGGTGCAGGTCTTCACCTACCCCGGCACCAGCCAGGCCTTCTTCGACGACACGCGGCCGGAGGTCTACGACGAGGACGCCGCCCGCCAGGCGTGGGTCCGCACCCTGGAGTTCCTCAGGGCCCGACTCGGCTGAGGGCGGGGCTCGGCCCTTCCCACCGTAGGCCCGAAAGTCCTACCGGAGCCCGTCCTCCTCGTCGAGCGGGGCTTCCATCGCCTGTTCCAGGGCGTCCGCCTCCGGCGCCTCCGGATCCGGGGAGGGGTCCCCGATACCGGCGGTCTCGGCCACGGGCAGGGCCTGTTCGACGGCGTCGGGCTCGGGAACCTCTTGGTCGCTCATTGCTCTCCTGGTCGCTGCGCTCGCCGCCCTCGACGGCCTTCCGGCTGGAGCCTACGCTGCCGCTCCGGCGGGGCCGGCAGGCCGGGCGGCGTGCTCGCTCCTGCTCTCCTGGTCGCTGCGCTCGCCGCCCTCGACGGCCTTCCGGCTGGAGCCTACGCTGCCGCTCCGGCGGGGCCGGCAGGCCAGTTTGCACGTCGGGGGCGGGGGTAGTTCCCACCCATGGGCCATGGTCCGCCGCCGCACGGGCGTGACGTCGACGAGGGACGGTTCCTCACCGTCCTCAGCGAGGCCATTGCCGCCCTCGACGCCAAGGGGATCGCCCATCTGGTGATGGGTGGGATCAGCTCCGCGGAGCTGGGGCGCCCCCGCGGCACCAACGACATCGACCTGTTCGTCCGGCCCGAGAGCGCCCGACTGACCCTCGAGGCGCTGGCCCCTGCCGGCTTCACCACCGAGGAGACCGATCCTCGGTGGCTGTTCAAGGCGTTCAAGGACGAGATCATGGTCGACGTCATCTTCCGCTCCACCGGCGACATCTATCTCGACGAGGAGATGCTGGCCCGCGCCCGGGTCGTGGAGGTGCGGGGGTGCGCGGCCCGCATCATCGCCCCCGAGGATCTCCTGATCATGAAGGCCCTGACCGCAGACGAGCACATGCCCCACCACTGGCACGACGCGCTCGGCGTGATCACCGGCTCCGAGCTCGACTGGGACTACCTGGTCGCCCGGGCCCGGAGGCACGGCGCCCGCCGGGTGCTCAGCCTGTTGCTGTACGCCCAGTCCAACGACCTCGGTGTCCCGGTCAAGCCGGTCCGAGCCCTCTTCGAGTCCATCTTCGACGCCTGAGACGATCCCCACATGAACCGACGATGAACGAGCCCGAGGACTACGCCATCCAGCGCCTGCGTGACGCCTTGGCCGCCGACGAGAGGGTGGCCGAGATGGGCATCCAGGTCCGGATGGCGGCCGGCAAGGCGTTCCTCACCGGCCAGGTCGCCACGCCCGAGCGCCAGCAGGCGGTCGGCGCGGTGGCCGCCGAGGTGCTCCCCGACTATGAGATCCACAACGAGACGGTGGTGACGGTCATGGCCGACCAGCCACGCGTGGAGAAGATCAAGTGATCAGAGTGGCGGCCGTCGGCGACATCCACTTCGGCCAGGATTCGGCGGGCACCCTGCGGCCGCACCTGGAGGACATCGCCGAGCAGGCCGACGTGTACCTGCTGGCCGGTGATCTCACCCGGCTGGGCGACCCCGAGGAGGCCGCCGTCCTCGCCCGCGAGCTACGCGACCTTCCGGTGCCCATCGTCGCCGTCCTCGGCAATCACGACTACCACTCCGACCAGGAGAAGGCGGTCACCGACGTGCTCGAGGGGATCGGCGTCCAGGTCCTCGAAGGGACTTCCACCGTCGTCGACGTCGACGGCACGCCGGTGGGGATCGCCGGCGTCAAGGGGTTCGGCAGCGGGTTTGCCGGGGCGTGCGGGAGCGACTTCGGCGAGCCCATGATGAAGGCCTACGTCCGCCACACCCAGGAGGCGGCAGACCGCTTGCGGGAAGCGCTCGACGACCTGGCTCGCGCCGGTGTGGAGCGGCGGGTGGCCCTCATGCACTACTCGCCCAGCGAGGGAACCCTGCGGGGGGAACGCCTGGAGATCTACCCGTTCCTGGGCAGCTACCTGCTGGGCGAGGCGGTCGACCGGGCGGGGGCCGACCTGGCCATCCACGGCCACGCCCACGGCGGGACGGAGAAGGGCTTCACCCCCGGGGGCATCCAGGTCCGCAACGTGGCCCAGCCCGTGATCACCCGGGCCTATAACGTCTACTGCCTGGACTGCGAGAAAGAGTCCGGCGGCTAGCCCGGGGGCTGGGTACGTCGACTCTCGACCCACGTGGCGCATCTCCGCCTGCGAACATCGCCATGCCCAGGGCGACGACGAGCAGGCCGACCCCTGTCGTGGTGAGCAGCCGGCGCTGAGCGGCTTCCCGGCACACCGAGTTGGTCTCCCGGAAGGCCACGTAGGCCGCTGGACCGCAGTTGTCGCCCCGGATGTCGATCCGGAAGGGGCCGAACCGCTGGGTGGCCGGGCTGACGGGCAACACCGCGGCCCCAGCCATTAGGACGATTCCCAGGCAGATCACCGCGAACCCGACGTGCTTGCTCTTCCTCATAGCGCCCTCCATCCCCTGTCAACGGTCGCGTCGTCGGCACGGGCGCCCGGGAACTTGAGGGGTGGCGCGGCTACTTGCGGAGGGCCAGCCGGGAGGGGTCGAGGGCGCCTGCCGTGTACACCGCGCCGGCGTTCCAGAGCAGCCAGTCGGGCACTCCGAGGCTGGCCGCGGCGTCGATCTGGGCGCGGACCTCGGTGGGGCCGTACGTATGGCCCAGGCTGAAGTCCTGCAGCCACGGCACCAGCGCGACTCCCGTGCCGGCCGTCTTGGCTTGGAAGTCGGCGAGCGTGGCCTTGATGATGTCGTAGGGCTGCTTGTTGGGGTTGTCGACGTTGTACTCGCCGTTCACCCAGTGCGACGGATAGAGCATCGGCGCGATGTAATCCACGTGCCGGGCGATGCGGGGGATGTCCTGGCCGACGGCGTCGGGGCGGTCGGCGGCGATCCCGAACACCGATGCCCCCTGGTACACGCACCGCTCGCGCAGGGCGGCGTGCGTCCCGGCCAGGAAGCGGACGATGGCGTTCGACGAGGTGTCCTGCGGCTGCATGCCGGGGATCACCATGGTGGCCGGATCGCCTTCGGGTCGGCGAACGTAGTCCCAGAGGATGTCGTCGACGCCGGCGTCGACAGCCTCGAGGGCGATGTCGAGGTTGTACCGGTGCACCTCGGGGTGGGCCAGGTTGGTGAAGCCCCCGTAGGTTTCGAGCATCTTCCCGCCGGGCGTCTGCACCACCCAGTCCCGGCGCCCGTTCTCCCACGCCCACTTGGCCAGCGGTGCGTCACGGAAGGCCACCACCCGCCCGACCACCCGGACGCCCCGGCGCTTCAGGTCGGCCACCGTCTCCTTGAGCTTGTACTCGGGGCGTACCGCCCCGATCTGGTTGGCGAGAGGGTTGCGGGAGTCGAAGCCGACGATGCCCCCTTCGTCCTTGAGGTCGAGCTCCACCGACGACACCAGTCTGGCGTCGATGAGCGCCAGGATTCCCCTGCGCAGCGGCTCGTAGCCCCACGCCGCGGCGGTGACGTGGACACCTTGGCCGCCGGGATAGCGGACGGGCGCGATGACCTCGAGCTGGCTCGTGTTCCCCGCCGTATCGGTGGCGGTGATGTGGAGGGGAGCGGCAGGCGGGCGC
>CADCTB010000089.1 GCA_902805665.1 uncultured Acidimicrobiales bacterium
TCGACATGAAGATCAGGCTCGGCGCCAGGATGCCTTCGACGGCCTCCCAGTAGGAGAAGGCGACCTCGACCGCGGTGATCGCAGCCAGGATGAGGGCGATCTTGATGTACTTGCCCTCGCCGGGGTGGTCGTGGTGCGTGCCACCCTCGTCGGGACCGGTCTCGACGACCGGCCCGGTGGACTCGTCCTTGGTCGGCGCGGTGCTCATGGGATGAGGTAGATCAGAGTGAAGATCACGATCCAGACCACGTCGACGAAGTGCCAGTAGAGGCCGACCAGCTCCACCGTCTCGGCCTTCGACGCCGGCAGCTTGCCCCGCAGCGACAGGCTGTACAGCGACAGGAGCATGAGCACGCCGATCGTCACGTGGGCGCCGTGGAACCCGGTGAGGACGAAGAAGCTCGAGCTGAACAGGTTCACCCGCAGGTTCATGCCCTCACGGACGAAGACGGTGAACTCATAGGCCTGCCCGGCCACGAAGCTGGCCCCCAGCAGGGCCGTGGTGAGCAGCCAGATGCGGGTGAGGCGGTGGTCGCCTCGCTGGATGGCGGCCAGAGCCAGCACCATGGTCAGGCTGCTCATCAGCAGCACGAAGGAGCTGACCGAGGTGTAGGGGATGTCGAACACGTCGGCGGGCCCGATGCTGCCCGGTGTGCTCTGCCCCTTGAACAGCAGGTAGGTGGAGATGAGGGCGCCGAAGAGGAGGCACTCCGATCCCAGGAAGGACCACATCGCCACCTTCTCGTTGCTGAGACCGGTGGAGGTGGGCGGGTGGCCGGCCTCGATCTCGGTGTGCGAGCCCGAGCTGGCGGTGACTGCCGTGTCCGTCATCGCCCCACCACCTCACGGTGGTGCGCCGATGAATGCTGGTCGGACCGGCCTTCCGTTGCGTTCCGCACGCAGCTAGCCAGGCCGGTCATACGCGCACAGCCTCGCGGTCGTCGCCCGACGTGTCGGGCCCGTGCACGGGCGTGTCCTCGGGAGCGGTGGCCGGCTCGAGGGCCCAGGCGTAGAGGGTGCCGAACATCGCCACGCCGCCCAGGATGGCGACCGCCCAGGTCTTGTAGATCATCCCGTAGCAGATGACCGGCAGGCACAGGGCGGCGAGCAGCGGCCAGTACGAGGGCGACGGCATGTGGATGTGCGGCTCGTGCTCTTCGCCGTGCTCGTCGTCCCCGCCCTCGACGTGGTCGGGGCTCTCGTGGCCCTCGGCGGGAGAAGGCTCGACCTCGGTTCCGGGCATCTTCTCCTGGCCGAGCATGACCTCGCGGCGGACGCTGCGGCCGTGCTCGTCCTCGGTGTACTTGCGGTGCCACAGCTCGTCCCGGCTGGTGACCAGCGGGACCTCCTTAAAGTTGTACTCCGGCGGGGGCGACGGGATCGACCACTCCAGGGTGCGGGCGTCCCAGGGGTCGTCGCCCACCTCCTGGGGCTTGCGGTTCTTGATGACGTTGATGATGAAGGTGAGGATCGACAGGGCGATGATGAAGGAGCCGATCGTCGAGACCAGGTTCCACATGTCCCAGCCCATGTCGGCGGGATAGGTGTAGATGCGCCGGGGCATGCCTTGCAGCCCCAGGATGTGGAACGGTGCGAAGGTCATGTTGAAGCCGAGGAACATCAGCCAGAAGTGGATCTTGCCCAGGCGCTCGTCGAGCAACCGGCCGGCGAACTTCGGGTACCAGTAGTAGGCGCCGGCGAACAGGCCGAACATGCTGCCGCCGAAGAGCACGTAGTGGAAGTGGGCCACGATGTAGTAGGTGTCGGTCTGCTGGGTGTCGCCCGGCACCACCCCGTGGGTCACCCCCGACAGGCCACCGATGGTGAACATGGCCACGAAACCGATGGCGAACAGCATCGGTGTGGGGAACGTGAGTTTGCCCTTCCACATGGTGCTGATCCAGTTGAAGATCTTCACGCCTGTGGGTACCGCGATGAACATGGTGGAGGCGCTGAAGGCCGACACCGCCACGGGGCCCAGGCCGGTGGCGAACATGTGGTGGGCCCAGACGCCCCAGCCCATGAACCCGATGGCGATGCCCGAGAACACCATCACCTGGTAGCCGAACAGCGGCTTGCGCGAGAACACGGGCAGCACCTCGGACACGATGCCCATGGCCGGGAGGATGAGGATGTAGACCTCCGGATGGCCGAACAGCCAGAACAGGTGTTGCCACAGGAGTGGGTCTGATCCTGCCGCCACGTTGAAGAAGTTGGTGGAGAACAGCCGGTCGAAGCTGAGGAGGAACAGCGCCACCGTGATGACCGGGATGGCGAAGAGCAGCAGGAACTGCGACACCAGGCTCATCCACACGAAGATCGGCATGCGCATGAGGCTCATGCCCGGGGCCCGCATGTTGATCGCGGTGACGATCAGGTTGACGGCACCGGTCAGCGACGCGATGCCCAGGATCTGCAGGCCGAAGGCCCAGTAGTCCATGTTGTGGCCGGGCATGTTCCTGGAGAGGGGCACGTACCCGAACCAGCCGCCGTTGGGAGCGCCGCCCAGGAAGAAGCTCGAGTACATGAACAGGCCTCCGACGAGGAAGACCCAGAACCCGAAGGCGTTGATCCGGGGGAAGGCGACGTCGCGCGCGCCGATCATGATCGGTAGCAGGTAGTTGGCCAGGCCGGCCGACAGCGGCATGATGACCAGGAAGATCATCGTCGTGCCGTGCATGGTGAAGAGCTGGTTGTAGGTGTCGGCCCGCAGGAAGGTCTGGTCGGGGCCGCCGAGCTGGATCCGGAGGAGCAGCGCCTCGAGCCCGCCGATGATGAAGAAGATGAAGGCGGAGACCGAGTACATGATGCCGATCTTCTTGTGATCGACGGTGGTCATCCACCCCCAGAGCCCGGGCGTGTAGCCGGTGGGCCTGCGAAGGAAGCGGACGGGGACGTTGAGCGGTTGCTCGGGCGCCGGGGCCTCGGGCCTCTCAGGCGTGACGATTGCCATCTACAGGGCCTCCACAAGGGACTGCACGACGTACCTCGAGCTCATCGGAGCGTATTCAGGTAGGCGGTGAGCTTGGTGATCTCGTCGGGGGTGAGCGGTGCTCCGGGGATGATCATCTTGTTCCCCGGCTTGGCCGCCTGGGGATCGCGCAACCAGATCCTCAGGTTGGCGTCGTTGTTGGCGAAGATGCTGCCCGCGAAGCTGGTGCGGGTGGCGAAATGGGTCAGGTTGGGCCCGAGCACGCCCTCCGAGACGCCGTCGATGGTGTGGCAGCCTCCACAGCCCTTCTGGGCATAGAGGGTGGAGCCGGCCTCGGCCGGCGTGCCGGCCACGGCGGTGACGGCCCCGGCCCGCTGGCCGGCCACCCAGGCGTCGAAGTCCCGGGGCGCCATGGCGATGGCCTTGGCCCGCATGTTGGCGTGCGACGCGCCGCAGAACTCCGTGCACTGGCCCATGTACTCGCCGGGAGAGTCGGCGATGAGGTGCATCCGGTTGCTGCGCCCGGGGACGACGTCCATCTTCCCGGCCAGCGGCGGGATCCAGTAGCTGTGGATCACGTCGTCACTGTTCAGGGTGAGCTCGACGGGCTGCCCGACCGGCATACGCAGCTCGTTGGCGGTGACGACGCCGAGGTCGTCGTAGCGGTACTCCCACCAGAACTGGTGGCCGATCACGGTGACGTTGACCGGGTTCTCGGGCTTCTGGGACAGGTCGAAGATGGTGGCGATCGTCGGCACGGCCACGGCCAGGAGGATCAGGGCCGGGGCCAGGGTCCAACCCACCTCCAGGCGGGTGTTGCCGTGGATCTGCTCGGGCTCCGGAGAGTCCGGCTTGGAACGGAACTTCAGCACCGCCACCACGATCAGACCCTGGACCAGGACGAAGACGATGCCGGCCACGATGAACACCGGGTCCATCAGCTTGTCGATCTGCCGGGCCACCGGCCCCTGAGGCTCGAGGAAGTCCTGGGGCGCGTCCTCGGCGCATCCGGCCAGGAAGATGAGAAGGGTGGCGCTCAGGGCGGCCAAACGGCAGTTGCGTCGCACGG
Organism: uncultured Acidimicrobiales bacterium; assembly: GCA_902805665.1. Lineage (GTDB taxonomy): Bacteria > Actinomycetota > Acidimicrobiia > Acidimicrobiales > AC-14 > CADCTB01. Next base: position 4,002 of record CADCTB010000089.1, read on the forward strand.
CGCTTTCTACACTGTCGGGCGCGGCGCAGCGAGTCCAATCGGCGCGGCGGGCCCGGCGGCCCGGCTCCGTCCCCGGGGCCCGGTGACGGCGAAGACCACCGTGAAGAGGCCCGCCCCGACCAGGACGATGGTGGCCCCCGACGAGATGTCGAGGTGGTAGCTGACGACCATCCCGACGAAGCCGCACAGGGCGCCGATGGCCGTCGACAGCCACAGCATGCGGGCAAAGCTGTTGGTCAGCATCCGGGCCACGACGGAGGGGATGACCAGGATGGCGGCGATGAGGACGACCCCCAGCACCTTCATGGTGGCCAGGATCGACACCGAGAGCAGGAGCATGAGCAGGGCGTCCATCCGGGCGGTGTTCACCCCCGACACGTCGGCCACCTCGGGGTCGAACGTGGTGAACAGCAGCTTGCGGTAGAAGGCGAGCACCACCAGGGCGGCGGCCACGGTCACGCCGGCGACCACCCACACGTCGGCCATGGTGACCCCGAGCACGCTGCCGAAGATGGCGGCGTCGATGCTCTTGCGGACCTGGCCGTAGAGGCCGAGCAGGGCGATGCCGAAGGCGAACGAGGCGGTGGTGATCACCCCGATCGCTGCGTCGGAGCCGATGATCCGTCGGCGGGTGACCCGGCCGATCGCCAGGGCCGCGGCCATGCCCCACGCCCCGGCCCCCAGGTAGAAGTTGAACCCGACCAGGGCGGAGGCGGCGGCGCCGCCGAAGATGGCGTGCGACAGGCCGTGGCCGATGTAGCTCATGCCCCGCAGGGTCACGTAGACGCCGATGAGCCCGCACAGGGCCCCCGCCAGGGTGGCCACCATCAGCCCGTGGCGAAAGAAGGCGAACTCGAGCGGCTCGGTTATCCAGGTCACGGGGCTTCCGCCCCGTGAATGCTGCAAGACCGGCCTCCCGGGCCGGTCACGAGGCGCTCTTCCTGGAACTGGTGACCGAAAAGGTCGCCCTGGGGACCCTTTTCGTCACCAGTTCGGCCGGATCCACCACGACCGGCATGCCGCCGTGCTCCAGGACCTCCAGAGGGGCGCCGTAGGTGCGCTCGAGGACCTCGGGCGTCAGGACCTCCTGTGGCGTCCCCCGCCCGGTGATCTCGGTGTTGAGGCAGACCAGCTGGGGGAGGTGGGCGGCGATGCCGTTCAGGTCGTGGGTGGTGAGGACCACGGCCAGGCCGCCCAGGTTGAGGTCGGTCAGCAGGTGCAGGATGTCGTGGCGGGTGCGGACGTCGACCCCCGATGTCGGCTCGTCGAGCAGGAGCAGCTGGGGCTGCCTCAGGAGGGCCCGGGCCAGGAACACCCGCTGCTGCTGGCCGCCGGACAGCTCCCGGATGTGGCGGCCGCCCAGCCCGCCTATGCCGAGCCGCTCGAGCACCGACGCCACCTCGGACCGCTCGGTCCCCGACGGCCAGGGCAGGCGGCGCCCGCTCGTCCGGGACATCAGCACCGCCTCGAACACGGTCACCGGGAAGCTCCAGTTCACGGTCTCCACCTGGGGCACGTAGCCCACCCGGAGCCCGGGACGGCGCCAGATGCGCCCGCTCACCGGGGCGACCGTGCCCAGCACGGCCCGCAGCAGGGTGGTCTTACCCGACCCGGACGGGCCCACGATGCCGGTGAAGTCCGTCTCGCCGATCTCCAGGTCGGCGTCGACGAGCACCGGGCTGCCGTCGTAGGCGCAGGTGAGGCCCTCCATCCGCAGAAGCGCGGTCATGGCTTGTCCTGGTCGCTGCGCCGGCCGACCCTCGACGGCATGCCGGCAGTGGCCCTCGCTGCGCTCCGGCGGGGCCGACATGCCGGGCCGGCCTGCTCCGCTCTCATCGCTCGTCCTGGTCGCTGCGCCGGCCGACCCTCGACGGCATGCCGGCAGTGGCCTTCGCTGCGCTCCGGCGGGGG
>CADCTB010000090.1 GCA_902805665.1 uncultured Acidimicrobiales bacterium
CGCGTCGTCGGGACCTCGCACCGCCCGGGCGAAGACCGCCGTCTCGTCGCTGGACAGGGTGAGGCCGGCCGCCGAGAACCGCCCGGCCGCCGTGGCCGCATCGAGGGGCTCGGGATAGCGCTGGGTGGTCTGCCCGAGGGCGCTCAGGATCTTTCCGAACCCCGGCGTACCGGCCGGTCCCGGCGACACGGCGCGTATGGGCATGGTGGCGACGAACACTCCGCCCGGCCGCAGCAGGCGGTGGATCTCGCCGAGCGCGGCGTCGAGGGGGCGCAGCAGCATCAGCGCCATCGAGGCCACGACGGCCTCTGCCCGCCCCCCTGCGATGGGCAGGGCCCCTGCGTGAGCCCGCACCAGCAGCCCCGGCCGGGCGTCGGTCCGGGCCCGGGCGCGGGCCAGCTCGGCGGCCGACTGGTCGACGCCCACCACCCGGGCCCCAGCCAGGAGTGGGCCGAGCGGCGCGCTCCCGCACGCCAGGTCCACGACGGTGGCTGCACCAGCAGGGACCGCCTGCACCAGCCAGTCGTAGGGTGTGCGGGCGTGATTGTCCCGTGCGCCGGCCAGGACGTCCTCGGTGATGCCCGGGTTGGCGTCGTGGTAGCCGGCCACGTAGGCGGCCCAGTCGACCGCCGCCGGCATCACCTCAGGCATCGAGGACCCGGGCCAGCACGTCGGCCTTGAGCTGGACGAACCGAGAGTCGGAGAGCGTGCTCCGTCCTCTCGGTGACGGCAGGTCGAGGGCCAGCTCCTCGAGCACTGTGGCGGGCCGGTGGGAGAGCCGCAGGAGGCGGTGGCCGAGGAGGAGCGCCTCCTCCACGTCGTGGGTGACCAGGACGGTGGCTGTCGGACGCTCGGCCAGCAGCCCTATCAGCCACTCCTGCATGCGCAGGCGGGTCTGGGCGTCGAGTGCGCCGAAGGGCTCGTCAAGGAGCAGCAGCGGCGGCTGGTTGGCCAGCACCTGGGCGATGGCGGCCCGCTGGCGCATGCCGCCGGACAGCTGGCGGGGAAGCAGGTCGGCGGAGCCGCTCAGCCCGGTGGCCTCCAGCAGTTCGTCGACGATCGCGCCGGACTGCTGGTTGCCCAGGGCCTTCGGCCCCCATTCGAGGTTCGCCCGCAGCGAGAGCCAGGGGAAGAGGGTGGCGCCCTGGACCACCATGGGGCGGTCGGGCGACGGGCCCCGCACCGGCTGGCCGCCGATCTCGACCCGGCCGCGGTCGGGTGGTTCCAGCCCGGCCAGCACCCGCAGCAGGGTCGACTTGCCACAGCCGCTCGGTCCGAGGACGGCGAGCACTTCTCCCGGCCCCACGGAGAAGTCCAGGTCGGCAAGGACCGAGAGGGCGCCGTAGGACTTCGCCACACCGATCGCGGCGAGGGCGCTCGGCGCAGAGGTCGCCCGCTCGCCCACGACGGTCGTCCGGACCGGATCGGTGCTCATGCGTCGGCCCAGCGCACGAACGGGCGGGCGATGGCCCGCACGAGGAGGTCGCCGGTCAGGCCGATCACCGCGAACGTGGCCATGCCGACGACGATCTGGTCGAGCCGTGTCACCTCACGAGCGGCGTTCATCATGGCTCCCAGGCCGGAGCTCTGACCGGTGAGCTCGGCGACGATGGCGCTCGTCCAGCCCAGGGTGAGGCCGAGCCGCAGCCCGGTGACGATGCCCGGGAGGGCCGAAGGTAGGTACACCCTCCGGGCCAGGTCGCGCGGCCGGGTGCCCAGCATCCTGGCGGTGTCCACCAGCTGGCGGGGGACCCGGGCGGTGCTGTCGGCGGTGGCCACGACGATGGGGGAGACCGCGCCGATGAACACGAGGAACCGGGCCGCGCCGTTCCCGAGGCCGAACCACACCAAAGCGATCGGCAGCCAGGCGGTGATGGGGACGGAGCGGATGGCGTGGAAGAGCGGGTCGACGGCTGCAGCCATCCACCTCGACAGTCCGAGCCCCAGTCCCAGCGGCAGGCCGACGCAGACTGCGATGGCATACCCCACCCCCCAGCGGCCCACGCTCGCCCGGATGTGCTCGACCGCCGCCCCCTTGAAGGGAATGACGCCCGGCACGGGCAGGCGTTTCGGGGCCACGACGAAGTCACGGGCGGTGCGGGCCAGATCGGCCGGCGCAGGAAAGAGCCGGTCGGACAGCAGGCCCGTGGCGCTCGCGACCGACCAGATCGTCAGCAGGATCGCCGGGAACGCGAGTCCCACCGCCACCCTGCGCCACCCGGTCAGCCGCCGGCGGGTGGCGATCTCCCCGCTGGGGCCCAGCACGTCGCCGAGGTCCAGACCGGCGTCGCCCTGGACCTCGCGAAGCGCCATGTGATCAGCCGGCCGGGCCCTCAGCTCTTGGGCTGATAGTCGAGCAGGAGGAGATCGTCGATCTTCGGCTTGCTGGTGATGATGCCCTGGGTCAGCATCATCTCCCCAGCGCCTTCGAACTGGGCTTTCCGGGTCTGGTCGAAGCGCCAGACGGCCCCGACGTTCTCGAGCACCGCCTTGTAGACCGGCTCGGAGTACTCGAACTGCTCGACCAGGAGCTTGCGCCACGGCTCGGGGGCGTTGACGCCATTGGGGGTGAAGTACTCGGCCGCGTCCCGCTGCATCTTCGACACCGCGGTGAGCAGGTCGGCGTCGTTCAGGTTCTTGGGGGAAGCCCACATGGCGGTGTTGATATCGCCCGCCGGGGTGCCGTACACCTCGTTGATGCGAACGCCCCGGCCGGACACCACGCTCTGGGTGCAGAGTGGCTCTGTGCCCATGTAGGCGTCGACATCGCCCCGATCGAGCACCGCGGGGTGGTCGGCGAAGGCCACCGGCACCGCGGTGACGTCGCGGTCGAGCTTGAGGCCGACCTTGTCCAAGGCGGCGTTCAGGGCCAGCACCTGCACTCCGGGCGGCGGCACGGCGATCTTCTTGCCCTTCAGGTCGGCGACGGTCTTGATGCCCCGGTCGGAGCGGGCGATGAGGCCGATGCCCTGCCGGGAGCACATGCCGATGATCTTCGACTGCATGCCCGTGGTCGTCGCCTCGATCAGGGTGTTGTAGTAGCCCATGAGGCCGAAGTCGAGCTCCCCGGACGCCAGCAGCCGGCTGATGTCGGCCGGGCTGGTGACGATCACCGGCTTGACCGTGAGCCCGGGCGGGGCGAACCGCTGCCACTCCAGCGGTGACGACGCGTGGTTCTTGGCGTAGACCGCGGTGGTGATGGTCTTGCCGCCGAAGTCCTTCGTCGGGGCCTGGCCGGGGGCCGGCGTGGTGGTGTCGGTGGTGGCGGTGTCGTCGCCGCCACCGCACGCGGAGAGCAGCGCCGCCGCCGCCGCTCCTCCGGCCGCGAGGCCGAGGAACCTCCGCCGTGTCAGGTTCTGGTCGGTCACTCAGTATCCGGACGAATCAACATAAGTTGATGACCGTAGTGGCCGCGGCAGCCGGCTGCAAGGCGCCCGCTCTACCCCGGGCCGCCCGTCGCCGAGTGCTCGATGAGGTGGCAGTAGGCGCCGTCGGGGACCGGAGCAGCCGCGGCCCGGGCCGACAGCCTGCGGAGGTCGGCCTGCATCCGCTCCAGCACCGCGATGCGCTCGGAGATGTCCCGGGCCCGCCGGTCGACCAGGTCGAGCACGTGGCCGCACGGCTTCTCGCCCCGCTCGTGGAACGCGAGGATCTCCTTGATCTCACCGAGGCTGAACCCCACGGCCTGGGCCGCCCTCACGAACCGCAATCGATCGACGGCTGGTTCGTCGTAGTTGCGGTAACCGTTCGGATGCCGCTCGGGCGGAGGAAGCAGCCCGATCTCCTCGTAGTAGCGGATGGTCTTGGCCGGCACGGAAACCGAGTCGGCCAGCTCACCGATGCGCACGATTCCCACGGTACCGTCGCGGAATGGCTCAACGAATCGAGATCTCCGGCGCCGGCTTCGCCGTCGACCACCAGGAGAAGCCGGTCGGCGCCAGCCTCGGGCGACCGCTCGGGTGATGCGCCGCCGGGGAACCTGCTTGATCCGCCTCGCCGCCGTGGCGGTAGCCGGCCTGCTGGTCGCCTGCGGCGGCGGGGACAGTGGAGAGTCGGCCGAGGACGATCCGGTGCTGCGTCCGGGCGACCGGGTCACGGTGTCGCAGGGCTGCCGCGACGCCTTCGACGCCAGTCACATGCGGGAGAGCGGCGGGGAGCCCACCGCCCAGGCCTTCCTGTCGTCGATCCAGGCGTGCGCCACCCTTGCCGAGTGGTCCTCCGCCGCCCGGGAGGCCGGCACCCGGCTCAACGGGCAGGAGCCGCGCTTCGTGAACGGGGTCTGCGCCACCGCCGACGCCACCACCCAGGCCACGGCCATCTGCGTCCAGGCCCGAGCCGAGGCCTGACCTGCGCCTAACCCGGCACCACGTTGAGGCGGCGCTTGAAGACCCGCTCGAACAGCTCCCGTTTCCGGCGGGCGCCCCACAGCTCGATGGCGATGTCACCCTCCGACCGCACCACCAGGCGGGCCTGCGACCCGTTGACCACCACCTCGATCCCACTGACGTGCCCAGCGCGGCCCCGGTCGAGGCCGTCGGCCACCCGCAGGATGGCGGCCAGCCGGGTCACCCGGTCGCGTGCCTCACGATCGAGCGAGGCGAAGGGCTCGTGCGACGGCTTCGGCCCGCCACCCCGGTGGGCCCGGGCCAGAGCGGCCACGAAGTCGACCTCGCCCGGGGTGAAGCCCCGCAGCCGACCGTGCTGGATCAGATAGGCGGAATGCTTGTGGTGCGACTCGGTGGACACGTGCTCGCCGATGTCGTGGAGCAGCCCGGCGTGCTCGAGCAGCTCCCGGTCCTCCGCCCCGAGCCCGTGGAGGGTCGACGTCTGGTCGAACAGGTCGAGGGCGAGGCGGGCGGTCTGACGGCTGTGGCCCTCGTCCCAGTTGCATCGCCGGGCCAGCTGCAGGACCGACGACGCCCGGATGGCCCGGGGGTCGCCGGACCAGTCGGCCGCCTCGTGCCGGGGGATGGCGTCGAGCACGATGCCCTCCCGCAGGGCCCACTCGCTCAGGGTGAGCCGGTCGAAGCCGAAGAGCTCCATGGCCGTGAGCAGGACGATGGACCCAGTGGGGATGATGTCGGCCCGCTTGGCCTCGAGGCCCGGCAGGCCCGACCGCTCCGACGACCTCATTGCCAGCAGCTCCTTGTGCAGCGGGAGCAGCTCGTCCCGGCTGAAGCTGAACTGGTTGACCGACTTGGGGACGCTCCCGGTGTTGCGGGCCGCCACCATCCGGCCCAGGTCGCAGAATGTGCCGCTGCTGCCGACCGCCATGGCGGGGCGGAGATGGGCGACGTCGTCCGCCAGGGGCGCCAGCACGCTGGTGACCCGCTTCTCCAGGCGACGGACGTCGTCAGAGGTGTAGGGGTCGCCGGTCACCAGCTCAGCTGAGAGCCGGGCCACGCCCAACTGGACACTGGCAGCCAGCTGCAGCCGCGAGCGGTCACCGACCATGACCTCCAGGCTTCCGCCGCCCAGGTCGAGGCACAGGGCGGGGCCAGGATCGATGACGACGGCGGCCCGGACGGCCTCGAAGATCAGCTGGGCCTCCTCCTTCCCGCTGATCACCCGTACCTTCACCCCGGCCTCGGAGGCCATGCGGTCGACCACCTCGCCGCCGTTCTCCGCCTCGCGGAGGGCGGAGGTGGCCCGGGCGTGGATCTCCTCCGTGCCCGCGCCGACGGAGAGCTTGCGGAAGCGTTCGACGGTGGCCACCGCCCGGTCGGCCAGGGCGTCGGGGATGCGGCCCTCCCGCCCCACCGCATCGCCGAGGCGGAGCATGTCCTTCTCCTTGATCAGAGGAACGAACGTGCCGTCGGGATGGGCGTCGACCACCAGAAGGTGGAAGGAGTTCGATCCGAGGTCGAAGGCGGCGATGCGCA
>CADCTB010000091.1 GCA_902805665.1 uncultured Acidimicrobiales bacterium
TGTCGCCGTGGCCGAGTCGGTGGAGGCGACGGTGATCGACGAGGGCGACGCAGGCGGGCTTGCCGGCGTCCTGGGCGACGCACGCCTCCAGAAAAAGGCCGGCTTCCCTCTGGTCGGGGTGACGTGCAGCGGGGGTGGTCTCCACGACATCGACCCGGACACACTCGACCCCGCCCACACCCACCTGGTCCTCGTGCCCGGCGGCGGCGGTGCCGGGCTGGCCCGGTGGGTGGCGGCGGTCGCCACGGCAGTCGCAGGCGGAAACCGGTCGGTCGCCCTCGCCGTCGCAGGTGGCGAGGCGGCATGGGAGTCGGTGGCGGCCCAGATCCGTGCCGATCGGCTGATCATGGCCGTGGCCCGCACCGGCGGCGTGGCCGACCACCTCGCCGCCGCAGTCGCCGGTCGTCCGGCCGACGCCCGGGCCCACGCCCTCGTCAGATCCGGTCAGATCTTCGCCGTCGACCCTGCCAAGGGCGCGGCCCACGCCGCGGAGACGCTGCGGAGCGCATTGACCCGCCCGGACGCGCTGGGGCCCGCGCCCGCGGAGGGACCGCCGCAACGCTGACGACGGTGCTGTAGTGGTGACGTGCTGCGCATCTTCCTCTCCGGTCGGGTCGCAGTCGAGGCGGACGGAATCACGCTCGACACCGCCGGGCTGGGCCGCCTCGGGCGGATCGCCCTGGCGTACCTCGTGTCCGAGCGTCACCGCCCGGTCACCCGGGACGAACTGGCAGAGGTGCTGTGGGGCGACGACCTCCCCCGCTCGTGGGAGACGTCGCTGCGAGGCGTCGCCCTTCGGCTCCGGGGTCTGCTCGGATCCGCGGGTCTCGTGCCCGCCGAGGCCCTGACCAGCGCGTATCGATGCTGGCAGCTGCACCTGCCCCCGACCACCGTGGTCGACGTCGAGACGGTCGCCACGGACCTGGTCCGGGCCGAGAAGGCGGTGGCGGACAGCCGGCCGAGCGAGGCCGGCGCCCTCGCCCGCGAGGCGGCCGCCGTCGCCGGCCGGGGATTCCTGCCCGAAACCACGGGCGCCTGGGTCGAGCACCGCCAGGCCGAGCTGCGGGAGCTGTTCCTGCGCGCTCTCGAGGTGGAGTCCGACGCGGCCGCCGCCGCAGCCGACTGGCCATCGGCCCTCCGGGCCGCCGAGGAGGCCGTGTCGGTGGAGCCGTTCCGTGAGTCGGCCCACCTGCGCCTCATGCAGGCGCATGCCGGCGCGGGCAACCGGGGGGAGGCGCTGCGGGCCTACGAGCGGTGCCGGCGGGTCCTGGCCGACCAGCTGGGGGTGAACCCGTCGCCCGCCACCGAGGCGGCGTACGTCGCCTTGCTGGGCGATGAGCCCGAGTCGTCACGGGAGTCGCGGAGAGCCGGACCCGACACCAACCTTCCCTTTGCGCTCACCCGCCTGGTCGGGCGCGACGAGGAGCTGGCGGCCATCGAGAAGGCACTCGCCGGCACCCGTCTCCTCACCCTGACGGGCACCGGCGGGGTCGGGAAGACCCGTCTGGCCCTGGCGGCAGCCGCCGGCTCGGCCGCCGACTTCTCCGGCGGAGCGTTCCTGGTGGAGCTGGCCCCGCTCGCCGACCCCGACCTCCTCCCCCAGCAGGTCCTCGCCGCCCTCGGCCTGCGGGAGGAGCCGGGGCACAGCCCGGCGGGCACCCTCACCGCCCACCTCCGTGACCGCCGGGCCCTGCTCGTCCTCGACAACTGCGAGCACCTCGTCGGCGCCGCCGCAGCCTTGGCCGAGGGTCTCCTGCGGTCCTGCCCCCGGCTCACGGTGCTGGCCACGAGCCGGGAGCCGCTCGGGGTGCCGGGCGAGGCGACCTGGCGGGTGCCCTCGCTCTCGCCGGCCGGGGCCATGGCCCTCTTCACCGAGCGGGCCCAGGCCGTGACGCCCGACTTCGACGTGTCGGACGAAGCCGCCCCGGCTCTGGCCCAGCTGTGCCGGCGCCTTGACAACATCCCCCTCGCCATCGAGCTGGCCGCCGCCCGCACGAGCGCGCTGTCGGTTGAGGAGATCGCCGCCCGGCTCGATGACCGGTTCCGCCTGCTCTCGGGCGGCGCCCGCACCGCCGTCCCCCGCCAGCAGACACTGCGGGCCATGGTCGACTGGACCTACGACGCCCTGTCCGACGTCGAGCGGCGGGTGTTCGACCGCCTCGCCGTCTTCGGCTCCGCCTTCGATCTCGAGGCGGCAGAGCACGTCGTATCGGGTGACGGGGTGGAGCCGGGCGACGTGGTCGACATCCTCACCGGGCTGGTGAACAAGTCACTGGTGCTGACCGAGCGCCCCAGCGGCACCCGGCACACCCGGTACCGCCTCCTCGAGACCATGCGCCACTACGCCCGAGAGCGCCTGGCCGAGTCCGGCCAGGCCACCGCGGTGCGATCCCGGCACCTGGCCCGCGCCGTCGAGCTCGCCCAGGCCGCCCGACGCGACTTCGAAGGTCCGGGCCAGGCCGACGTGCTCGAGCGCCTTGAATCCGAGCACGACGATCTGCGGGTGGCCCTCGCCTGGGGGACGTCGGGCGGCGACCCCGAGCCCGCCCTGCTCCTGGCCACCGCCCTCGGCCGGTTCTGGGAGGTCCGCGGCCACCTCAGCGAAGGTCGGAGCTGGCTCGAGGCGGCCCTGAGCGCCGGCGGGGGCGGCGAGTCGCCGGCGCTGCGGGCCGTTGCCCTCAACTGGACTGCGGTCCTGGCCCAGCACCAGGGCGACTACAACGCCGCCCGTGGCCTCTACGAGCACAGCCTGGCCCTCCGTCGCCGGCTCGACGACCGGCTGGGCACAACGGCCGCCCTCGTCGGCCTGGGCAACCTGGCCGCCCTCCAGGGCCGGCTCGGCGCGGCCTGGGCCCAGTTCGAGGAGAGCCTGGCCATCGGCCGGGAGCTGGATGAGCCGCAGGTGGTGGCCGCCTCCCTCACCAACCTGGGCTGGGTGGCTCACGCCCGGGGCGACCTACGGGGCGCCCGGGCCATGTACGAGGAGGCCCTCGCCGTGCGCCGCCGGCTCGGTGACGGCCATGGCACCGCCCTGGTGATGGCCAACCTGGGCGACCTGGCCCTCCAGCAGGGCGACCTCGACACCGCGTACGCCCTGCACACCGAGGGGCTCGACCTCCGCCGCAGACTGGGCGACCGCGCCGGTGTGGCCGACTCCCTCGCCGCCCTCGGCCGGGTGGCGCTCGCCCGGGGGGACCGCACCACCGCCCGCACCCTTCACAGCCAGGGGCTGGCCGAGCGGCGACGGGTGGGCGACCGGCCCGGCATGCCACCGGCCCTTGCCGCGCTGGCCGAGGTCGCCCGGCTCGACGGGGATCCGGCCACGGCCGGCACGCTGCTGGAGGAGGCCCTGGCGGTGGCCACCGAGCTCGACGACCGCCATTGCATCACCCTCTCCCTGCTCCACCTGGCCCGCCTGGCCAGGGACCAGGGCGACCCTGTCCGGGCCGACACGCTCTACCGGGAGGCCATGCCCGTGGCCGCAGGCGACGAGGGCCGGCTCGATCAGGGAGAGGAGGTCCCGCCCACGGCCAGCACCGCCACATGGCTCGAAGGCCTCGCCGCCATCGCCGTGGCCGACGCCCGCCCGGACCGGGCCGCCCGCCTCCTGGGAGCCGCCGACGCCCTTCGCCGGGCCATCGACACCCCGCTCCCCGCCCATGAGGCGGCCGACCGCAACGACACCGTCGCCGGCTGCAGCGCCGCCCTCGGGGAGGGCCCCTTCCGTGCCGCCTTCGAAGCAGGGGCCGCCCTGCCGCTGGCCGACGCCGTCCGCCTCGCCCTCTCCTGAGCTGCTCAGGCCGTCCTGCTGGGCCTGAGCCTGCTCAGGCCGTCCGCGAGCGGCGGCTGGCGGCGAAGACGACGAGCATGGCCAGGCCCATGCCGACGGCCAGGCCGGCGCCGATGAGCACCGGTCGGGGCACGCCGGAGTCCTCCTTCTCCTGGCCGGCGGTCAGGAGCGGCCCGTGCATCCGAAGAGACGCGAAGTAGGTGTCGTCGGCCGAGCCGGTGTGGGTGCCGTTCCGGCTGTCCTGCCAGGTGAAGTAGACGGTCTCATCGGTCGAGAAGATGCCGGTCGGCCCGTGGATGTCGGCGTTGCCCTGCCAGATGCCGGAGCGCCGGTCGATGATCCGGTCGGTGATCTTGATGTTCTCGGCGAAGGTGCGCCCGCCGTCGAGGGAGTAGGTGTAGTACACGTCCTGGTGCCCGACGTAGGTGACGCCCGGGGAGGTCACCGTCCCCGGTGCGATGGGGCTGTTGCGGCTGTCCATCCACACGATGTCGAGCCGGCCGTTGGGGGCCACCGAGAGGTTGGGGTGCATGTGGTGGACGTTGGGCATGTCCGCGTCGTCGTTGACGACGACCCGGTCCTCCCACGTCCGGCCCGAGTCCCGCGACACCCTCAGGTATATGTCGCGATCGTCGGCCGGCAGCGCGGCCCGCGGGTTGGGGTGGCCGTACCAGACTGCGTAGAGGTTGTTCGAGTTGGGGTCGGCCCTGAGGCCCCACTTGCGGTTGTGCGAGAAGGGGGCGTTGCCCTCCTCGATCTGCTTGGGGTCGCTCCAGGTCTGTCCGTGGTCGCCCGACGAGCGGTACAGGACGGTGCGGACGGGGGGAAGGGGCGGCGGCGCCGCGGGATCGGGGTTGGGGACCGTCCGACCCCGACCGGCGAAGGTCACGTGGACCACTCCGTTGCCGTCGACGGCCGGCCGGCCTTCGTAGGAGCCCTGCGGGTCGCCCTCCCGCAGCGAGAACGGCTTGCCGAACGTCCGGCCCCCGTCGCTCGACGCCGCGATCAGGGCCTTGTTCCCCGACGGCACGTCGTCGTTGGTGTGGAACTGCATCCAGGAGATGTAGACGAACCGCGGATCGTTCGGATCCACGGCCACCCACGGCCGGTAGTTGCGCTTCAGGCCCCGGTCGGCCTCGGCCGCCTCCGGCGCCTCGTACACCCGCACCGTCTCGAACGTCAGACCGTCATCGGTGGACTTGGACAGCCAGATGTGGACGGGCCGGTTCGGCCGGTCGATAGTGGCGAACCGCGGGTCGCTGCCCACGAATGCCAGGTACAGGACGCCGTTCTTGTCGTAGGCCAGGGTGTGGTTGATGTTGGAGTCGGGGTTGCCGCACGAGTCGGTCCACGGCTTGGTCATCGGATCGCCGCCGGGCGCCCAGGAGCGGCCGTCGTCCGCCGATCGGTAGACGTCGACAGTCCGCTTCGTGCGGGCCTCGCAGTCGGCGATGATCAGCATCCCGGTCTTCGGGTTGCGGGTGATGAGCGGGGTGGAGTGGCCCCGCGCCGGATCGGGATTGACGCTCACCTGCACGGCTGCGCTGACCCAGGGGTTCAGCTCCTCGTCCTCCGCCGAGGTCGCCGGCGCCGCTGACCCCGCCACCACCAGGCACACCGCCAGCGCGGCCAGGACACGTCTCTTTCCACGCACCCCGATCTCCCCCCACGTTCGACCCAAGCGACTTCTCCCGGCAACGTAATCCAGCGCGGTGCTGCAATGCTGGGGTCGTGACTGCCCGGGGCGCGGTGGTGGTCGGCGGCGGTCACAACGGCCTGGTTGCCGCCTGTTACCTGGCCCGGGCGGGCCGCGACGTGGTGGTGCTCGAGGCCTCCGACCGGCCCGGTGGCGGGTCTCGAACCGAGGAGACGGTGCCGGGCTTCCGGTTCGACATGCACTCAGTCGCCCACAACATCATCAACATGACCGTGATCCCCCGCCAGCTCGACCTGGCCGGTGCCGGTCTCGACTACCAGGAGATGGATCCCTTCTCGGTGGCGGTGTTCGCCGACGGCCGGCGGGTGCGCTTCCACCGCTCGATCGAGGCGACCGTCGAGTCCATCGCCGAGCACAGCCGTGACGAGGCGCGGGCCTACTCGGACTTCATGGCGAAGGCGATCCCGGTGATCCGCACGATCCTCCCGGCCGTGCAGGGGGAGATGCCGTGGCGCGACGTGCCGACCCGACTCGGCGCGCTGGCCCGGGCGCTGCGGCCCAGCCCGACAGCGACGATCTCCGATGCCCTCGGCCCCTACGACTCACTGCTCCGCCGGCGGCTGCGGAGCGACCTGACGCGGGCACCCGTCTCCGCCTTCGCCGCCCATGCCGGCGTCGGTCCCTCGATGCCGGGTGGTGCGGTCTACGCGTGGTGGCAGGCCGCGTACCACCTGTTCGGGCAGTGGCACGCAAGGGGCGGAGCCCAGGGCCTGACCGACGCTCTGGTCACCCGGCTGGAAGCGCTGGGCGGAGAGCTGCGGTGCAATGCCCCGGTCGCTCGGATCGACGCGCCCGACGGGCGGGTTCGCGCAGTGATCACCGAGACCGACGAACGCATCGACACCAGCACCGTGATCACGGCGATGGATCCCAAGGTCGCGCTGCTGCAGCTGCTCCAGCCGCCCCTCGCCGGCGACGACCGGACCGACGTCACCGCTGCCCGCCGGGGCAACGTCGTGCAGGCGCTCGTGCACGTCGCCACCGACCGGCTCCCTCCGTACCCCAACGCCAGACCGGGCGACTGGAACGGCCTGCAGAGCTTCGTCGACCGCCTCGACGACCTGGTGACCGGCTGGGCCGCCTCCGAGGCCCGTCATCTGCCGGACACGCTTCCCCTGTACGCCTTCACCACATCCGCGATCGACGACACGCTGGCCCCCGGTGGCCACCACACCGTCTACCTGGCCTGCCCGGCGGCTCCGTCGCGCATCCGCGGCGGGTGGCCCGCCCGTCGGGAGGAGTTCGTCGAACGTTGCCTCGAGACCGTCGAGGACCGGGCGCCGGGCTTCAAGGCGAGCATCGTCGGCGTCGCCACCCACACCCCCGACGAGATGGAGCGCGCCGGGAGATGGCCCGGCGCCCATCCCATGTATCTCGACCTGGCGCTCGATCAGCTCGGTCCGTTCCGCCCCACCCGCCGGTTGGGCCGTCACCGGACGCCCGTGCAGGGCCTCTACCTCTCAGGCGCGGGCACCGGTCCCACCGGCGGCATCGCCGGCACCCCGGGCCGGGCCGCGGCCCTGGCCCTGCTGGCCGACACCCCGACGTCGAACCGATGACGCGAAACCGTCAAGAGCACCCGATTGTGTCAACAGTTCGATAGGTAGCCTGCGCCGATGACCAGCAAGACGACCGACGACTTCGCGTCCCGCATCGCGACCGCCTATGCCAGTCAGGGCGCCGCTCTCGAACTGGGCCGCGGCATGCAGGACGGCGCCGTGCACCCCGACGCTGTCGTGCGGGTGCCGGCCGCCATGTGCAACCGCCACGGGCTCATCGCCGGCGCCACCGGCACGGGCAAGACCAAGACCCTGCAGCTGATGGCCGAGCAGCTCTCGGCGATGGGCGTGCCCGTCTTTGCCGCGGACGTGAAGGGCGACCTCTCCGGCCTCTCCCGTCCCGGACTGCAGAGCGACGCCGTCTCCCGCCGCGCCGGCGAGCTGGGGATCGAGTGGAACCCCAACGGCTTCCCCGTCACGTTCCTCTCCCTCGGTGGCCTCGGCCCCGGGGTGCCGGTACGGTCCACCATCACCGAGTTCGGTCCCCAGTTGCTGGCCAAGGTGATGGACGCCAACGAGACCCAGGCCTCGTCGCTCTCCCTCGTCTTCCGCTATGCCGACGACAACGACCTCGCGCTGCTCGACCTGGCCGACCTGCGCGAAGTGCTGAGGTTCCTCGACAGCGACGAGGGCAAGGACGAGCTGAAGGCCATCGGGGGGCTCTCCACCGCCACCACCGGAGTGCTGCTGCGCAAGATCGTGGAGCTCGAGGACCAGGGAGGCGAAGCCTTCTTCGGCGAGCCGGAGCTCGAGGTCGCCGACCTGCTGCGCACCACGCCCGAGGGTCAGGGCGTCATCTCCTGCCTCGAGCTGGCGGCGGTGCAGGACAAGCCCCGCATGTTCTCGACCTTCCTCATGTGGCTGCTGGCCGAGCTCTTTCACGACCTGCCCGAGGTCGGCGACCTCGACAAGCCCAAGCTCGTGTTCTTCTTCGACGAAGCCCATCTGCTGTTCAGCGACGCGTCCGACGCCTTCCTCGAACAGGTCACCCAGACGGTGCGGCTCATCCGGTCGAAAGGCGTCGGCGTCTTCTTCGTGACCCAGCTTCCCGACGATGTTCCCGACGCGATCCTCGCCCAGCTCGGCAATCGGGTGCAGCACGCGCTGCGCGCCTTCACGCCACGCGACGCCAAGGCGTTGAAGGCCGCGGTCACGACGTATCCGAACACCGACGACTACGACCTCGAGGAGGACCTGACCCAATTGGGAACGGGCGAGGCGATGGTGACCATCCTTTCCGAGCGCGGCGCCCCGACGCCGGTCGTGTGGACGCGGCTGCGGCCGCCGCTGTCGCTCATGGCCGCAGTCGAGACCGACGCTGTCGACCGCGCCGCACGCGACAGCTCGCTGTGGTCCAAGTACGCCGAGGAGATCGACCGCGAGTCGGCGCGGGAGAAGCTCGGCGCCCGTATGGCCGAGGCGGCCGAAGCGGCCGCGGCGAAAAACGAAGCGGTGGTCGCGGAGACGCCCAAAGCGCCGCCGGCGCGCCGGGAGAGCAAGAAGAAGAACGACGACAACGCCGTGTTGGGTTACCTGAAGTCTCGTGAAGGACGGTCCATGGTGAACACCGTCGCCCGGGGCGTTTTCGGTCTCCTTCGGAAGAGGCGCTAGAAGCTATGCTCCCGCTTGTCTGGGGACGGCGGCTGTCCCCGGACTTCATCGTTTTCCGACAAGGGGGATTTCATGCCGGGAAAGTTCGTCGTCAAGAAGGGCAGCACGGGGAAGTTCCGCTTCTCGCTGCTCTCCACGAACGGCCAGATCGTCGCCACCAGCGAGGCCTACAACACCAAGGCTTCGGCGATGGGGGGCATCCGTTCGGTCAAGAACCTGGCGGCGGATGCGGAGATCGAAGACCAGACCACCAAGGAGTGGGCAGCCGGCGAGGGCGCCCGCAAGGCGGCGGCATCGGCGAAGAAGGCCAAGGCCGGCGCCAAGAAGAAGTCTGCGGCGAAGAAGGCTTCGTCGTCCTGAGGGAGGCGCACACCCGCGGGCGGCGATGAAGGTCGAGATCTGGTCCGACGTCGCCTGCCCGTGGTGTTACATCGGCAAACGCCGATTCGACGTGGCCCTCTCGCGCTTCGAACACCATGAGGCAGTCGACGTTCGTTGGCGTTCGTTCGAGCTCGATCCTTCGGCCCCGGCAAGGCGTGACGAGCCCTACCTCGATCGCCTTGCGGCCAAGTACCGCATGAGTCTGGCGGAAGCTGACGCCATGATCGATCGGATGATCGAAGCCGGCGCGCAGAACGGTGTCGTCCTCCGCTTCGACAAGGCAAAGCCGGGCAACACCTTCGACGCCCACCGCCTGCTGCATCTGGCGGCGGAGCATGGCGTCCAGCACGACCTGAAGGAGCGCCTACTGAAGGCGACGTTCACGAGGGGCGCGGAGATCGCCGACCGCGACGTGCTCGTCGCCCTGGCCCTCGATGCCGGTCTCGATGCCGAGGAGGCCCGCCGTGTGCTCGAGAGCGACGCGTTCGCCGCTGAGGTGCGCGCCGACCAAGTGCGTGCCGCGGAGCTCGACATCCGGAGCGTGCCCTACTTCGTGATCAACGGCAGGTTCGGGCTGTCGGGGGCCCAGCCGCCCGACGTGCTGCTCGAGGTGCTCAGCGAAGCCTGGGCCGCAGAATCAGCGGCTCAGGCGCCGTCCTCATAGGTCCAGTCCGGGAGCTTCAGCCGGTGGTGCTCGTCGTAGGTGACCACACCGTCGGCGAGGTCGACGACCTTCGGCGCGATCAGGTCGGTGCGGGGATTCGGGCAGTTGCCCTCGAGGTGGGCGGCGAACTCCTCGGGAAAGGCGCGCAGGATGCTGCCGACCACGTTCTGCTCCTCGACGGGAAGGAAGCACCGGTTGCCGTCGGTCACGTTGCCAAGCCGGGCGCCGATGACCGCCACGTCCTCCTCGGACCCCCGGCACGCCTCGATCTCGTTGAGGCGATGGGTGATTTCCTGGGTGCCCAGCTTGCACGGCGGGCACTGACCGCACGATTCGATCCAGAGGAAGCGGGAGTACTGGAACGCCAATTCCACCATGCACGCGGTGTCGTCGTACACCGCGAAGCCGACGGCGCCCAGGCCCGAACCGACGGCCGCCATGTCCTCATAGGTGAGACGGGTGTCCAGCTTGTCGGCCGTCACGACGCGATTGGAGATGCCGGAGAAGGCGGCCTTGATCCGCCGGCCGGGTCGCGGACCGCCTCCGACCTCGTCGATCAGATCCGACAGCCGCATGCCCAGGTCGATCTCGGCCACGCCGGGACGCGCGACGTCGCCCACCACCGTCGCCACTGCGTGCCCCGGCGACTCGGCGGTCCCCATGCCGCGGAACCACTCGGCGCCGCGAGTGAGGATGTGGGCCACGTTGGCAAGTGTCTCCACGTTGTTGACGAGGGTGGGGTTGGACACGTCGAGCGCCGGACCGTGGCCCGGCTCACGGGGCACCGCCTCCCACCCCATCTGCGAGCCGGTGGCGAACAGCCCGTGCTCGTAGGTCGGAAGGATGCGGGGCAGGGGCGGCTTGCCCTCGATCACCTCGAGCATCGCCTTTTCCTCGCCGAAGAGGTACTCGTCAGGGCCGCCGACCACGATGATGGGCACGTCGCCGGCCAGCCCCGCGGCCTCCAACTCCTCGAGGGCGCGGACCACCCGTTCCAGCTCCCGGCGGAAGCTCGCCTTGATGCCGATGTAGGCCTCGCGGGCGCCGATGGTCAGGGCGGCGACGGCCAGCCCCTCGACCACCTGGTACGGGTTGGCCCGCAGCAGGGCCCGGTCCTTGAAGCTCGAGGGCTCCCCCTCCGCGGCGTTGCACACCACGTAACGGTGCGTCCCCGAGGAGGACCGGAGGCCCGACCACTTCCGCGCGGTGGGGAACCCCGCGCCGCCTCGGCCCCGGATGCCGGCCGTTCCCAGCTCCTCGATGGTGTCGTCGGGACCGAGGCGTCGGGCGATCTCCAGGGCCTGACCCCCTCCCATCTCCTGCCAGTCGGCGAGAGACCTGACGGGCTGCTCGGGCAGCAGGTAGCGCTCCATGTCGACGATCAGGCCCGGCGCCGGGCCGGCGGGTCGAGGGCGGGCGACGTCCACCCCGCGTCGCCCGGGTTCACGTTCGTCCCCGGCGCCACCAGCTCGTCGATGCGGTCGAGGGTGGCGTCGTCGAGGGCGACGTCCTCGCCGGCGAGCAGGTCCACCAGCTGCTCCATCGTCCGCGGACCGATGATCGCGGACGTCACCGCCGGATGACGCACCACCCACGCCTGGGCCAGGTGGGTGAGGGAGATGCCCGCGTCCGATGCGACCTTGTCCAGTTCCTCGACCAGATCCAGCTTGCGCTGGCCCTCGGGCGTGTCGAAGCGACCCGACCAGTTGCGCGCCCCTCTCGAGCCGGCAGGCGGTTCCTGGCCCCGGCGGTACTTGCCGGTCAGCCAGCCGGTGTTGAGCGGGCTCCAGGCGATGACGCCCATGCGGTGGCGCAGGCAGGTCGGCAGCACGTCGACCTCCACGCCCCGGGCGAAGATCGAATACGGCGGCTGCTCGCACACGAACCGCTCCCGGCCCCGGCGCTCGGCCGCCCACTGGGCCTCGACGATCGCCGACGGCGGGAAGGTGGACGAGCCGAGGTACCGCACCTTGCCGGCGTGGACGAGGTCGGTGAGGGCGCCCAGGGTCTCGTCGACGTCGACGTCGGGCTCCGGCCGGTGCACCTGGTAGAGGTCGATCCAGTCGGTGCCCAGGCGACGCAGGCTGGCGTCGCACGCCTGGTGGATCCAACGCCTGGAGTTGCCGGCTGCGTTGGGGTCGTCGCCCATGCGGCCGTGGAACTTGGTGGCCAGGACCACCTGGTCCCGCCGGCCCTGGAGAGCCTTGCCCACGATCTCCTCGGACTCTCCCTTGGAATAGACGTCGGCGGTGTCGACGAAGTTCACCCCGCCGTCGAGTGCGGTGTGGATGATGCGCACGCTCTCCTCGTGGTCGGTGTTGCCCCACGCGCCGAACATCATCGCTCCGAGACAGAGGTGGCTGACCTTCACCCCGGTGCCGCCCATCGCTCGGTACTCCATCACGGCAAGCTACCCGAGCCGCGGTAGCGCACCTTTCAGCCGGCAAGCTCCTCCACGTACTCGAGCGCCTGGTCGGCCAGCCGGTCGACGTCGCCGGTCATGTTCAGCGTGAGGTAGTCACCGGCCGGCTCCTCCATCTCCGCCGCCACCCGCCGCACCAGCTGGCCGTCCCGGTTGGCGGCGAGATGACGGTCCCCGGCCGCGGCATCCGCTTCGCACCGCTCCATGGCCACCTCCACGGGCACGTCGCACACGATGACGGCGGCGAACGCACCGGCGTCGTGGGCCACCGCCTCGGCGGCCGCCACCTGGGTACGGCGGGAGAAGGTCAGTCCGTCGAAGATGACGATGCGGTCGCGGCCCAGGTGGTAGCGGGAAGCGTCGAGCATGGCGGCGAAGACCACGTCGCGCTCGGCGGAGGAGTAGTCGCACGGGTCGAACAGGGCGTGGCGGACCTTGTCCTTGTCGAGCACCCGGGCGTCGGGGAGGCGCTGAGCCACGGCGGCGGCCAGGGTGCTCTTCCCGGCCCCCGGCAGCCCCACCAGCACGATGACTCCGGGCCGCACGCCCCCAGAGTAGGCACCGGGGTCACGGAACGATGAACCCGGAGAGAAGGCGCGCGTCGCCGGCAGCACGAGGTCGTGCGTCCGGGCATGCGGGTCTACATCGCCGGTCATTGCAGGTACCGTGAGCCCGTGCCGTTCGCCGAGGTCGACGGGGTCCGCCTCCACTATCTCGATGCCGGGCAAGGGCAGCCCGCTCTCGTCCTGCTGCACGCCTTTCCGCTGCATTCGGGGATGTGGGCGCCGCAGGTCGAGCACCTGTCGTCGGAACGGCGGATCATCGCTCCGGACTTTCTCGGCTTCGGCGGTTCGGATGCACCCGACAGCATGTACCGCTACACGATGCTGGGCTTCGCCGACCTGCTCGCCGGGCTGCTCGACCGTCTTGGGCTCGACCGGGTCGCGTTGTGCGGCCTGTCCATGGGCGGCTACGTGGCCTTCGCCTTCCTCCGCCAGTACCCCGAGCGGGTGTCGGCTCTCGTCCTCGCCGACACCCGCGCCGCAGCGGACACCAGCCAGGTCTTCGAGCGCCGGACGGATCAGCAGGACCAGGTGGCACGGATCGGGACGACCGCGCTGGTCGAGGTACTGCTCGGCGGGCTGCTGTCGGACACCACCCGCGCCACCCGGCTCGAGCTCGTCGAGCAGGTTCGGCGGCTGATGGCGAACCCGGCCGCGGGCTACATCGGCGCCCTCGAGGCCATGAAGCACCGGCCGGACTCCACCGACGCACTGGCCGGCATCACAGTGCCGACGCTGGTGATCGTCGGCGAGGACGACGCCCTTGCGCCACCGGACGTCGCCCGCGACATGCAGCAGCGCATCCCCGGATCGGAGCTCGCCGTGCTGCCTCACGCCGGGCACCTGTCGAACCTCGAAGCGGCCGAGGAGTTCAACTCGGCGGTCGCCGCCTTCCTCGCCCGGCTGTGAGACGGGGCCCCGCTGCGGGCGTGCTGGCGCTGGCGCTCTTCGCCGCCGCCTGCAGCTCCTCCGGCTCGGATCAGGTGGTGAGCGGGCAACCCACCTCCATCGCGCCTCCGACGACGTCGACGGCAACGCCGTCGACGATGACTGCGGCGGCACCGGCGCCGGCCCCGGCGGAAGCCCGCACGACCACGTACCCGGTGCCGGCGGGATCCCGTCCCCACGACGTGGCGCCCGCCCCCGATGGTTCCGTCTGGTACACCGCCCAGGCCATCGGCGAACTGGGTCGTCTCGACCCGGCCACCGGCGCCACCACGTCCGTCAAGCTCGGCAGCGGGTCGGCGCCACACGGGGTCATCGTCGGCCCGGACGGGGCGGCGTGGGTCACCGACGGCGGGCTCAACGCCATCGTCCGGGTCGACGGCTCGACGCGGGAGGTCAAGCGGTTCCCGCTTCCGGCCGGCACCCGCACCATCAACATGAACACCGCCGCCTTCGGGCGCGACGGTGTCCTGTGGTTCACCGGCCAGTCGGGCTTCTACGGCCGCCTGGATCCCCAGTCAGGCCGGGTCGATGTGCACGACGCACCCCGCGGCGCCGGCCCGTACGGCATCACGGTGACCCCCGGCGGCGACGTGTACTACGCGTCACTGGCCGGCAGCCACGTCGCCCGGATCGACACCTCCACCGGGCAGGCCACCCCGATCGACCCGCCCACCGCCCGCCAGGGCGCCCGGCGGGTGTGGTCGGACTCGGCCGGACGGATCTGGGTCAGCGAGTGGAACGCAGGCCAGGTCGCCGTGCTGGATCCGGCCACCGGGCAGTGGCGGGAATGGAAGCTGCCGGGCAGCCGGCCGCAGGCGTACGCGGTCTACGTCGACGACAAGGACCGGGTGTGGCTCAGCGACTTCGGGGCCAACGCCCTCGTGATGTTCGATCCCAGGACGGAGACGTTCCGGAGCTTCCCGCACGATTCGCCGAACGCGAACGTCCGCCAGATACTCGGCCGTCCCGGGGAGGTCTGGGGAGCCGAATCCGGCGCCGACCGGCTGGTCGTGGTCCGGGGCGCCTGAACGCGCGTACTTTCTCCCCCGTGCCCACGTTGGAAGAGCGCATCGTCGAACACCTGAGGACCAAGGGCGCCTCGCTCGACGACGGAGAGCTGGCCGAGGCCCTCGGCGTGCACCGCCCGCTCATCGCCGAAACCTGCCGGCAGCTCGAGGCGCAGGGTCGGGTGGTGCGGAACATGGCCGGTGGGACCCGTACCGTGCCGGGAGCCGCTGCGCCTGCCCCTGCCCCAGCTCCTGCTCCGGCTGCGGCCCCGCCGGCTCGTGTCCCAGTGGGCCCGCCCCGGCCGGCGCCCGTGGAGGCCACCGTCGAGTCGACGTTCTCCGACCATGCCCGCCGCGTGCTCTCGGCCCGCTGGGGCACCAGCCTCAGGCGGGGCCTGGCGGCACTGCCCGGCGGCGACGGCCACCCCTTCGAGCTGGTCTCGGGGAACGGGCGCATCGTGGGCGACGTGATCTGGCTGGCCAACCGGGGGCGGTCGTTCGAAGCCAAGTCGGCGGTCATCGCCGAGGCCGTGCTCATCGTCGGCCACGTCACCAACGCCGACCGCCGGTTCCTCGTCTTCGGCGAGGAGCGCGACGCGGTGAGCCGGTGGGTCACCCGCTACCGGCTGCTGCTCGACGGTGTGGAGCTGTGGTTCCTCGAGGCCGACCGGCTGGAGCGCCTGGCCTAAGCGCGAGGGATCAGGCCCGCCAGCTGGGGATGGCGTTGACGAAGCGCTCCACCGGCACCGTGCCGGAGTCGTTCTTGCTGTACGACCAGTCGTACTGCTTCTGCCGGTGACGCTCGTCGAGGTAGGCCTTCCCGCCCCGGATGTCGATCAGCTCGGCGATCAGCTCGAACTCGACAGGATCGATCCGGTTGGTGATGTGGCCCTGGAACTCCTCGGGGAAGTGCTTGAGCAGGCTGTCGAGCAGGACCTGCTGCTGGGTGGCGAGGTAGCAGCGGGAGCGGTCGGCCACCGTGCCGATGCGCTTGCGGATCACGCCCATGTCGAACTCGGTGGCCGTGGACTCGGTGACCTTCAACAGGCGCTCGGTCAGGTTCTCGCCGTCGAGCTTGCACGGCGAGCACTGCCCGCACGACTCCACGGCCAGGAAGCGGGCCGCGCCGGCGGCGACGGCCGTCATGTCCACCGTGTCGTCGAAGACGATGAAGGCGCCCGACCCGAGCCCGCTGCCGATGGCGGCGAGGTGCTCATAGGTCACGGGGGTGTCGAGGAGCGATCCCGGGATGATGCCGGTGGCCACCCCGGACATGACCGCCTTGATCTCGTGGCCGGGAAGGGGGCCGCCGCCGATCTCGTCGATCACGTCACGCAGCGACGTGCCCATCAGCACCTCGCCCACCCCGTGCTTCTGGGTGCGCCCGGTGACCGTGCACACCATCGTGCCGGGCGACTCCTGGGTGCCGACGGTGCGGAACCAGTCGGGCCCGCGCGCCAGGATGCGGGGGACGTTGGCCAGTGACTCGGTGTTGTTGACCAGGGCGGGCGCCAGGGGCGCGTCCTCAGGCGCCTCGCGCAGGCCGCGCCGGAACGTGGGGACCACCCGGGGGAAGGGGAACCGCCCGTCGATGGTCTCGAGCAGGGCGCTCTCCTCGCCGTAGAGGTACTCGTCGGGCCCTTCGAAGACGCTCAGGGTGACGCCGACGTTCCAGCCCGCGTCCTCGACGTCCTCGATGGCGGCCCGGACCCGCTCCACCTCACCGGAGAACGACCGCTTCATGCCGAAGACCACGAGGTCGGCCTGGACGGCGCGGGCGGCGATCAGCGCGCCCTCGATCACGACATAGGGGTTCCGGCGCAGGATGGTCCGGTCCTTGAACGTGCCGGGCTCCCCCTCGGCCGCGTTGACGATGACCGCGGAGGGGGTGTCGACCATGCGGTTCTGGGAGACGGTCTGCCACTTGCGACCGACAGGGAAGCCGGCGCCGCCCCGGCCTCGGAGGCCGGAAGCCAGGACGCGCTCGATGATGGCGTCTGGTTCCATCTCCAGGGCGGCGGTGAGGCCTTTCCCTCCTCCCCGGGTCACGTGGTCCTCGAGCGAGATGATGGGGTTCGGGTGCAGCACCCGGTGTACGAGCGTCACGAGGACGATCCTACCCTAAATGTGAATGTATTCACATTCACAAACCTTTTCACAAGCTCTCCTCTTCGCTAAGGTCCCGGCATGGAGATCGGACCGCTCATCACCCGGGCAGTGCTGACCGTGGAGGAAGGTGACAGCTTCCACGACGCTGCCATCTGGATGATCGAGCGGGGCATCGGCTCCGCCGTCGTCCTCAAGGACGGGAAGCCCACCGGCATCATCACCGACCGCGATGCCCTGCGGGTCATCGCCCGGGGCAGCGACATCAGCACCATGACCGTGCGCGACTGCGTGACGAGGGGGCTGAAGACGGTGCACCCGTCCCTCGACCTCCACGACGCGGCCAAGGTGATGCGCGACAAGGGCTTCCGCCACCTCGTGGTGGTCGACGACAGCGACGAGCTCTACGGCGTGTTCTCGATGCGCGACCTGGTGGTCGGCCTGCTCCAGGAGCGCACCGAGGTGGCCGCGGCCCAGAACTAGGCCGACCGCCCGTGCGGGCGGCGGGCTCAGTGCACCCACACCGCCGAGCCCACGGGCATCAGGTTCTCCGCCCACACCCAGTCCATGGCGGCCTCCGTCACCCGCACGCACCCGTGGGACGCGGGGTAGGCGGGAACGGAGTGGTAGCCGTGCACGGCGATGCCGTCGGCATGGAAGTAGCGGGGCCGGTACAGGGCGCCGAGCTCTCCGACGTCGACGCCGTCGACCGCCCAGGCGACCGTCCAGCGACCGACCGGGGTGTCGGCCAGTTCGGTCCGCCCGCCGACCCGGTACGGAAGCTCGGTGCCTGTTGAGACGTTGAGGGCCCAGGCCACCTTGCCGCTGCGGACCACGAACAGCACCTGCCGTTCCTTGTCGACCTCGATCAGGTCCCCGGCGGCGGCCGTGGAAGGACGATCGGCGGCCGAGAGGGCGGCCTGGGTCGCGGGGCCGGCGACACCGTCGGGCGCCATGCCCTCGACCTTCTGAAAGGCGGTCACCGCCTGCTCGGTCAGCGGCCCGAAGCTGTCGTTGAGCGATCCGAGCCAGTAGCCGAGGGTGCGGAGCCGGCGCTGCAGGTCCAGGACCTCCGGGCCCCGGTCACCCCGCCGGAGCGTTCCCGCCGGGCCCGCCGGCTGGGAGGGCGGAGCGGTGGTGGACGTGGTGGAGGAGGTGGTGGACGTCGTCGACGACGAGGTGGTCGGTACGGTGCTTGCCGGCTCGAAGCCGGCAGCCTCGACCACCGTCGGCCCCTGGGCGAGACCGAGGGTGACACTGACGCCCGCAGCAACGACGACGAGAGCAGCCACACCCGTGCAGAGCATTCGCAGGATCGATGTGCGCTTCATGTCTCGTCTGACGACGCCGGTCGCCGGATCGTTGCGTTGCAGTTCGGTAACAGCGCGGGAAGGGCTCCGGGCGTGCCCCATGTGTGGACGATGGGCAGCCGGCTGGCCAGTCGTTCGCGCCACCCGGGCTGAGCACTGTCGCCGCCTACCGGTAGGCGCGGGCCTGGATCTCGAAGAGCTCGGCGTAGTCGCCGCCGGCGGAGAGGAGCTCGTCGTGGGTGCCCGACTCGGTGATCCGCCCCTTGGCCAGGACGCAGATCCGGTCGGCGAAGCGCACGCTCGACAGCCGGTGGGAGATGAGCACCGCTGACCGGCTGCGGTAGAGCGACGCAACGGTCTCGAACAGGTCGCGCTCGGCCCGTGGATCGAGCGCGGCGGTCGGTTCGTCGAGGACGACCAGCGGGGCGTCCCGCAGGAAGGCGCGGGCCAGGGCGACCCGCTGCCACTGACCGGTCGAGAGGTCGGTGCCGCCGAACTGCCGGGACATCACCGTGTCGTAGCCCTTGGGCAGCCCGTCGATGGCCGCCGCCGCGCCCGCTCGTCGAGCGGCCTCCACGATGGCGGCCCGGTCGCCCATGCGGGCCGGGAGGCCGATGCCGATGTTCTCGGCCGCGGTGAGGGAGGGGTACTTGACGAAGTCCTGGAAGACGATTGCGATCCTGGATCGGACGCCGGCGGGATCGCACTCGGCCACGTCGACGTCGTCCCAGTGGATGGTGCCCCTGGTCGGCTGGTACAGGCTGCACAGCAACTTGGCCAGAGTCGTCTTGCCGCTCCCGTTCTCCCCCACCAGCGCCACGACCTCGCCCTGGCCGATGTCCAGGTCGACTCCGTCGAGGACGGGCTGGTCCCGTCCCGGATAGGTGAAGGCCAGGTCCCGCACGACGATGCGGGTGAAGTCCGCCGGCGGCGTCCGGCCCGTTCGCCTCGCCGGCTTCGCTCGCAGGAAGTCGCGGACGTCGACCGTGGTGGCTGCGCTCCGGCACAGACCGTCGACCGTCTCCGCGATGCGCTGGACGCCTCCGGCCGCCTTGCGGGAGGCCAGCCCTCCGGCCACGGCGTCGGCCACCGACGCCTCCTTCCTCGTCACCCGGAGCAGCAGCCGGGTCGCCGCCGGGGCGTCGGCCATGCGGGCCATCAGGGCCCCGACCAGGCTGCGCCGGGCGTTCTTCCGGTACACGACCCGCTGCGCGGCATCGCTCTCCTGCGCCAGTCGGTCGTGGCGCTCCCGCAGGAAGGGCGTGGCGTCGAAGACCCGCAGCTCGTGGGCCGCACTGGTGCCGGTCAGGAGGAACCGGATCATCCCCGACTGCCGCATCTCCCAACCGCGGCCGCGGCCCCAGTTGGCGGCTTCCGGATCCTGGATCTTGCGCATGACGTACCAGCGGGGCACCGAGCCGGCGACGGCCAGGGGCACCAGGGCCCGGTCGCTGGCGGTCATGGCCCCGAGGGCACCGGCCAGGCCGAGGACCGCCTGGGGAACGGCCAGCGCGTTGCCGAAGAGCATCGACTGGCGTTGGGCGCCCATGAGGGCCCGCTGGAGCCGGTCCTGGAAGGCGGGGTCCTCGACGTCGGCCAGCTCCATCGCCGCCACCACGTCGAGGATGCGGCCCTCGACCCGCCGGAGCGCGGCGGTGCTTACCGGATTGCCCCAGACGCCCCGCACGCTCTTACCGGCTGCGGCCACGAGGCCCAGGCCTCCGAAGACGAGCAGCCGGCGGGCCTGCACGCTGCGCCGGTCGCCGTCGACCACCCCGTCGACCGCGCTCCGGCTGGCCAGCAACTGGGCCACCTCGGCCACCGTGGTCGCCGTGTTCATGGCGACCAGCAGCAGCAGCCCCGTCCGGTCGGCCTCCCACGCCACCCGGAGGGAGTCGACGGCGGCCACGGCCGCCTCCCGCACCGGGAGCGGGTCGGCTTCCGGGAAGGGTCCGCCCCGCATGACGAATCGCTCGCTCATGGCCACAGCGTCTCAGCTCCGGCCGCGGCCTCGAGGGTGGCGCTCCAGCCGGACGCTACCCGCCGACCTCTTTGCGCTCGAGGTCCTTTACCGCCGGGCCCTGGATGACCGCGCCGTCGCAGGTGAACCGTGACCCGTGGCAGGGGCAGTCCCACGTGGTCTCGGCGGTGTTCCAGGTGACGGTGCAACCCATGTGGGTGCACACCGGGGAGACGGCATGGACGGCTCCCGCCTCGTCGCGGTAGGCGGCCACCCGCTCGGTGCCCTCGACGAGCACCGCGGCCTCGCCCGGAGCCAGGTCGGCGACGGACCGGGTCTCGGTGCGAAGGCGGTCGCCGATGAAGCGCTTGACGACGTTGGCGTTCTCCTTCACCAGCTCCTTCACCGACTGCTTGGGGTTGAGCCGGTTGGTGTCGAAGAAGTCGGCGTAGGGGTTCTCGCGCCCGGCGATGCGGTCGGCCAGCATGACGCCGGCGGCCGATCCGTTGCTCATCCCCCACTTCTTGAACCCGGTGGCCACCAGCACGCGGTCCCTGCCCGGCGACACCGGCCCGACGAAGGGGACGTGGTCGACGGGCACGTAATCCTGCGCCGACCACCGGTAGTCGATCGACCGGATCGGGAACTCGGCCCGCGACCACTCCTCCAGGGCCGCATAGCGCTCGCGGGTGTCGGGATCCTGGCCGACCTTGTGGCCCTCACCGCCCAGGATGACCACTTCCTCCCCGTCCATGCGGGCCGAGCGCACCGACCGGCTGGGAGAGTCGACCGACAGGTACATGCCCTGGGGAACGGGGCCGTCGAGCCGGGCGCTCAGCGCGTAGCTGCGCATGGGATGGGACCGGGCGAAGAAGCCGCCGGTGTCGGAGAACGGGAGGTGGGTGGCCTGGATGACGAAGTCCGAGGTGATCGTGCCGTGGTCGGTCTCCACCGTGCAGCGGTCCCCCTCGTCGCTGATGGACAGGGCGCGGGTGCGCTCGAAGATGGCGCTGCCGGCGCCGCCGTCCACCGCCTGGGCCAGGCCGATGCAGTAGCGGCGGGGGTGGAACTGGGCCTGGTCGTCGACCCGGATGGCCCCCTCGACCGGATAGGGGAGGTCGGTGGCGGTGGTGAACTCGGCCGGCAGGCCCAGGCGCTGGGCGGCGGACACCTCGGCATTGATCTTGTCGACCATGGCCGAGTCGGTCGTATAGGTGTAGGCCGGCCGTCGCTCGAGGTCGCACTCGATCCCGTGCCGTACGGCGAGGTCGGCGACCGTCGCCATGCCGGCCAGGTTGGCGTTGGCGTACTTGCCGGCGCCCTCCTCGCCGAAAGCGCTGATCAGGTCGTCGAAGATCAGCCCGTGCAGCACCGTCAGCTTGGCCGTGGTGTAGCCCGTGACGCCTGCCGCCACCCGCCCGGCCTCGACGACCACCACCCGCCGTCCGTCGGCCTTCAGGAGGGCCGCCGCCGTGAGCCCGGCAATGCCCGCCCCGACGACCACGACATCGGTGTCCATGTCGCCGTGTTGCTCGTGGAACCGGGGAGCTTCCCGGGTGGTGCCCACCCAGAGGGACGGATTGGTCTCGTTCCGGCTGCCCATGGGCGCTGGACTACCCGGGGCTTCCATGCGGGCAAACTGAACGCGTGGACGTCTACGAGGCCATCGTCGACAAGCGCGACACCCGGTCGTTCTCCCCGGACCCCGTGTCCGACGAAGATCTGCACCGGGTCCTCCAAGCCGGTCGCATGGCCGGAAGCGCCAAGAACCAGCAGCTGAACCGCATCGTGGTGGTCACCGATCCCGACGACCGGGCCACGCTGGCCGAGAGCGGCAAGTTCGCCGACTGGGTCGCCGGCGCTCCCGTTGTCCTGGCGATCGTGGTGCCCAAGGAGGGCGGCAAGGCGTTCGACATCGGCCGAATGGCCCAGAACATCATGGTGGCCGCCCACGGCTTGGGCCTGGCCTCCTGCCCGGTGACGTTCCACGACGAGGACCGCGTACGGGACCTGCTGGGCTTCCCTGACGATCACGAGGCGCCGATGGGCGTGGGTCTCGGCCACCCCGCCCCGCCCGAGGAGGAGAAGCAGTCATCACCCCGGATCCCCCTCGACGAGTTGGTCGACTGGGGCCGCTGGAAGGCCTAGAGGCCACAGCCCGGCGAGGAGCTCGAGGCTGTGAAGCCTCGTGCCGATCCCGTGGGCCACGGTGGTGATCATGATCTCGTCGGCCTGGGTGGCGGTCACCAACCGGTCGAGCTGGGCCAGCGCGGTGGGGGGTGAGCCGACGATGCGGTTCGTCGGCGCGGCCCGGGCCAGCGCCATCTCCGGCAAGGCCGCAGCCTCTTCGGGCGTGAGCAGCGGGGAGAAGCGGCCCGATCGGATGGCGTGGACCATCAGACGCCCGGGCCCCGCCTCCCAGTCCGCCTCCTCGTCGGTGTCGGCCACCAGCACGTTGGCGGTGACGGTCACGTGGGGCCGGTCGAGCGCCGGTGACGGTCGGAAGGCGTTGCGGTAGAGGTCGAGGGCCTCGAGGGTGCCGCCCTGGTCGAAGTGGTGGGCGAAGACGAACCGGAGGCCGAGCCGCCCTGCGAGCTGGGCGCTGAACCCGCTCGAGCCCAACAACAGGATCTGCGGTGACGAGGTGGCCGCCGGCGTGGCCGAGAACCGCTCCCAGAGACCTCCTTCGCCCCGGACGTCGCCGAGCAGGCCCATCAGGTCGACGAGGTCGCCGGGAAAGTCCTCGGCGCCCAGGAGGTTCACCGACCGCCGCAGCGCGACGGCCGTCTCCTGGCTGGTGCCGGGCGCCCGCCCCAGCCCCAGGTCGATCCGCCCGGGGTGCAGCGCCTCGAGCGCGGCCACGTGCTCGGCAACCACCAGGGGTGCGTGGTTCGGGAGCATGATGCCGCCGGAGCCGACCCGGATGCGTGTGGTGCGGGCAGCCAGGTGGGCCATGAGCACCGGAGGTGTGGTGCTGGCCACCAGGGGCATGTTGTGGTGCTCGGCCACCCAGAACCGGTGGAAACCCAGCTCGTCGGCGCGCTGGGCCAAGGTGGTGGTGGCGGCCAGGGCCTCCCCTGTCGTGCCCCCGGCGTTGACCACGGCCAAGTCGAGCACCGAGAGCGGAGGCCGACTTCGTGGTTGGCCGGCTGCCGGTTCGGGAATCAACGAACGAGGGCGTCACTGAGGTCGTCCGCAGGGAACGGCCCCAGGGGGGACATGCGCAAGCTCATCGCAACGTTCATGGCGAGTGCGATTCTGGTCTTCGGCGGCGTGGCGTGCGACGACAACAACGCCAGCGACAAGATCGACGAGGACGACACCAACCTCGGGCCGGGAGACGGCAAGGACGAGGTCGGGCCCTTCCGCTAAATCGCGGGCGCGTCGCATCACGCCGCGCTCTGTGCGGCAGGCGACGCCTGCGGGTGACGCGGATCGCCTGGTGGGACGAACGCCCGCTTGCCATGGCCGGCCACCAGTCCCCACCCGTCGAGGCTCTTGCGGTCGTGGTGATGGGAGCACAGCCGGTCGAGAAGGTCGAGCACGGTGGTGTGGGTCCTGGCCCAGTCGATACGGTGATCGTTCTCGAGCCACGTCACCGTCGAGCAGCCCTCGACCGCGCATGTGGGATACAGCCACTCGAGCGCGGTCTGCTGATGGGCAGTGGGGCGTCGCCCGAGGTGGGCAACGCCCACCACTTGCTCGCCGCTCGTGACGACCGCGGCCAGGAAGGGGTCGCCGGTGTCGATCAGATCGCGAACGGCTGACGCGGCAACGGGCCCGAAGCCGGCCAGCTCACACACTTCGCCGGTCGCGACCTGGCCCCTGAGCAGGGCCGGCAGATCGACACGCACGATGATCTTGGCCCGGGAGCCGGCGCTCCTGGACCCGGAACGGTTGGGAGCGGTTCGGACCAACTCGGCGAGGGCGTCGGCGGCGTAGGCCTCGGACGGCTCCTGGTGCCCTTGCCTCCGAGCGGTCCGGAACAGCCGGTCACGGATCGCGTCGATGGCGGCCATGACCTCGGCTCCCACCTCGGGGTTGTCTCGCATGCGCAAGTTCCACGCGCCCTCAGCGTCGTTGTAGCTGCGCAGGAACCGCTCCGCGTGGATCGCTCGTCGGCGGGCCTCGGCATCGGGCCTGGCCGCGGCCTTGGTGCGGGAACACTCCTCTCGGAGCTCACCCAGCGAGGAGGTGCGGGCCTTCTCGACGAGACGGGCTTCGGCCGAGGCATCAACGGCCGCCGCATCGGACACCGCAGCTGCCTGCTGGGCCGACAGCTCACCGGCCCTGGCGGCCGCAGCGACCGCCGGCAGCTTCTCGAGGCGGCGGGCGGTTTCGATGGCCTCGCTGGCCTGGCTGACCGACGTCCCCGTGGTTCGAGCCAGATGATGGGCCGCCGAGCGGTCGCCGGCGCCCTTCCACGCTCCTCCGCTCGCGGCGCGCGCCGCGGCCAGCCCTTTCAGCGTGGCCGCGATCTTCTCGATGGCGGCCGCCTCGGCCACCGCACCCGCCGCCTGCTCGGTCGACAGCAGACAAGCGTCGAAAACGGCCGCGTAGCGGCCCATCGCTTCCCGTACTTGCCTGAGGCCTTCGCACATCGCAGCCATCTCCGCTGACGGAGGGCCTGACAAAGGAGGGAGGCGTCCCTCGAACTGGTGTTCGTAGCGTAGCAAGCAGGGCGCAGAGATGCAAAGGCTTTCTGACCGTACGCTTCGGGGAATGGCAGGGAACGGCGCCCGTTGAGCTGGCTGTTCTTCGTGATCTTCGGGCCGTTGATGGCGGCCTCCCTCTACTTCTGCGGCGCCGACTCGTCGCTCCGGAACTGGAGGTCCTCGATCGACGCCGATCTCGACCGAGAGGGTCAGCGGGCGTTCAGCCGGTTCCTGCGCTCGAACGAGGCGATCCCGGACCCGCGCATCGCCGCGGCGGCGATCTACTGGGCCGAGACCGTGGAACGCGGGCACCGTTGCGTGTGGGACCGCATCACCAACTGGGCGTGGGTGCTCTGGATCACCGCCGGCGTAGCCACCGCCGTCGCCTTCGGCAAGCCCCGTGACGTCGCCGTGCACCTGATCTTCTTCGACCTGATGCTCTTCGTCGTCGTCCTCAACAAGTTCAGCCGCCGAAGAGCCAGAGCCGTTCTCGCCGGGGCGGGCCGGTGATCGGTCGGTGGGTGCTGGGCCTCTTCGCTCCGCTCCTCGTCGTGGTGGGGATCCTGGGCTTCCTGTCGCCGAACGAGCGTGGGAGGACGAGCACGGCGCCGGCCTACAACGTCTTCCACC
>CADCTB010000092.1 GCA_902805665.1 uncultured Acidimicrobiales bacterium
GGGCCTCGCCTGTCAACGACCGGAGCAGTCCGGCCCGCACGGCGTCGTACCGGGCGTTGAACGCGGCCCGGTCGGCCAGAATCCCGGCGCATGCGTCGCCCGCCGGCACGGTGCTGGTGGTCGTGGACCCCACGGTTGTGGACGTCGACGTGCTGCTGGTGGTCGGGGCCGTCGTAGTGGACGTCGACGTGCTGCTGGTGGTCGGAGCCGTGGTGGTCGACGTCGACGTGCTGCTCGTGGTCGGGGCTGTCGTGGTGGACGTCGACGTGCTGCTCGTGGTCGGAGCTGTCGTGGTCGAGGTCGACGTGCTGCTGGTGGAAGTGCTGGTAGTGGGTGCGACCGTCGACGAGGTCGTCGAGGACGAGCTGTCCGTGAGAATGTCGACACACCAGCTGCCGATCTGCTGGCCCGGGTCCGGCGGGCCAGGCTCGTCGTCGACGACGTAGAGGCGCCACGTGCCGTTGGGGTTCTTGCCATTGAACACGCTGAGATCGGTGCCGCCGATGGCGGGCGCCGGCGCCGGGAAGGTGTCGACCGGGAATCTGGCGTCCGAGTCGTCATCGTCGTCCACCGGCCGGAACGTGCCACTGGACAGTTGGGTGTCTGTCGGTAGGGCGTTGGTCGCCTGCTGGTCGAGGTTGAGGTCCACGGCGGTGGTCGACTCGGGGGCATTGTCCCCGTTACCGCCCGCATCCGACATCACCAGAACACTGGTGCCGTCGGGGTGGACGACGAGGACGTCGAGGTCTTCGGGGAAGACGTAGGAGATGTCGTTCAACAGAACGTTGACGTCGGTGATCACGCCGGTGAGCCCGCTCACCGTTACTTCGGACGGGTAAGGCTGGAGCGGCCGGATCGCCGCCGTCGGCTCTGTCGGGGCCGTGAACACGATCGCGCCGGTGCTGCAGAACTGGACGGCATGTGCCGGACCGGTGACGATGAGCCCCATGGCCGCGGTGAGCACGGCCAGGACCACGGCCGTCCGTCCGTTCCGCCTACGAAGGTGTACCCCCACAATGCAACCTCCCGCGCT
This sequence comes from uncultured Acidimicrobiales bacterium, assembly GCA_902805665.1. Taxonomy (GTDB): domain Bacteria; phylum Actinomycetota; class Acidimicrobiia; order Acidimicrobiales; family AC-14; genus CADCTB01. The sequence goes on from CADCTB010000092.1 coordinate 1,034, forward strand.
GGGGTGAACTTCCCCCGCGAATCCCGTCGGGGGCAGGCTACCCGTTAAAAGGTCCCGTCGCGGATGACCGACGCAGCTGCGGGCCCCCGGTCGCGATCTACGGTGGGCCGAGTGACTCGGCCCGGGGTGAGCATCGTCACCGGCGGTGGCCGCGGCATCGGCCGGGCCGTCGCTGTGGCGCTTGCGGAGAGCGGCCATCCCGTGTGCGTCAACGACACGGGGGTAGGCCTCGACGGCCACGGACCTGACCCGGTCCCAGCCGACGGTGTCGCGGAGGAGATCCGGGCGGCGGGGGGCCACGCGCTCGCAATGGCCATCGACGCCCGCACCCGGCCGGCGGCCGAGGCACTGGTCGCCGCCGTCCACGACTGGATGGGTGTGACGCCGTCGGTGCTCGTGCACGCGGCGGGCACGTTGCGCGACGGCATGGTGCACAAGGCGTCGGACGAAGACTGGTCAGAGGTGCTCGGGTCGCATCTCGCCGTCGCCGTGGAGCTCACCCGGGCGCTGGCAGCAACCGTCCGTCGGGAGCGGTACGGGCGCATCGTGTACCTCGGGGGGGCGGCCGGCCTGGTCGGGAGCGTCGGTCAGCCGGCGTACGCCGTGGCCAAGGCCGGGCTGTTCGGCCTGACCCGGGCCGTCGCCCTGGAGATGACGGGCCGGGACGTCTGCGTGAACTACGTCGCCCCGTTCGCCTTCACCCGCATGACCGAGTCCATCCCCCCGGCCACCGAGCAGCTGCGCCGCTACCTCGAGGCCGCGCCCGCGGCCCGGCCGCATGACGTGGCGCCCCTGGTGGCCTGGCTCTGCTCGCCGGCGGCAGCCGGCGTGTCGGGGCAGATCTTCGGTGCCCGGGGCGCCGAGGTGACCCTGTGGTCGCAGCCGCGGCCGGCCGCGCGCTTCGTCGACCAGCAGGGTTGGAGTGCGGCCTCTCTGGCCGACCTCCGCCACCGGCTCGAGCCCGACCTCGCACCACTCGAATCGGAGTTCGACCTCTTCGGCGGCCCGCCCGTGCCCGTCGGGGGAGCGCCGGAGTGACCGCTGCTGCGTTCCCCGGTGAGGTGCGCGATGCCGCTGCGGCTCACGCGCTGGGGCCGGACTACGTGCGGGCGGTGGGCAAGGTGGTGGTGAGCCACGTGCGCAACGAGCTGGCGGGCGCCGCCGCCTTCGACGAGCCGGCCATCGCCCTGGCGCCCGGGCCCAAGGAGAAGTGGCTGGCGTGCCGGATCGCCATGGAGGAGTACGGCCACCACCTCAAGTTCCAGCGATTGGCCTCCGACCTCGGCCTCGGCGAGGCGTCCCACGACCGGGCGCTGTCGGTGTTCGACTACCAGCTGACGTCGTGGGCCGAGTTCGTGGTCCTCAAAGCACTGGTCGACCTGGCCGAGGTGGTGCTCATGGAGGAGTTGCTGGCCACGTCGTATCTGCCGCTGCGCCACCTGGTCGTCCGCCTGCTGCCCGAGGAGCACTTCCACGTGTCCTTCGGCAAGGCGCACACCAGGGAGTTGGTCACCGACCCGGCGGCCCTCCCGCTCGTCCAGCGCGCGGTCGACGACCTCGTCCACGTCACCGTGCCCTTCTTCGGCCGGAGCGTGTCGGTCAACAACGATGCGTTCCGCCGCTGGGGCGTCAAGCAGCGGACCAACGACGAAGCCCGGGCCGAGTGGGCCGGTCGGTGCCGGCAGTTCGTGGAGGGCGACCTGGGCCTGCGATTCCCCGACGTCGACCGCCACTGGAACGGGTGACCTGGCGCGCAGTTGACGCCCGCGGGAGCGATCTCGCGGCCGGCCGGCGATCGCCCGCCGCCACTCTGTCCGCTGCTCCTGAGGTGGCCTGGCCACTGACCGTCGTCGACCAGGACGGACGACGCGTCACCTTCGCCGAGGCGTTGGGGCCGGGGGGCGCCCGGGTGCAGGAGCTGCTCGACGCGCTCGTGAGGGGCGCAGCTGAAGCCGGGGTCGACGTCGACTCGCTGGCGCTGATGACGCCGGCGGGGACCGTGGATCTGCCCCTCGCCCGCGTGAGCCTCGGCGAGGGGGTGGAGGCGGCGGGGCAGGTGGACGGGACCTGGCTGGCGGAAGTCGACCGCCGCCGGAACGGGTGCCGCCAGGCCCTTGCCGCCGCGGCCCGGGACGAGCAGATGGAGGCCGCGCTCCACGTCGCGATGCTGCTGGCCACCGAGCGGCTCGACCCCCACGACGACGCCGACGTCGACGCCCATGTGGCGTCGGGAGCTCGCCTGTGGCTGGTGGCGGGCGCGGTGGTGTCCGCCCTGAGCGGCGCCGACCCCGATCCCTTCTTGGCATGGGGCCGCCTGGTGGCCGCCGGTTGGTGGCCGGTCGGCCCGAGCGACGGCCGGATGGTGCTGAGCGCGTGCGGTCCTGTCGCATGAACCTGGCCGCGGTGATGGAGGCGGAGGCCGGCAAGGGCGGCTGGGGCGACGACATCGCGTTCCTGGCCGGCGAGCGGGCACTCACCCATGCCCAGGTCCACGAGGGAGCGGCGCGTACGGGGACGCTGCTGGCCGGGATGGGTGTGGGGCGCGGCGACCGCGTGCTGATCGCCCTGCCGGACGGCCCGGAGTTCGCCTGGGCGTTCCTCGGTGCGGTGCGCATCGGGGCGGTGGCGGTCCCGGTCAACCCGAGGCTCACCGCCGGCGACCACCGGGCTGCGGCCGACGACACCGCGGCGAGGGTGGTCGTGTGCTCCTCCGAGCTGGCATCCCGCTTCGAGCACGAGGAGGTGGTGGTTGGTGAGGAGTTGGAGACGGCGTTCACCGCCCACCCGCCTGCGGTGGCGGCTCCCGTCGGCCCAGGCGACGCCGCCTACGCCCAGTACACCTCGGGCACCACCGGGTCGCCGAAGGCCGCTCTGCACGCCCACGGCCACCCGTTGGTCTACGTCGAGGCGTTCGCCCGCCCCGCCATCGCCATCCGCCGCACCGACGTCGTCCTCTCCGTCTCCAAGCTGTACTTCGCCTACGGGCTCGGCAACTCGTTGTTCTTTCCCCTGCTGACCGGTTGCCGAGCCGTGCTCCATGCCGCCCATCCCCGCCCCGACGAGATCGCCGACGTGGTGCGGCGACACCGGGTGTCAGTGCTGTTCAGCGTCCCGACGTTCTACGCCCACCTGGTGGCGGGCGGTCGGGCTGCCGACATGGAGTCGGTCCGGGTGGCGGTCTCCGCCGGCGAGGCGCTCGGGGTGGAGCTCGCGGCCAGGGCCCGGGCCTTCCTGGGCTGCCCCATCCTCGACGGCCTCGGCTCCACCGAAGTGGGGCAGACCTTCGCCAGCAACACCCTCGACGGGTGGAAGGACGGAACGGTGGGGACGGCGCTGCCTCCCTACCGGGTCACCGTGCGCGACCACGACCTCCGGTCCCTTCCGCCCGGCGAGGTCGGAGCACTGTGGGTGGCCGGGCCGACCCTGCCGCTGGGGTATCTGGGCCGGCCCGCGGCCCCGACCGAGGACGAGTGGCTGGCCACAGGGGACCGGGCCATGCTCGACGCCGATGGCTTCCTGCACCTACGGGGCCGGGCGGACGACGTGGAGCTGGTGGGCGGCATCTCGGTCACGCCGCTCGAGATAGAGGCGGTGCTGAGCCGCCATCCGGCGGTGACCGAGGTGGCGGTGGCCGGGGTGGTGGGCGCCGACGGCGCCTCCCGGCTCGAGGCGTTCGTGGTCGCCGGGCCCGGGACGGAGTCGGCCGAGGCGCTGGAGGCGGAGCTGCTCGCGACGGCCCGGGCCCAGCTGGCACCGTTCAAGGTGCCCCGCCGGGTGACGCTCGTCGACGCCCTGCCCCGGACACCGACCGGCAAGCTCCGCCGGTTCGTGCTGCGGTCGGGGGCGTGGCCGGAGCGGCCGGGTGACCGTCAGCCGCCGGCGATGGTGCCGAAGCGCTCCATATAGGGACCGAAGGCGGCGTCGACCTCCTCGTCGGTGAGGCTGAACCGGGCGAGCTCGTAGCGGTGCGGGCCGTGCCGGTGTCGGGGGTTGGCGGTCGCATAGGCGACGACCTGGTCGTCCATCCCGACCCCGAGCGGACGGTGCAACCGTTCGTACAGGGACCGCACCGTCCCCACCGGATCCCGCACCAGGTCCTGATAGGCCACGTCGACCACGGCTGCGCCACTGGACTCTTCCCGCACCGTCATCGCCCGTCGCATGGCCGTCGCCGTGCGGGACAACGCCTGCCGGCCGATGGCGCCGGGTGAGGCGGCGTCGCTGTAGGTGCGGCGCAGCGCGTGGATCAGGCTGGCGTAGGACGCCACCGCCTCGCGAGGGTGGCGGTGGCAGATGACCACCGTGGCGCCGGGCAGGGCCGCGAACAGGGCGTCGAGGTGGCCGAGATGGCTCGGTGACTTGAGCGCCCACCTCGTCCCGGTCGCCATCGGCCCGGAGAGCACCCGCAGTTGCAGGGCATAGTGCTGATATTCGTCGTGCAGCGATGCGCCGGCCAGCCACGCCGAATAGTCCTCGGCGTCGAACATGTCGTCGAAGTGCTGGCTGGCGAAGCTGTTCTGCAGCAGGGCGTCGCACTCCTCCGGTCCGGTGGCGGTGGCCCGGTGGATGGCCTGGAACTCCGGGACCAGTCGGTAGAACCCGTCGAGCCAGCGTTCGGCCTGGGCCCGAAGCACGTCCGGTGATGGGCCGCCGGCATCCGGGGGCAGAGGGTGGAGCGCCTCCCAGAACCGCAGGACGCGGTGCGCCGGATCGAGCGCCAGCAGGTTGTGGAGAAGGGTCGTACCCGTCCTGGGCATGCCGGTGACGACGACGGGGCCCTCGAGCGGCCGGCGGGCCGCGTCGGGGTGGTCGTCCACGTATGCCTGCAGCTGTCGGAGGTTGCGCAGGTGCCGCACCGCCGCCTTGTGCAGGACCTGGTGGCCGGTGGCGTTCAGGGCTCCCGTTCGACGGGCGGAGTCCACGAGCAGCTCGAGGTTCTCGAGGAATGGCACCGCACCGGGCCAGGGCCCGGCCCGGGCCGCGGCCTCGTCGACCAGCGCGGCGACCGAGGGCTCTGCGCCGGTGACCCCGCTCACACTCGGTCCGTACCTGCGCTTGCGAAGAAGCGGACCACCGAGGACGCGACCTGGTCAGGTCGCTCGAGGGGCCCGAGGTGGCCGAGGCCGTCGAGGATCTCGCTCCGGCCCATGGGCAGCCGGGCCACGTGGCAACGGGCCCGATCCGGTGTGCATCCCTCGCTCTCGGAGCCACACGCCACCGCCACCGGGCAGGCGACCTCGGTGAGCCGGGCGTAGGCGTCGTGGTCGGTGGCCGTCTCATAGACGACCGCCTCGTGCTCGGGCCGGCACTTCAGCTGCACCCCGCCGTCGGGCCCGTCCTCGAAGCCGTGCTCCACGTAGGCCCGCAGGGCCTCAGGGGCCACGGAGTCCAGAGGCGGTTTGGACTCGTAGTGGCGGCGGGCGTGCTCGCGTGAGGCGAACGACGTGCGCCGCCGGCGGGCCCGGCCCGCGAGCACGTTGTCGTGGTCACGGCCGAGGGGAGGGTCGGCGGCGACGATGACCGGTTCGAAGCAGTAGATGGCGGCGAAGGTGCCCGGCCGGGCCTGCTCCGCCATCAGCACCGCGGTGGCGCCGCTCGAGTGACCGAAGGCGTAGGGCCGGTCGAGGTCCAGGCCGTCCACGACCGCCAGCACGTCGGCGGCCAGGCCGTACCAGTCGAGGCCCCGCCCGGCCGGCAGGCGGGTGTCGCCGTGACCGCGGGCGTCGTAGGCGGCACATCGGAACTGTGGGGCCAGGTGGTGAGCCAGCGGGGAAAAAACGAGCCCGTGAAATCCGGCGGCGTGGGCCATGACGAGGGGGGCGCCGCGCCCGCCCAACTGGTGGGTGGCCACCTCCACGCCGTCGGGCGTGGGGACGAAGGCTGGCGCCGCCGGCACTAGGGGCTCCGCCACCGTTGGCGCGGCAGGCCCTCGTCGAGCACGACGGTCCGAAGCAGGGGGCGGTCCACCTTGCCGATTTTGGTCCGTGGGATGGACTCGAGCACGCACAGCTCGTCGGGCAGCTTGTGGCGGGCGAGCACGGGGGCCAGGAAGGCGCGCAGCTCGGCCACGTCCGGCGCGCCGCCATCTCCGGGGACCACACAGGCGCAGATGGCCTCGCCGACGACGGGGTCGGGCGTAGCCAGGACTGCGCTGTCGGCGACGTCCGGATGAAGCCTCACCGCCGTCTCCACTTCAGTCGGCGACACGTGCAGGCCGCCCCGGTTGATCAGCTCCTTCAGCCGGCCGACGATGTGGAGGGCGCCGTCGGGGTCGATCCGGCCGAGGTCGCCGGTGCGGTACCAGCCGTCGGTGGCGGCGTCGGGGTCCTTCCAGTAGCGGACCGGATGGGCGGCGCCGAAGGCGATCTCGCCGACGTCGCCGGCGGCGAGCGGCACGTCGCCTCCCGGTTCGAGGATGGCGACGGTGCCGTCCGGCGGGGTGCCCTCCGGGCCTTTGAACACCTGGCGCCCCACCGAGCCGCGCAGGATGTCGTCGCGGTCGGTCGTCTGCACGGTGAAGTTCTCGCTGCAGCCGTAGACGTAGAGCAGCTCGACGCCCAGCCGGTCGTAGATCTGCTCGACGAGCGGTCGGGGCAGGGTCGACGCGGCCGAGATGGCCCACCGGAGGCTGTCCACCCGGTGCTCGTCGGGATCGAGGGCGTCGAGCAGCAGGGTGAAGTGGGCGGGCATGCCCGGCAGCACTGTGACCCGCTCCTCGGTGACCAGCCGCAGGGCGCCCCGGGGCGAGAACCGCTCGGCGACGGCGAGCCGCCCACCGCTCAGCAGGGCGAGCATGGACAGGCGCAACCCGAACACGTGAGCCATGGGGAGGTACAGCAGGTGGACGTCGTCAGGGCCGGGCCGGAAGGCGTCGACGAAGAACTGCATCTTCGCCCAGCATGCGGGCAGCGTCTCCATCACCGCCTTGGGACGGCCGGTCGTCCCCGACGTGAGCAGCAGGTGGGCGGTGTCGTCGTGGGCGTGCGGCGGTGACCAGTCGGAAAGCTCGTCGGGGCCGGCCAGCAGGTCGTCGAGCCGGTGGGTCGAGCCGTCGTCGACCGGGCCGCTCAGGACCAGGCGGGTCTCCGGGGACACGGCCCGCACCGCCCGCACTTGGGCCAGCGGGTCGGCGGCCGCGGGGTGGGGGCGGAACAGCAGGGCGGCGGCCTCGGTGTGCTCGACCAGCCAGGCCAGCTCAGGGCCCGTGAGGTCGTTGTCGGTGCCGACGTGGATGGCGCCGACCGCCCAGGCCGCGTTGATGGCCATCACGTGCTCGGGTGAGTTCGGCAACTGGCAGACGATGCGGTCGCCGACGCCGATGCCGAGACGGCGGTACGCCCCCGCGAGCCGGGCCACTCCCCGCCCGACCTCCGCGTAGGTCAGCGTCGTTCCCTCGAAGGTGACGGCCGGCCGGTCGGCCCACTGCCGGCAGGCGGCCTGGAGGCTCGGGGCCAGGAGATGGGCCACGGTGGACGGCTCGTTCATGGCGCCGACCACGGCGAGCGGGGGGCCAGGCCGCGTTCGCCGACCGGCTCGAACAGCGCCGACAGCCGAGGGTCGGCGGGGATGGTGGCCAGGTCGCCGCACACCACCGCGGCGGCGATGCCCGCCTCGACGAGCTTCTCCTCCCAGTCGGCGGCCATGCCCTCGGCCAGGCGGTCGACGATCCGCCGTTCGGTCACGGCCCGGGACGCACCGGCCGGGTCCACGTCGCAGAGCCGGCAGAGGAGCTCGAACCTCTCGTCATCGTCCGCGCTCACCATGAGGGCGCCGTCGGTGGTGGCGACGGGGCGGTCGAGGAGGCCCCAGACCGGCCGCCCGTCGCGCCGGCCCACCTCCTTGCCCCGGGCCAGGTCGTCGAGGACGTGCGCCTGCAGCGCCATGGCCCCGGCCAGCAGCGATGACCGCACCTCGCACGCCCTGCCGTCCTGCTCCCGCCGGTACAGGCCGGCGACGATGCCCTCGGCGGCGACCATCCCACCGAACAGGTCGCAGAGGATCATGCGGGAGGGGAACGCAGGCTCGTCCTCGGGGTGGAGGCCGTGGCCCAGCCCGGCGTAGGCCTGCACGAGGAAGTCCGTGCCCACCAGCCGCCTGGCCTCCGGTCGGTCACCCCAGCCCGAGGTGTTGGCGTAGACCAGGCCGGGCCGGCGGGCCGCCAGGTCGTCGAACTCCAGGTCCCACTCGGCCGCCTTGCCCGGTCGCCAGTTGTGCAGGAACACCTCGGCGCCCGTCACCAGCTCGACGAGATCGGCCCGACCGGCGGGGCCGCTCAGGTCGAGCCGGACAGCGTCCTTGCCCCGGTGGAGGCAGAGGGCGGCCCGGCCGTAGTCGCCCTCGGGCGGCTGGATCCTCAGGACTTCGGCCCCCAGCATCCGCAGGAGCATCCCTGCGAACGGGCCCTGGATGCGGCTCGTGGCCTCCACCACCTTGATGCCGGCGAGCGGCAGGTCGCCGGGCACCGGCTCTCGCCCATGAGGCCGTGGCGAGGCCTCACCGGGGGAGTGAAGTACCGGGTGGGCCGCCTCTGTTCCCGGCTCCGCCAGCACCTCGGGGTACCCCCGCAAGGGAGTCAGGCTCACCTCGGCGGCGGCTGCCGCCCGGGCCAGCTCGGCCAGCGGGTAGCGCCTCGTGACCTCGTGCAGCTCGGGTGGGAGGGTGCATGCCGCCCGCTCATAGCGCCACCGGAACAGCGTCCAAGCCCGGCCCAGGTCGGCGCCGGCGGCGCCCAGGTGCGTCCAGAACGCCTTCCACGGCTCGGCGTCGAGCGTCTCGATCTCGAACCAGTGCCCGTCGGCACTGAGGAACGGAGGCCCGGGCGCAGGGAGGGGCGGTCCGGGCACGGCGTCGCCGAGCCCTGTGGCCACCACGAAGTAGTGCGAGAGCAGCACGAGCCCGGCCTGCAGCACCGACGTCTCCATCACGGGGACGGGCCGGTCGCGGAGGCCGGCGACGGCGGCGGCCATCCGGCCCTGCGCAGCCAGGAGGCCGGCGGCGACGGACGCCACCTCGAGGCCCAGGCGACGCGGCGTGCTGCGGTCTCTGCCGTGCACTTCCATGAGGCCACAGAGGGCCTGGACCGACGCCTCGCTTCCCGGCCGGGAAGCGGGGAAGCCGGCGGGCCCGAACCAGCTGATCGGGGGCGGGTCGGCGAGGCCGGACAGCGGGCGCAACCGACGGGCACAGGCGTCCACGGCGAGCTGCGGACCGGTCCGCGACCGGCCCATGCCCATGCTGCTGGTGCGCACTGTGTGCCTCGCTCTACCCTCCCGCCGTTCGGACCCGTCAGTGTACTGAGGGGTGGCGCGACTCAGCGGGCGATCAGGCCCACCGAGGCGAGAGCGCGGATCGCATCCGGGAGTGGGAGACGATCAGGCGGCGGTCGATGTCCTCCCGGACGCTGCCGGCCGCCGTCGGCGCCTTGCCGATCATCCCGGTGAGCGCCGAGCTGGGCCCCTCGCCGGCGGCGTTGAGGGCGGTCACCCGGTAGAAGTACAGCGCCCGGCCGGCCGTGGCGTCGTTGTAGCCCAGGACGTCGGGCAGCTCGGCCAGGAGCGTCGTGTTGTACGGCGTGGTGCCGCGGTACACCCGGTAGCCGGTGACCGGTCCGGTCGCGGGTCGTTGCCAGGAGAGCTGGACCCCCGCCCCCACGGCGGGCTGGGTGGCACTCAGAGACTGCGGCGACGACGGTGTCGCGCCGGTCGGCGCCGGCGGCGGCGGTGGCGCCGGCGGCGGGGTGGTCAGGGGCGTCACCGTGGTCGTCGTCGCCGCGGGCCCCAAGGTGGTCGTCGTCACCGGAGCGACCGTGGTGCTGGTGGTCGTCGCCGGCGGTGGGGCGATCGTGGTGGTCGTGGCCGGCGGCGCAGTGGTAGTCGTCGTCGTCGGTGGAGGAACGGTGGTCGAGGCCGGGGTGGCCGCCGGCTGACCGCTCAGGAACGCACTGTTGGCGGTGTTCCAGTGCGTGGCGAGGTAGCTGCCCGGTGCCGGCGCGGTGCTGAAGTAGTCGTCGTGGTTGCAGTCGTACAGAGTCTCGTGCCAGGTCGGGCACACCTGTCGCATGGTCGCCCCTGAGCCGTCCGCGTAACAGAGGCGGTCGGACTCGTCCTTGCAGTGCCAGTTGGAGGTGGCGTTCGGGGCCGAGGGCTGCACCCCTCCCAGGAGGTGGACCAGCTCGTGGGCCTCGACCAGGTTCGAAAGCCCCCAGCAGCCGTTGTCGATCCGGCCTATGGCCGCGGCGGCCGACGGGTTTCCGTTGTTGTAGTTGCGTCCGGGCGTGGGGTCGCCCGTGTCGTCGGCCCAGAAGTGGGAGATGCCGCAGTACACGTTGGCATCGGCCCATACGACGTACTTGCGGTCGGTGCGGGAATATCCCCGCGAGTGCAGTTCCGACACCATCGTCGGGAAGTTCGACATGGCGTCGGCACTCAACGTGACCCTGTCGATGACCGGGTTGCAGCTGGTGTCGGTGACGAACCGGATGTGCCTGGTGCCCCCGGTCTCCGCCGCACTGTTGTTCACCACCTGGTCCATCCGGGCCGCCCATGACCGGAACGACGCGGCATAGCTGGCGAACCGGTCGGTGCGGGCGGCGCTGCGGGCGTAGACGAGCTGGACCCGGAAGCCGTCGGAGCCGGTGCCGTAGCACGGCACCGCGCCGCCTTCGGCGGCGGTGGCGGCGGACGGGAAGGCGAGCTCCGCCGCCTCGTCGGGCGGCCGGTCCTCGCGGACGTCGACGCCCTCCGGCGCCGGGTCCGGGCCATGGGTGCACAGCACCTGCTTCATCCAGGGCTCGACCGCGGCGTCGAGGTAGGACTCGAACGCCCCACCGCAGAGGCTGTCGGCGCCCGATGCGCGAAGTCCCTCGTAGATCAGACCGAGTCGCGGGTCGTCGGGAATGGCCTGCGCTCCGGCGGGCCCGGCGGGGGCGAGGACCACCGATCCGCCGCCCAGCCCAGCCGTGAGCGCGAAAAGGATCACGAGAAGTCGCCGCATGCTGGGCAGAAAGCTACACAGGTCTCGTGCACCGCGCCGCTACCGCCGGGCCGGGCTACCGTGCCGTCGATGAGGGTGGTGGCCGGGCTTGCCGGTGGACGGCGGCTGAAGGCCCCCGCCGGTCGCCGGGTGCGCCCCACCAGCGAGCGGGTCCGGGAGGCCTTGTTCAACTCCCTCGGCAGCCTTGACGCGGTCGCGGGGGCGACGGTGCTCGACCTCTTCGCGGGCACCGGGGCGCTCGGCATCGAGGCCCTGTCACGAGGCGCATCGTCGGCCACGTTCGTCGACGCCGACGTCGAGGCCGTGCGGGCCATCAAGGACAACCTGGCCGCCACCGGGCTGGCGGAGCGGGCCAGGGTGGTGCACGCCGACGTGTTCCGTTTCCTATCCGACGCGCCCCCGGAGCCGGTTGACGTCGCGTTCGCCGACCCTCCCTACGCCTTCGACGACTGGCCCCGGCTGCTCGCCGTGCTGCCGGCCCGCCTGGTGGCGATCGAGGCCGGCGCCCACGTCGCGCTCGTCCCCGGATGGCGTGCCCTCCGGTCGAAGCGCTACGGCGATACCGTGGTGACGCTCGCCCGGTTCGAGCAGGATGCGGAGCAGGGGTAATTGCCGAAGGCCCTCATACCCGGTTCGTTCGACCCCGTGACCTTCGGTCACCTCGACGTCATCGAGCGCACATCCAGGCTCTTCGATCACGTGCTGGTCGCCGCGGTGGGGAACCCCGGGAAGGCGCCGCCCCTGTTCAGCCTCGACGAGCGCCAGGCCATGCTGGCCGAGGTGACCGCCCATCTCGGCAACGTCGAGATCGGCGCGTTCGAGGGGCTGCTGGTGGACTTCGCACTCGCCCATGGCGTCGAGGCCATCGTGAAGGGGCTTCGGGCCGTCTCCGACTTCGACTTCGAGCTGCAGATGGCGCAGGTGAACGAGCGCATGTCCGGGATCGCCACCGTGTTCTTCCCGACCGCTCCCGAGCACTCGTTCCTGTCGTCGAGCCTGGTCCGCGAGGTCGCCCGTTTCGGAGGCGACGTGTCGGCGATGGTGCCCGCCCCGATCGCCCAGCGACTCAAGGAGCGGTTCGGCCCCTGACGTGGCGATGAAGGAACGACGCGGAGGTCGACGAAGAACAATTCGTCCCGCCCTCCCAGTCCGGGGACCCTGGCGCGGGCTACGGTGAAACCGTGATCGTTCCCGATCGCCACAGCGAGGCGCCCGACACCGAGGTCCTGCTCCGGCGGGTGCTCGACCTGGTGAACTCAGCGCCGAAGATGCCGCTCTCCTCCACCGTCCGGATGGAGAAGGACGAGGTGGTGGAGATGCTCGAGGAGGCCATCAACCGCCTCCCCGAGGAGATGCGCCAGGCCCGGTGGTTGCTGAAGGAGCGCCAGGAGTACCTGGCCAAGGTGCAGCGCGAGGGCGACGAGATTCTCAGCGCGGCCCGGGAGCGGGCGGAGCGCATCGTGCAGCGCACGGAGCTGGTGCGGGAGGCGCAGCGGGTGGCCAACCGGACCTTGGAGGAGGCCAACGACGAGGCCCGCAAGCTCAAGCACGAGGCCGAGGACTACGTCGACCAGAAGCTCGCCAGTTTCGAGATCGTGCTCGAGCGGATCATGAAGACCGTGGTGGGCGGTCGCGAGAAGCTGCGGGTGGCGCCGCTGCCCGAGTCGTCCGAGAGCGACCAGACCGCCACCGACGCCGACCCGGACACCGGCGAGGTCTTCTTCGATCAGGATCAGTGGTGAGCCGCCCGGGAGGCGGCTCCTGATGGTGGTGAGTCGCCCGGGAGGCCGCCCGGCGGTTTAGCCATCCGATCAGTGGTGAGATGAGGAGCGATGAAGCCCTTCGTCGTCAATGTCGCCGATCTCGTCTACAAGCCGGGCGCCCGGCGCCGGGAGCGCGTCGAAGGACGCCTGCCCGGCCCGATCATCGTCGTCGACTCCGCCCTCCGCACTGAGGTCCCGGTGGTGGTGGACACCGTCCTCGAGTGGGTGTCCGACGGCCTGCTGGCCACCGGAACGGTGGAAGGCGCGTGGGAGGGCCCGTGCCGGCGGTGCCTGCGACCGGTGCAGGGCACATTGCGGGTCGACGTCCAGGAGCTGTTCGAGTCCACGCCCCGCGACGGCGAGAGCTACCCCCTGGGCCACGACCGTGTCGACCTCGAGCCGCTGGCCCGGGAGTCGCTGATCCTCGACCTGCCGCTCGCCCCGGTGTGCTCGGAGGATTGCCGCGGCCTGTGCCCGGCGTGCGGGGCCGACCTCAACGCGGGCGACTGCGGGTGCCCACCGGCGACCGCCGACGTCCGGTGGGCGGCCCTGGATGTGCTCAGGCTCTCCGGCGAGGAGTAACATCGTCCCCTTATGGCTGTCCCGAAGAAGAAGACGTCGAAGTCCAAGAGCCGCAGCCGGCGGGCGTCGGCGTGGCGCCTCGGCAGCCCGCCCCGGAGCATGTGCCCCCAGTGCCGCCAGGCCAAGCTGCCCCACGTGGTCTGTGCCAACTGTGGATGGTACGGCGGCCGCCAGGCCATCGAGGTTGACTAGCGGGTCTCCGACCTTCGGCGGCTGCCGGTGAGCGTGTCCACGGAGGTGAAGTTGCCCATCGCCGTCGACGTGATGGGCGGCGACAAGGGCCCGGGTGAGATCGTCGCCGGGGCCAGGGAGGCGGCGGAGCGCTTCGGCGTTCCGGTTGTGCTGATCGGCCGGCCGGACGCCATCGACGACCCCGGCGACCTCGAGGTCTGGGCCGCCACCGAGGTCATCGACATGGCCGACGACCCGCTGCAGGGGGTCCGGCGCAAGAAGGACGCCTCCGTGGTGCGGGCGGCCGAGGCGGTGCGTGACGGGCGGGCCTCGGCCATGGTCAGCGCCGGCAACACCGGCGCAGCCATGGCGAGCGCCCTTCTGCGCATGGGCCGGATCACCGGTGTCGCCCGTCCGGCGATCGCCACCATGCTCCCCGTGCCCGGGTCGAGCCCCACCGTGCTGCTCGACAGTGGGGCCAATGCCGAGTGCACGCCCCCCTGGCTCCTGCAGTTCGCCCAGATGGGGGCCGCCTACGCCGTGCTCCGCCTGGACAAGGCGGAGCCACTCGTAGGCCTGCTTTCCATCGGTGAGGAGAAGAGCAAGGGAAACGAGCTGGTCAAGGGAGCCCACACGCTTCTGGCCGAAGCCGGCGCCCTGTCGACCGGCCGTTTCGTCGGCAACGTCGAGGGCCGCGACGTCCTCACGGACGCGGCCGACGTGGTGGTCACCGACGGCTTCACCGGCAACGTCGTCCTGAAGACCCTCGAGGGCTCGGTCCGGGTGGTGGTCGACGCCCTTCTCCTGGCCATGACGTCCACCGAGGAGACGACGGCCGCGGCCAAGGTCCTGCTGCCCGCCCTGCTGCCGCTTCAGGCCGAGCTCGACCCGGACACCTACGGCGGCGCCGCCCTCCTGGGTGTCGACGGCGTCTGCATCATCAGCCACGGTTCGTCGTCGGCTCGGGCCATCGTCAATGCGGTCGGCCTGGCCGCCGAAATGGTGGCCGGTGACCTGGTCGGGAGCATCCGCCAGGCCGTCACGCCGGAGTAACTTTTCACAAGCGCACAAGCGCGGCTGCCAGTACACTCCACTCGGTTTCCATCCACCCACTGAGGAGAGTTTGCGGCCGTGCCTGCCGAAACTGACGTCGAGCAGGGCCCGCTCGAGCGCCCCGAGGTCCTGCAGCTGGTCCGTGACCGGCTGGCGGACATCCTCGAGATCGACCCGTCGAGCATCGCCGAGGGAGCCTCGTTCACCAACGACCTCGACGCCGATTCACTGGCCATGATCCAGCTGGTGGAAGACCTGGAGAAGGAGCTCGGTGAGCGAGTCGGCGGGTTTCGCATCGAAGACGAGGACCTCGAGGACCTGAAGACCGTCCGAGACGCCGTCGACTACGTGCTGGGGCGCGTCGGCGGGACGTCCTCGAACTGAGCAGCCTCCCCGAGCCGGACGGCTTGGTTGAGCGGTTGCAGAGGCCGTTCCAGGACCGCTCTCTGCTGGCGCGAGCCATGGCCCACCGATCCTGGTGCGCCGAGGTTCCCGGCAACCTCTCCAATGAGCGGCTCGAGTTCCTCGGTGACGCTGTCCTCGGCCTGGTCGTGACCGACTACCTCTACCGGACCTATCCCGACCTGCCCGAAGGCCAGCTGGCCCAGGTCCGGGCGTCGGTGGTCAACGAGACGGCGCTGGCCGAGGTGGCCGAGGAGATCGGCCTGGGCGCCGACCTGCTCCTGGGGAAGGGCGAGGACGCCTCAGGTGGCCGCGAGAAGCCGTCGATCCTCTCCGATGCCATGGAGGCGGTGATCGGCGCCGTCTACATCGACGGCGGGTGGGACGCGGCGGCCGAGCTGGTCATGCGCCTGCTGGGCGAGCGGATCATCGAGGGCGCCGCCGGGCCGGGCGGTCACGACTTCAAGACCCGCCTCCAGGAGCTGTCGGCCCGGGTCTACGACGAGCTGCCCCGCTACCACCACGTATCCGAGGGCCCCGACCACGCCAAGCGCTTCGAGGCCACCGTCTCCGTGAACGGCGAGGCCGTCGGCCGGGGGGAGGGCCGTTCCAAGAAGCAGGCCGAGCAGGCCGCGGCCCGAGAGGCCTGGGAGACCCTGTCCGGTGCCCGACTTCCCCTATCCACCCCAGATCCACCTATGACTGCCGCCGAAGAGGACGATGCCTGAGCTGCCCGAGGTCGAAACCATCCGCCGTGACCTGGACAAGGAGGTCGTCGGCAAGCGCGTGAAGCTGGTCGACGTGACCGGGATGCGGTCGATCCGGCGCCATCCCAACAAGAAGCACTTCATCGCCAAGCTCGAGGGCCACAAGCTCACGGGCGTCGAGCGCCGGGGCAAGTACCTGCTCATCCGCATCGAGGGCGGCGACATCCTGATCGCCCACCTCGGGATGAGCGGCCAGCTCCTCCGGGCCCGCAACGAGACCCGCGACCCCCTGACCAAGCACACCCACGTGGTCATCACCTTCACCCAGGGCGGGCAGCTGCGCTTCGTGGATCCGCGCACCTTCGGTGAGCTGTTCATCACCACCCCCGAGGAGCTGCCCGACGTGGTGCCCGAACTGGCCCACCTGGGGTTCGACCCGGTCGAGGACATGATGAGTTGGACGAAGTTCGGCGAGCTGCTCGTGGCCCGCAAGGCGAAGCTCAAGGCCCTGCTCATGGACCAGAAGTTCACCGCCGGCATCGGCAACATCTACAGCGACGAGATCCTGTTCGCCGCCGGCCTCCGCTACGACCGCTCCTCGGAGACCCTGTCGTCGCAGGAGGTCCGCCGGCTCTACCGGGCCATGGTCGAGACCCTGCAGGACGCCATCAAGCACCGGGGCTCGTCGCTGTCCGACGAGCAGTACCGCGACGTGTTCGGCAAGATGGGCGAGTACCAGAACATGCACAAGGTCTACGACCGGGAGGGCCAGGCGTGCCGCCGGTGCCGGAGCACGATCGCCCGGGTCAAGTTCAACGGCCGCTCCACCTTCCTCTGCCTGCAATGTCAAGTGTGAGGCAGTGCCGGGCTTCGTAGGCGAGGCCGCGCCACCGACGTCCGTTGCCGGTGGCCCTGGCGACTACATGGAGGTCCTCCACCTCGTCCTGAGGGGGACCAACCGTGAGATCGGCGCCCAGCTGGCCACGGTGGCCAGCGACCGCCACGGTGTAGCGCCGGCAACCGGCGGTGACCCGCTCGTGACCCGGGCCCGACGTCGTTGGTACGAGCGGGAGTGGCCGGCCCACTACGAGCGCATGGCGGGGGTGGCCGACGTCCACGGGGTGGACCTCGACGACGACACGGTGGAGCTCGGCCTGCTCGCGTTCCTCGGCGCGGCCCCATCGTGCTCGGTGGCCTGGCTGCCTCCTTCGACGGTGGCGGGCGGGCACGCCACGCTGAGCCGCAACTACGACTTCCCCACTGGCACGCTCACGGAGATCCTTGGCGGCGAGGCGCAGCCGGGGGAGCTGCCCATGACGGCACGGCCCTACGTGATGGAGAGCCATCCGTCGGCCGGCGCCCACGCGTGCCTGTTCCTCTGCGCATACGAGTTGCTGGGGGGCTGCATCGACGGGGTGAACTCGGAGGGGCTGGTCGTCGCCCTGCTCGCGGACGACGAGTCGACCGGGTCGGACCCCACGCTCGCGCCGGCCCCGGGTCTCAACGAGATCCAGCTGTTGCGCTTCCTGCTCGAGACCTGCGCCACCACCGGTGAGGCCCGGGAGGCGCTGCTGGCCGCCAAGCAGCACTACATGTTCCTCCCGTGCCACTTCCTGGTGGCTGACGCCGGTGGTGACTCCTTCGTCTGGGAGCGCACCGCCAACCGCGAGCACCTGGTCGAAGGGCATGGTGACGTCCAGGTCGTCACCAACCATCTCCTGCACAGCCGTCCGTCGATCGACGACCTGCCCTCCGGCGACGGTCCGTCGACCACCTACGCACGAGCCCGGCGGCTGACCGCCTCGCTCGCGGCCCGGTCGGGCCCGCTCTCCACCGAGGAGGTCAAGGCCGCCCACGCCTGCGTGCACCGGGAGGACCCCGGCTTCCCGGCCCGGACGCTCTGGCACGGGATCTACGACGCCGTCGACCGCAGCCTTGAAATCTCCTTCTACCTGGGCGACGACCCGGGCTCCGGCGGCGTCCGCCGGTCGCCATACCTCCGATTCCAGCTGGACTGACCTCCCGCCGATCCGCGGCGGGGGTGGCGCTGGCCGATAGCTTTGGAATTACATGTTTCTCCGGTCGCTCACCCTGAAGGGGTTCAAGTCCTTCGCCGACCCCACCACGCTCGACCTGGAGCCGGGTCTGACCGCGGTCGTAGGCCCGAACGGCAGTGGGAAGTCCAACATCGTCGACGCCGTGGCGTGGGTGCTGGGCGCCCAGGGCCCCCGCTCGGTGCGCTCCACCCGCATGGACGACGTGATCTTCGCCGGCACCGGTCGTCGCTCGGCCCTGGGCCGGGCCGAGGTCACCCTGACCATCGACAACACCGCCGGCCTGCTGCCCATCGGGCTCAGCGAGGTCACCATCACCCGCACCCTCTTCCGGACCTCCGGCGAGAGCGAGTACGCCATCAACGGCGCGCCCTGCCGCCTGCTCGACGTGCAGGAGCTCCTGTCGGACACGGGGGTGGGCAGGCAACAGCACGTGATCGTGTCGCAGGGCAACCTCGACACCGTCCTCGACGCCCGGCCCGAGGACCGCCGCCTGATCATCGAGGAGGCGGCCGGCATCCTGAAGTTCCGCCGCCGCAAGGAGAAAGCCGAGCGCCGGCTGGAGGCCACCGAGGCCAACCTGGTCCGCCTGGCCGATCTCAACCGCGAGGTGGGCCGCCAGCTCAAGCCTCTGGAGCGCCAGGCCGACGCGGCCCGCCGTCACGACGCGCTGGCCGCCGAGTTGCGGGCCCTGCGCCTCCACCTGGCCGGCCGGGAGCTGGCCGCCCTCACCGCCCGCCGGCACGCAGCCGCCACCGCCCGCACCGGCCTGGCCGCCGACGAGGCGTCGATCAAGGTCGAGCTGCGGGGCCTCGACTCCTCCGTCGCCGCCGCCGAGGCCTGGGTGGCCTCCGCGGGGGGATCGAGCCTCGGTGACGCCGTAGGCCGGCTGGAGGCGTTGCGGGAGCGGGCCCGGGGGCTGGCCGCCCTCCTCAACGAGCGGCAGCGCTCGCTCGGGCGCGATCGGGCCGTCGCCGTCGACGCCACCGTCATCTCGACGCTGGAATCCGACGCCGCCCGCCTGGCCACCGAGCTGACTGAAGTCACGGCCGAGGCCGCACCGCTGGCGCCACTGCGGGCCGAGCTGGCCGAGGCCGAAGCGGCCGTGGCCCGGGAGCTCGACGGGCTGACCGTCCCCAAGCCTCGCCGGGACCGGGCCGCCGAAGCCCGAGGGGAGCTGGCCGCGGTAGGCGCCGGCGCCGACCGGGGCCGGGCCGAGATGGCCCGGCTGCAGGATCGACTGGTGTCGCTGGAGGCCCTCACTGCCACCCTCGACGGCCAGGCCACCGACAAGCGGGCCGAGGTCGAAGGTCTCGCCGGCCAGGAGCGGACCGCCGTTGCCGAGGCCGACAGGGCCGATGCCCACCGCGCCGACGCCCTCGCCCGGCTGGAGGCGGCAAAGGCGGAATCGCGTGAGACGGCCGCCGCCCAGCGGGTGTGGGCCGCCCGGGTGGACGCGCTCGCCCTCGCCCTGGCCGACTCGGCCGGGACCGCGGGGGCCGACCGGCTGGCCGGCGTCGACGGCGTCCTCGGCCCACTGGCCGAGCTGGTCGATGTCGACCGGGGCTGGGAGGACGCCTGGGCTGCCGCGGCAGCTGAGCTGGCCCACACGGTGGTCGTCGACGGAGTGGCTGCGGCGCGTTACCTGCTCGACGGGCTCGACGAGGCGGGCGCAGGAGTGCTGGCCCTCGGGGCGCCCGTGCCCCCCCGGACCGCCATCCCCACCGGCTGCCCGGGAGAGCCGCTGCGGGCCCATGTGCGGTCGTCGCATCCCGGCGTGGAACAGGCCCTGGATGTCCTGCTGGCCGGAGCCGTCGTCGTCGCGGGCGGGTGGGCCGAGGCGCTCGACGCCAGCCTGGCCCATCCCGAGGTCGTCGCCCTGACCCGCTCGGGTGACCGGTTCGGCGCCACCGCCTGGCGGCGGGGCAACACCGGGACGGCGGCCACCCGCGTGGCGCTCGACGAGGCTCGCACCAAGGCCGAGGAATCGCTCCACGCCGCCGGCGCGGCGTCCGGCCACCTGGCCCTGGTGTCGACTGAGGCCGAGCGGGCTGTCGCCGGAGCGAAGCAGGCGGCCCAGGAGCGCGAGGTGGCCGTCCGGGCCGCCCGTCAGGCCCGGGCCGACCTGGACCGGGCCCAGACCCGCCGGCGCGAGGCACTGGCCGAAGCGGAGGGCGTGCGGTCGCACCTCGAGCAGCTGTCCCGGCGTCTGGCTCAGGAGGAGGCCCGCATCGCGGAGCTGGCGGAGCTGCTGCCGGTGCTCGAGGCGGAGGAAGCGGCCGGTGCCACCGAGGCCAACCGCCTGGCCGCGGCCCGCCACGAGGTCCAGGAGCGGATGTCGGCGCTGCGCAGCCGGCGGACCGAGCTCGACATGCAGGCCACCAGCCTCAGGGACCGCGGCGCCTACCTGACCCGGCGTCTGGCCGATGTCGAGGACCGGCTGGCCCGCTACGGGGCCGAACGGGCGGCGGCGGGCGCCCGTCGCCGGGAGATCGAGCTGCTGAGCGTCCGCACCGGCCACCTGGCCGCGTTCGTCGACGACCGCCTGGGCATGCTCGAGACCGAGCTGGCCGACGTCCGGGCCCGCAGGGAGCGTCAGTCCCAGGCCCTGGCCACCGCGTCGGGCCGCCTGGAGGAGCTGCGCCGGCGCCGCCACGACGCCGAACGGCGGTTGGAAGAGGTCCGCGAGCGCTTCCGCCGGGCCGAGCTCGACGACGCCGAGGCCCGGATGCGCCAGGAGGCGGCGGTGGAGAGCCTGCGCCGGGAGCTCGACTGCGAGCCCGGGGCCGCCCTCTCCGCCGAATGCCCGGTCCTGCGGGACGGGACGAGCCCGGCCAGCAGGGTGCGTGAGCTCGACCGGGAGCTGCGGCTGATGGGGCCGGTCAACCCCCTCGCGCTCGAGGAGCTGTCGGCGCTGCGGGAACGCCACGCCTTCCTCAGCGCCCAGCTCGACGACGTGAAGGGCACCCGACGGGAGCTCACAAAGGTCATCCGGGCGGTGGAGACCGAGATGGCCCAGCTGCTGGCCGCCGCCTACGCCGACGTGGCCGACCACTTCGTCCGCCTGTTCGAGACGCTGTTCCCGGGCGGGCAGGGCCGGCTGCGCCTCACCGACCCCGACAACCTGCTGGAGGCGGGCATCGAGGTCGAGGCCCGGCCGGCGGGCAAGAACGTCCGGAAGCTGTCGCTGCTCTCCGGCGGCGAGCGGTCGTTGGTCGCCCTGGCCTTCCTCTTCGCCGTCTTCCGGAGCCGGCCGTCACCCTTCTATCTCCTCGACGAGGTGGAGGCGGCGCTCGACGACGTCAACCTCACCCGCTTCCTCGACCTGCTGGGCGAGTTCCGCCAGGAGGCCCAGCTGCTCGTCGTCACCCACCAGAAGCGCACCATGGAGGCGGCCGACTGCCTCTACGGGGTCACCATGCAGCCGGGCGGGTCGTCGCGGGTCGTCAGCGAGCGGGTCCGGGCCAACCACTAGAACGAGAGCAGCCCGGATCGACTCCGGGGGGCTTGCCAGTACCGGTAGCCTGGAGCAATGGAGATCGTGCTCGGACTGCTGGCCGTCCTCGTGGTCAGCGGCCTGGTGGCCGCCTTCATCGCCGCCCGCCCCCGCCGCCGCAACACCGAGCTGGAGCCGCCCTCCGCCCCGCCGCTGCCGCCCTCCAGGGTGGCCGATGCGCCTCCCGCGCCGAAACCGACCAAGGCCAAGCGCCCGTCGATCCCCTCCGAGGAGGAGCTGGCCCGCCAGGCCGCCGAGGTGGTGGCCGAGGCCGAGGCCGTCCTGGCCGGCGCCCGGGAGGCCCCCGTCGCCGAGGCCGAGCCCGACGAGGTCGCTCCCGAGGCGGTCAAGGTCCGTTTCCGTGACCGCCTGGGCAAGGCCCGCGGCCTGCTGGCCGGCTACCTCGGCTCCGTCCGGTCCCGCACCAAGATCGACGACGAGACCTGGGAGGAGCTGGAGGAGGCGCTGATCAGGGCCGACGTCGGCATCACCGCCACCACCGCCCTCCTCGACCAGCTGCGGGCCCAGGTCAAGGCCGAGAACATCCAGACGTCCGAGCTGCTGGTCGACGCCCTCAAGGACAACCTGAAGAAGCGGCTCTCGATCGCCGACCGGACCCTGCGCATCGAGCCGGGCATGCCCAACGTCTGGCTGTTCGTGGGGGTCAACGGAGTCGGCAAGACCACCACCATCGGCAAGGTCGGCCACCAGCAGGTCGGCGAGGGCCGCACCGTGATCATGGCCGCCGGTGACACCTTCCGGGCCGCCGCCGCCGAGCAGCTCGAGCTGTGGTCGAAGCGGGTGGGGGCCACCCTGGTCCGCGGCAACGAGGGCGGCGACCCCGGTGCGGTCGTCTTCGACGCCGTCGAGCGGGCCGCGGCCCGCCAGACCGATCTGGTCCTGGCCGACACGGCCGGACGCCTGCACACCAAGGTCAACCTGATGGAGGAGCTGAAGAAGGTGCGCCGGGTGGCGGACAAGCCGCCGGGCAAGGTCACCGAGGTCCTCCTGGTCATCGACGCCACCACCGGCCAGAACGGCCTGGTCCAGGCCAAGCAGTTCACCGAGGCGGTGGAGGTCACGGGGGTGGTCCTCACCAAGCTCGACGGCACGGCCAAGGGCGGCATCGTCCTGGCCATCCAGAACGACCTGGGCATCCCGATCAAGCTGGTCGGCCTGGGCGAGACGGCCGACGACCTCATCCCCTTCGACCCCGACGAGTTCATCGACGCCCTGTTCGCCTGACGGCGGGTTGTACAGCCGCCGTTCTCTGTACTGAAACGAAGCTCCTATGGGTTGTCAAGGGGCGATTGCTGGTGTTGCGGACAAGCCAGGGATGGGCCTCTCCATGGGGGGCAGGCTCTTATCAGGTCACGCGCCAGCTGAGTGAGGTGGTCCGGAAGCGGCCGACAGTTCGTTAGAAGGCCAACAATGTCGCGGCAGGTACGTTTTGGGTCAGGCCGCTTCCAGAGAGAGGCATCAGAGGGAGCTGCGGAGGTGCGGGTAGACCTCGCGGGCGACGTAGCGCTTCAGGCAGCGGATGATCTCGAGCTTCGACTTGCCGCCGTCGGTCCGGCGGGCCACGTAGGCGCGGGTGCGAGGCTCGAAGCTCATGCGGGTCAGCACGATCCGCCACAGGGCGTGGTTCGCCTGCCGGTCGCCGGCGGGGTTCAGCCGCCGGCGGGTGATCTTGCCTGACGATGCTGGGATGGGGGCCACTCCGCACAGGTGGGCCCACGCCGCCTCGCTACGCATGCGATCGGGATGATCGCCGGCGGCGATGAGCAGGATGGCCGCGGAGTCCGGCCCGACGCCGGGCAGGGCGAGCAGGCTCGGTGCCCGGGCCAGCAGCAGGGGGCCGAGCATCCCGTCGATGCGGCCGATCTGAGCGGCGAGGTACTCGGCTCGACGCCCGAGCTCGCGCAGGGCGATCCGGGTGGCGTAGTCGACGACCTCACCGGGCCGGGGGCGCATGGCCGCCGCCTCGGCGACGAGCGAAAGCGTTGTGTGACAGGCGATTCTGGCCCGCACGTCGTCGGGGGCGGTCGCCACCAGCGCCCGCATCTGGTTGATGGTCGAGGTGCGGTCCCGGCGGGCGGAGCGCTTGGTGACCATCAGGGTGCGGATGGCCTCCACCGATCCGTCCCGGCCTTTGGAGGCGCCGGTGGCCCGGCCGGAGAGGGCGGCCCGGGCCGCGCTGATGGCGTCGAGGGGATCGGACTTACCCTCACGCCGGCGGGCGGAACGGTCGGCCCGGTTGACCTCGATGACGCTCAGGCCCAGGGCCTGCAGGTGGCGGGCCAGCCCGGCGCCGTAGGAGCCGGTGCCCTCGATGCCCACACGTTCCACCGTGCCGAAGCTGTTCAGCCAGTCGAGGAGCATCCGGTAGCCGGCGGGGGTGGTCGGGAACGACTCGACCCCCAGCAGGCCGCCGATGCCGTCCAGCGCGGCGGCGACGTGGGTGTCGCGGTGGGTGTCCACGCCGCCGGTGACGGCGCGGCTCTCTACGATGGTCATGCCATCCCTTTCTTCGTTGAGGGGTGGCACGCACCTGCTGGGCGGTCGGACCTTGGCGATCGGGCCTCTTGTCCAGGCCAGACCGATCAAACCGTCCCCGGTGGGTGCCGGGAAACCCTGGGACCCGGCCGACGGGGCGACTCGTAGGACAACCGGACTGGCGTCAGCCGGTTCGAAGGTCAGGCCGGGACCCAGGGCTCCTGAGCCTACGGGGCATCACCGTCCTTGGCGGGGATGGAGGGCTCAGGGCTCTTCAACCATTCTCCCTGGTACGTTTTCGACGCTTTCCAGTGTCCAGAACGCGGGTCAGGTGGCCGGGGGCTTCTCGCCATCCCGGGCCCCAGCGGGACCCGGGGTCATCCGACGTCACCCTGACGATGCGAGGTGACCAGGTCCGGGCGGGGTGGAGGGGCCGGCTCGCCGACCTGGCCCCGGACGCGACTCTGCCGGGCCCGAGGGCCCGGCAGAGTACGGAACTACTGGTTACTGCGAGTTGTTACTTGCGCACCGAAGCGGTGACCGGGA
>CADCTB010000093.1 GCA_902805665.1 uncultured Acidimicrobiales bacterium
CCGCCCACCGGCTGCCGACCAAGCCGGCGCTACCGCCGAGGGTGCCCCAGGCGCCCGATCTGCCGGCAGTCGTGGCCGAGCTGCGCCGCCGGCCCGTCGTCGAGCCCAGGCCTGCCGAGCACCCGCCGCCCGCCCCGGCGCCGGTGCCCCGGCCACATCTCACCCTGGCCGGCCCCGCGTCGTCCCCGGCTGCCCCCCGCCCGGCCGAGATCGTGAAGGGCCCCCGCGCCGTGCGGGCGCTGCTAAGTCAGGCGTGCGAGGAGTACTGGGTCGTCCGCCTGTCGTATCTGAACACCAACGGTCGCAGCGCCGAGTTGACCGTCGAGCCCACCGACGTCGACGCCCGCCAGGTCCACGCCATCTGTTTCCCGCGGGGCGACGAGCGCAGCTTCCTCTTCGACCGGATCGACTGGGTCCGCGTCCTCACCGAGGCCGAGGAGGCCTATCTCTCATGAACGGGCCGCTCATCGTCCAGTCCGACCGCACCCTGCTGCTGGAGGTCGACCATGCCGACGCCGAGGCGTGCCGGGCCGACATCGCCCCCTTCGCCGAGCTGGAGCGCTCGCCCGAGCACGTCCACACCTACCGGCTGAGCTCGCTGGGCCTGTGGAACGCCAGCGCCGCCGGCCACGACGCCGAGCAGGTGGTCGACGCCCTGCTCCGATGGTCCCGCTACACCGTGCCCCAGGCGCTGCTCGTCGACGTGGCCGAGGTCATGGGCCGCTACGGCCGCTTGCGGCTGGAGATCGACCCCGTGCACGGCCTGGTCCTGCGCACCACCGACCTGGCCGTCCTCACCGAGGTGCTGCGGGCCAAGCCTGTCGTTCCTCTGGTCGGCGCCCGGATCGACGACCACACCGTCGTGGTGCCCAGGGGCGAGCGGGGGCGGCTGAAGCAGGCGTTGCTCAAGGCGGGCTGGCCGGCCGAGGACCTGGCCGGGTACGTCGACGGCGCCGCCCACCCCATCGTGCTCCTCGAGGGCCAGGGCTTCGACCTGCGGCCCTACCAGCACCAGGCGGTCGACGCCTTCTTCGCCGGGGGCAGTGGCGCCATCGTCCTCCCGTGCGGCGCGGGCAAGACGCTGGTCGGCCTGGCCGCCATGGCCCGGGCCGGGGCCCGCACCCTGATCCTCGTCACCAACACGGTGGCCGCCCGGCAGTGGCGGGCGGAGCTGCTGGCCCGGACCAGCCTCACCGAGGCCGAGATCGGTGAGTACTCGGGCGAGCGCAAGGAGATCCGCCCGGTCACCCTCGCCACCTACCAGATCCTCACCACCCGCCGGCGGGAGATCTACACCCACCTGGAGCTCTTCTCGGCCGAGGACTGGGGCCTGGTGATCTACGACGAGGTCCACCTCCTGCCGGCGCCCGTCTTCCGCATGACCGCCGAGATCCAGAGCCGCCGCCGGCTCGGCCTCACCGCCACCCTGGTCCGGGAGGACGGCCGGGAGGGCGACGTGTTCAGCCTCATCGGCCCGAAGCGCTACGACGCGCCCTGGCGCGACATCGAGGCCCAGGGTTGGATCGCGCCCGCGGTATGCACGGAGGTGCGGGTGACCCTCACCGACGAGGAGCGCATGTCCTACGCCCTGGCCGAGGCCGAGGAGCGGTACCGGGTGGGCGCCACCGCGTATTCGAAGCTGGCCGTGGTCGAGGCCCTGAGCCGGGCGGCGGTGGCCGACGGCCAGCCCACCCTGGTCATCGGCCAGTACATCGACCAGGTGGAGGCGCTGGCCGAACGGCTCGGCGCGCCGCTCATCACCGGCAAGACGCCGACCCGTGAGCGCGAGCGGCTGTACCAGGCGTTCCGGGACGGCGAGGAGATGCTCCTCGTCGTCTCCAAGGTGGCCAACTTCTCCATCGACCTGCCCGAAGCGTCGGTGGCCATCCAGGTCTCGGGCGCCTTCGGCAGCCGCCAGGAGGAGGCCCAGCGCCTCGGGCGCATCCTCCGGCCCAAGCGCGACGGACGCCAGGCCCACTTCTACGCCGTGGTCGCTCGCGACACCAACGACCAGGAGTTCGCCGCCCGGCGCCAGCGGTTCCTGGCCGAGCAGGGCTACGCCTATCAGATCGTCGACGCCGAGGCCGTCCTCGACCCGAACTAGGGGCTCTCCACCGTCACCAGTTGGCGGGCCCGGCTGAAGATGGCGTCGAACGCGGGCTCGGTGAGGGTGCCGGTGAAGGTGTTCTGCTGGCTGGGGTGGTACGAGCAGATCAGTGTCCGGCGGCCCGGCAGCGGCACCTCGACGCCGTGGCCGAACCGCGGGCGGGGGCGGATGGCGAAGAGGCGGCAGGCGGCGTCGTAGGCGAACTGGCCGAGGGCCACCACCACCCTGACGTCGGGCAGGAGGCTCACCTCCCTGGCCAGATAGCCGACGCAGCGGTCCCGCTCCTCCGGAGTGGGCTTGTTGGCCGGGGGCGCACAGCGCACGACGGCGGCGACCCAGGCACCCGTGAGCTCGAGGCCGTCGTCGGCGGAGACGCTGGTGGGCTGGTTGGCGAAGCCGGCCCGCCACATCGCCCGGTACACCCAGTCGCCCGAGCGGTCGCCGGTGAAGACCCGGCCCGTGCGGTTCCCTCCGTGGGCCGCCGGCGCCAGTCCCACGACCAGCAGTGAGGCGGCCGGATCGCCGAACCCGGGCACCGGCCGGCCCCAGTAGACCTCGTCCCGGAACGACGCCCGCTTCTCCGCGGCCACCAGCTCCCGCCAGGCGACGAGACGCGGACAGGCCCGGCAGCCCACCACCTCCTCGGTCACCCGTGCCAGGGAGTCCATCCTCTACGGAGGGTAGGTTGGCTGGACCCTCATGGCCCGTACTGCGGCCCGGCCGCGCCCCACAGTCGTCCTGCTCGTCCGGCACGGCCAGACCCCGACCACCGGCAAGCTGCTCCCCGGCCGGGCGCCCGGCCTGCACCTGTCCGAGACCGGCGAGGCCCAGGCCGCCGCCGTCGGCCGGCGGCTGGCCACCCTCAAGAAGGTCGACGCGATCTACGCCTCGCCGCTCGAGCGCACCAAGGAGACGGCCGGCGCCATCGGCAGGGCACTGGGGCTCAAGGTCAAGCTCGACAAGGGCCTGCTCGAGGCCGACATCGGCGATTGGACCGGCCAGGAGCTCAAGACGGTGCGCAAGACGCCCGAATGGAAGATCGTCCACTCCTATCCGAGCGGCTTCCGGTTCCCGGGCGGCGAGTCGTTCGTGGAGATGCAGACCCGCACCGTCTCCGCCATCGAACGGCTGCGGCAGGCCCACCCCGGCCAGACCATCGTGGCCGTGTCCCACGCGGACACCATCAAGGCGGCCGTCGCCCACGCCCTGGGCACCCACCTCGACCTGTTCCAGCGCATCGTGATCTCGCCCTGCTCCGTCACGTCCATCGCCTACGGCGACGGCGGGCCCGTCGTGCTGTCCGTCAACTCCTTGGGCGACGGCCCCGCACCCCCACCGTCATGAGCGAGCCGCAGGCGAGCGAATCAACGAGCACAGTGCCCCGCTCAGCGGGGCAGCCACCGGAGGTGGCGGCCCGATGAGCTCGAGTTTCGAGATCTCCGAGGTCGACCACCTCACCACCGGCGCCATCGGCCCCCCCGGCCAGCGGGTGTTCTATCTGCAAGCCCGTCAGGGCAAGCAGGTGGTGTCGCTCCGGCTGGAGAAGGCCCAGGTGGCGGCCCTGGTGGCCTACCTGGCCGGGATGCTGTCCGACATGCCCCCGCCCGCCGAGATCCCGTCCACCGGCATGGACCTGATCGAGCCGGTCGTCGCCGAGTGGGTGGTGGGCTCGCTGGGCGTCACCTACGACGAGGACGCCGACAGGGTGGTCATCCTGGCCGAGGAGCTGGTGGAGGAGGGCGAGGAGCCGGCAAGGATCCGGATCAGCGCCACCCGGGAGCAGATCGCCGCCCTGTCGGTGCGGGGCGCCGAAGCGGTGGCCGCAGGCCGGCCGCCCTGCCCGCTGTGTGGCCAGCCCCTCGACCCCGAAGGCCACACCTGTCCCCGGCTGAACGGCCACCGGGAGCGGTGAGAACCTCCCTCCCGCCCGCCGGCGACGGCCACCGCGGGTGCTAGAGCTCCTGCGGCGCGGCGAGATCGAGGTCAAGGGCCGCATGCCCTGGAGCTCGAACGGCACCTTTCTGGTGCACGTCTGCCTCGACGATGAGGAGACCGCTGCCATCTACAAGCCCCACCGCGGCGAGCGCCCGTTGTGGGACTACCCCTCGGGCCTCTACCGGCGTGAGGTGGCGGTCTATCTCGTCTCGGAGTTCCTCGGATGGGGCCTGGTGCCCGAGACGGTGCTGCGCGACGACGGTCCGTTCGGTCCCGGCTCGTTGCAGCGCTTCGTCCCGGCCCACTTCGAGGAGCACTACTTCACCATGCTGGAGCGGCCCGAGCTCCACGAGGCCCTGAGGACCATCGGCCTCTTCGACCTCGTGATCAACAACGGGGACCGAAAGAGCGGCCATTGCCTGCTCGGCGAGGATGGCCGGATCTGGGCCATCGACCACGGGCTGTGCCTGCACGAGGAGCCAAAGCTGCGGACGGTCATCTGGGACTTCGCCGGCCAGCCCGTCCCGGCCGAGCGCCTCGACGACGTCGGCCGCCTGGCGGCCGCGCCCCCGTCGGTCCTGGACGGGCTGCTGGCGCCGGACGAGATCGACGCCCTCCGGGCCCGGGCGGCAGCGGTGCTGCGACGGCCCGTTTTCCCCATGGTCACATCCGGCCGTGCCTACCCCTGGCCGCTGGTCTAGATTCCCCCCCGCCCCCCTCCTCCTACTACGGTCACACCGTGGCAACCGGGGAGGTGAGACTCGAGGTTCCGGCCGCGCCCGAGTTCCTCCGCATCTCGCGCATCATGGCGGCGGGGGTGGCCAGTCGGGTGGGGTTCACGCTCGACGAGGTCGAGGACCTCCGTATCGCCATCGACGAGGTGTGCTTCTCGCTGGTGGGCGCCCGGGGCCGGACCGGCACGATCAGCCTCCGCTACCTCCTGGAGGACCACCAGCTCTCCGTGGAAGGCACGGGTCGCTTCTCCGACGGACTGGGGAACGAACCGGTGGTCTCCGCCCTCTCGAACCAGATCCTCGCCGCGGTGGTGGACGAGTGTGAGTTGTCGGCGGGCGCGGAGGGGCCGCAGTTCCGGCTGGTCAAGCGACACAGGTCTGCGTAGGGCGAGGGCTGATGGCATTCGACAACAAGGAGCGGGAGGAGCTCCGTCGCAAGTTCCTCGCCTACGCCACCACCCGTGAGCGTTCACTCCGGGATGACCTGGTCACCGCCCACATGGGCCTGGCCGAGTACCTGGCCCGGCGTTTCACCAACCGCGGCGAGCCGCTCGACGACCTGGTCCAGGTGGCGGCGCTCGGGCTCCTGAAGGCCGTCGACCGCTTCGACCCCGAGCGGGGGCTCGAGTTCTCCACCTACGCCACCCCCACGATCGTCGGAGAGCTGAAGCGCCACTTCCGGGACAAGGGCTGGGCCGTCCGGGTCCCGCGGCGGGTGCAGGAGCTGCACCTCCGGCTGGGCGCGGTCGTCGGCACCCTTTCCCAGGAGCTGGGCCGCTCGCCCACCATCGGTGAGATCGCCCAGTCGGCCGCCGTCTCGGAGGAGGAGGTGCTGGAGGCCATCGAGGCCGGTCACGCCTACCGCTTCACGTCGCTCGACGCGCCGTCGGGGAACGACGACGAGATGTCGCTCTCGGCCGAGCTGGGCAGCGAGGACCAGGGCCTCATCGACAGCGAGCACCGCGTCACCCTGTCGCCCCTGATCGCCCAGTTCCCGCCCCGGGAGCGGATGATCCTCCACCTGCGGTTCTTCGAGGGCCTGACCCAGTCCGAGATCGCCGGCCGCCTGGGCATCAG
>CADCTB010000094.1 GCA_902805665.1 uncultured Acidimicrobiales bacterium
CCAGGCCGGTCGAGGCACGCTCGGGGCGGCGTTCTGGGACACGCGGGCGAAGCGGTTCGCGGCGCGGATGAGCCTGGCCACCGCCACGGGTGACCCCTTCTACCGGCGCCTTCGGCGGTCCACCGGCCGCCGCAGCACCGTGGTCGACGTCGGGTGCGGTCCCGGGCGGTTCACCCTCGCGCTCGCTCCCCATGTGGCTGCGGTCACCGCCATCGACCCGAGCGGCAGGATGCTCGACATCTGCCGGAAGCAGGCCCGGGCGCTGGGGCTGGCCAACGTCGCCTGTGTCCAGGGCCGGTGGGAGGAGACCGAGGTGCCGCCCGTGGACGTCGCCTTCTCGTCGTACGTCCTGACCCTGGTGGCCGACGCCCCGCGGTTCCTCACCAAGCTCGACGCATCGGCGACGGAGCGGGCGTTCCTCTATCTGGGCGCCTACACGGCAGACGCCATCATGGACCCGCTGTGGCGGCACTTCCACGGCAGCTCCCGCAAGCCGGGGCCCACGTACCTCGACGCCGCCGACGTCCTCCGGGAGCTCGGCCTCGCGCCGGAGATAGAAGTCGTGGAGGTGGCCACCCGGGCCCGCTTCAAGAGCGTGGCCGAGGCGGCCAAGGACTACCGCGACCAGCTCTGCCTGCCCGACACCGCCGAGGTGCGCAAGGAGCTCCGCGCCCTGCTCACCCACTGGCTGGTGCCCAGGGGCGACGAGCTCGGCGCGCCGCTCAAGACGGTGCCTGCGGCCATCATCTCGTGGCGTCCGGGAGGTCCAGGAGGCCTGGGCTAACTTCGGAAGGTGCCGGAACCCCTGCGGATCGAGGTCGTGCCCGAGGCCGGGCACGAAGAGGACATGGGCCGGGCCACGAAGGCCCTGCTCGGCCACGACATCATCCAGGTCGACTTCGCCGGCCGGGACCTGTGGCTGGTGGCCCACGACGTGGTCGACAAGGGCCACGAGGCCGGGCAGCGGTTCACCGCCACCATCCAGGACATGGACACGGGCCGGGTGCTGCTGGCCGACGGCCGCTTCGACGAGCTCGAGTTCTCGACGCTGAACAACGCGGCGTGGCAGCGTCCACCCTTCGACGACGAGTTCGGCTGGGCGGTCGACAGCCTGAAGGAGGACGAGGTCCTCGGACCGGCGCTGGAGTCCGGCGAGTTGCTGGCCTACCGGCCGATGCCCGCCCTGGTCAGCTTCAACGACCCCGACGGCAACGTCGACCGCGCGGTGGCCGTGGGACTGCGCTCGACCGCAGGGGAGCACCGGATCGTCGGCGTGCGGACGGCCGACGGAGAGATCCTGCGGGCCCCTGCCAACGTTCCCGCTCCGTCAACGGACGACTGCGGCGCCCCCATGGAGGCGGCGTCGGCCCCGGCACCGGGGGCGCGGCAGGCCCGGGTCCGCGTGTGGCGCGGCGAGGAAGTGCTGTGGGACATGCTCGTCGTCCGGCCCTCGGCTTCCTCGGGCACGAACGGCTCCGGTGTGGAGCTGCGCACCGTCGACTACCTGGGCGCCCGGGTGCTCCAGCGGGCGCACCTGCCCATCATCAACCTCGAGTTCGCCGACGGCACGGTGGCCGAACGTCACTGGTGCCACGAGGAGGCGGCGTTCGTCGCCGAGGGCGAGGACCCCGTTGCCGGATTTCGCGTCTGCGCGACGAGGCCCGGGACCATTCTGGAGACCGCCACTGACGGCGGGGACTTCCGCGGTGTAGCTCTGTGGCTCGACGGTGAGGAAGTGGTGATCGTCAGCCAGCTGGAGGCCGGGCCCTACCGGTACGTCAACGAGTGGCGACTGGGCGCCGACGGCACCATCCGTCCCCGCCTCGGATGCTCGGCGTCGACCAACTCCGTCACGTGCAACCCCCACGTCCACCACGCCTACTGGCGGCTCGACTTCGACATCCTCGCTCCCGGCTCCAACGTGTTGCGCGAGTTCAACGACCCGCCCATCCGCGGCGAGACCCGCTGGCACTTCATGCGCTTCGAGGTGAAGCGCCCGCGTGACCCCGACCACGGCCGGTACTGGCTCGTCCGCCACGACCGCGACGGGCGGGAGTACTCCATCGTGCCGGGGCCCGAGGACGGCACGGCCGACGAGTTCGGCGCCGGCGACGTCTGGGTGCTGGCGTACAGCCCCGACGAGATGGACGACGGCCAGGGCTTCACCACCGATCGGGCCATGGCCCGCGCCGGGCTCGACCGGTTCGTGTCAGGCGAGCCGGTGCACAGCGAGGACGTCGTGCTCTGGTACGCCGTCCATGTCAGCCACCCGGGCACCGGCCTCGATCGGGTGGGCCCCGACCTGGTGCCCGGTCACTGGGGCCCCAAGCACCTGCCCGAGACGAAGCTGCTCGACGAGTCTCCGGAGCCGGCCGGCGAGTAGCGCAGGCGCACCTCCCGGAGGACCGGCGTCCACGCCCGATCGGTGGTGGCGAGGTCGACCCGGTACTGGAGGTGGCGGGACGTAGTGGTGACGGCGTCACCGGACTGCCGAACGGGACGCCACGGTGACCATGCCCGACCGGGTCGGGCGGCGTCGCCGGTCCGGATCTGCACGGCCAGGCTCGTTCGCTCGGGAACGTCGGCTTCCCACGCGAGGCTGTGCCAGTCGACGACCGCTCCCGCGTCGAACACCCGGGAGGTGAACCGCCCTGCCGGCTCGTACGGGGAGACGCGCATCCACTCGATCCGGAGCGGTTCCTGCCCGAGGCGTTGGTTCGCCGCCAGGGGCCGCATGTGCCCGGGCATGGGCACCATCAGGTGGGCCAGGCGGGTGCCGTCGATGGAGAAGGCGATGTCGAGGATGTTCCAGTCGATGCGGAAACGGTGTGGGCCGTCGAACCAGTCGCCCGGCAGCTTCTTGTCGTCGATGTTCAGGAGGTGGGTCCGGCCGTACAGGCGGCGCCCCCATTTGGTGCTGAACATCACCCACGGCACGTCGACGAAATTGGTCCCCAAGCCGGCATGCTGGTCCGGTCGGGCCGCGAACACCGCCGAGAACTCCAGGGAGCGAGGGCTGAGCAGGACCGGCTCGCACCGGACGCTCGCCCCGTCGAGACTCAGCATCCCGTCCTCGAGGGTGCCGGCGCCGCCGTCGACCCACGGTGTGACCGTCCAGCCCTCAGGGAGGGCATCGCCGGTGAACTCGCCGGCCAGCTTCGGGGTGAGGATGACCTCGCCGTCCAGCGTCGGAGCCACGTAGGCGCCGGCGTCCGCGCAGCCGGCCGAGAAGTCGGCGGCCGAACCGTCGATCAGCTCGGCCGGGGGCACGGCATCGAATCCTGGCAGATGACCGGAACCTGTCCGCGGCACTGTAGGGCCCGAACACCTAATGCGGGGCTCCCCATCGCACGCGAGACTTCCTTGGGGAGCAGAGGGCGGACCAGACGCCGCAGCTTATTTCTACGAAAGGTCGTCGCCACATGGGGAAGTACTTTGGCCGTGAGCCGCGCTATTCCCGCGAAGAGATCGAGCGGCAGGCGCAGGAGGCCATCGACGCCCGGGTGAGCATGGGCCGGCCGCCCGCCGAGGACTGGAGCCCGCTCGAGGCCCGGCTGTCGGAGATCGACCGGGTGATGGCCGCCCGCCCGCCCATGCCGCCCGTGCCGGAGCCTCAGCCGATGCAGATTCGTGAGGTGCGCATCCCCCGGACCGCGGAGGGCGCGCCGGCCCAGACGGCGCAGCCGGCCGGTGCCCGGTCGAGCCGCCGGCCGTTGGCCACCGCGCCGAGCAGCGACTGATCAGAGGCGGGGGGCCAGCTCCCGCTCGAAGTAGTCGAAGAACCCTTCCTGATCCGGACCGATCTGGTGGATGTAGACGTGGTCGTACCCGGCGTCGACGAACGCCTTGATCGCCTCGACGTGACGGTCGGGATCCGGCCCGAGCGGCAGCTTCTCGGCCAGGTCGTCCGGGGTCACGAGCTGGGCGGCCTGCTCGAAGTGGCGGGGCAGCGGTAGCTCCTGGGACAGCTCACCTTCGATCCCGGCGTTCGGCCACCACTCATACGCGGTCTTCTTGGCCTCCTCCTCGGTGGCCGCCCAGCACATGGCCACCTGCCCGTACAGCGGGCCCGAGCCCCCTGCCTCGGTGAACTTCTCGATCAGCTCCGGTTTGGGCGCCACGGCCCACAGGCCGTCGGCCGTCGCGCCGGCCAGGGTGGCCGCCGCCGGACCGCTCGCGGCCAGGATGATCGGCGGGGGCTCGTCGGGCAGGGTGTAGATACGGGCGTTCTCGACGGTGTAATAGGCACCGTCGAAGCTCTGGTAGCCGCCCTCCCACAGCTGGCGGATGACCGCGACGGCCTCGCCCAGCATGTCCTGGCGCACCGGCGCAGGCGGCCAGTGGTCGCCGAGGATGTGCTCGTTGAGGTTCTCGCCGCTGCCCACGCCTAAGAAGAACCGGCCCGGCATCATGGCGGCCACCGTGGCCGCAGCCTGGGCGATGATCGCCGGATGGATGCGGACGGTCGGGCAGGTCACGCCGGTGCCCAGGCGCAGCGTGCTGGTGGCGTGGGAGATGGCGCCGAGCACCGACCACACGAACGGGGCCTGGCCCTGCTGGTCCACCCACGGGTGGAAGTGGTCGGAGATGGCGGCGAAGGTGAAACCCGTGGCCTCGGCCCGCTGGGCGTGGCGCACGAGGTCGTTGGGGGCGTGCTCCTCGGAGGAGAGGGCGTAGCCGAACTCGGTCATCAGGCGTCCTTCCTGCGCTAGTCGCGGTCGATGTAGCCCGGATCGGGGTCGTAGTTCATGCCGGGCGGCTCGTCGACGATCCGCATGGCCGACTCCTCGGCGCTGAGGGTGTCCTCCAGGCCGGCGTCGGCCTCCCCGAGCGCATCGGCCTCGTCGTCCATCAGCCCGCCGTCGGCACCGGGCTCGAGGAACTGGCGGTCGGCGTACACCTCGGCCATCTCCACATCGGGCTCCTCACGGGCCAACCGGACCTCCAGAGGCTCCGACGCGAGCTGCTCGGACGCGGTGGTGCCCCAGTCGGTGACCGCCTGCGGCCGGTCGAGGGGCGGAAGCTCCCCCTCCAGGGGGTCACCGGTCAGAAGGACGTCCTCCGGGATCTCGTCGATGGCCGGGATACCGTCCTCGGTCACTTCAGGGGCCGGACGGGGGAGGTTCTGGCGATCGGACATGGCGGGGGCCCTACCCCGGTTCAAGGTTTGGAATGCCAAAGCCGACAGGGTTGTTGAAAGATCGCCATGCCTGAAACCGTGACCACATACGACCCCAACGACTGGCGCCTCGACGCGGCCTGTCGTGACCTCGACACCGCCATCTTCTTCCCCGAGACGGAGGAGGCCGTAGCGGCGGCCAAAGCCGTCTGCGCCACCTGCCCCGTGCGGGAGGCATGTCTGGAGTTCGCCCTCATCACCCGCCAGGACGACGGCGTCTGGGGCGGCCTCGACGAGAACGAACGCCGTCGGGTCCGCCGCCGCCGCCAGGAAGCCGCCCGGAAGGCCGCGGCCTGATCCTCGGCCCATAGGCTCGCGGCCGTGCTGCGAGCCACGTTTCAGCTGAGCCCGCCCGGCTCGGCCGAGGTGCTCGCCCCCCTTCGGGGCCATGTGGTCGCCGACGACGGGGCAACCGTCGTCGTCGATCTTCCTGAGGACAACTGGGGCGCCGACGTGAGCCTGATCGTTGCCGCCCTCGTGGCCGGCGAGGTCATGGAAGCACGGGCGCTGACCCGCTGCCGGCTCGTCGGCCTCGAGCTCCCCGACGGGTTGTTGCCAGGACCTGCCTTCGGCGCCGCCGCCGAGCGGGCCACCGTCGGCGTGATCGTGAAGCCGCCACTGGGCCTGCGACCGGCCGAGGTGGCCGAGGTGGCGCGGGCCGCGGTGGCCGGTGGCGCCCGGTTCGTGAAGGACGACGAGACCCTCGGTGATCCGCCGTGGTGCCCCCTCGCAGATCGGGTGCGTTCGGTGTCGAAGGTGCTCGAACCGGGAGTCGTCTACTGCGCCAACGTCACCGGACCGCCGACCGGCCTCGTCGAGCGGGCCCGGACCGCCGTCGAGCTCGGAGCCACCGGCCTCCTGGTGAACCCCTTCGCCCAGGGCCTCGGCGCGCTGGTGGCCCTCCGGGAGGCCGACCTGGGTGTTCCCCTCTTCGCCCATCGAGCCGGCTCCGGTCCGTGGGCCCGCAATCCGGCGTTCGGGCCGACCGGCTCGGTGCTGGCCCGCCTGCTGCGCCTGTGCGGGGCCGACTACGTGGTGGTCGGTGCGTTCGGCGGCACGTTGTTCGAGACCGACGGCGAGGTCCGGGACAATCTGGCTGCCGTGCGCGACCCCTGTGGCCGAGCCCGTCCGGCAGTGGCCGCCATGGGCGGCGGGCTCGGGCCCGACGACGTCGGTGCCCAGGTGGACGGCGCAGGTGGTGGCGGCCTGCTCGTCCTCCTCGGCTCGCGGGCCCATGCCTTCCCCGGCGGGCTGGAGGCCGCCGTCCGCCGGGCGGTCACAGGGCTCCCATGACGGCCGCCGATCCCATTCCGCCGACGATCGAGTGGCGGGAAGGTGCAGTGCGGATGATCGACCAGCGCCTGCTTCCCGGTGAGCTGGTCTTCGTCGAGGCCCGCACCGTCGACGAGCTGTGCCATGCCATCCGCACGCTGGCCGTCAGAGGCGCACCGGCCTTGGGCGTGGCCGGGGCCATGGGGATGGCCCTCGCCGCCGTCACCGGCGAGGCGCCCGACGATGCCGCGGGCCGCATCGTCGCCACCCGGCCGACGGCGGTGAACCTGGCATGGGGAGTGGCCCGCGGCCTGCAGGCGGCCGACCCGGTGGCCGAGGCCATCCGTCTGGCCGCCGACGACGTCGACCGGAACCGGCGGCTCGGCGCCCACGGCGCGTCCCTCGTCCCCGACGGCGGACGGGTGCTGACCCACTGCAACGCCGGCGCCCTGGCCTGCGCGGGATACGGAACCGCCCTGGGCGTGATCCGGGCCGCGGCGGAGGCGGGCCGGCGGCCTTCCGTCTGGGTCGACGAGACCCGCCCCGTGCTCCAGGGCTCCCGGCTCACGGCGTGGGAGCTCGACCGCCTGGGCATTCCCGCCACCCTCGTCGCCGACGTGATGGCCGGGTCGCTGATGGGCGGCGGAGAAGTGGACTGCGTCGTCGTCGGGGCGGACCGCATCGCCGCCAACGGCGACGTCGCCAACAAGGTGGGCACCTACGGCCTCGCCGTGCTCGCCCACCACCACCGGATCCCGTTCTACGTCGCCGCGCCCATGTCCACCATCGACTCCACCTGCCCGACCGGCGCCGACATTCCCATCGAGCGCCGCTCGGGCGACGAGGTCACCTCCATGGACGGCCACCTCATCGCCCCCGCCGGCTTCGCAGCCGAGAACCGCGCCTTCGACGTGACGCCCGCGGCCCTGATCACCGCCATCATCACCGAGGACGGCGTCCTCCGCCCGCCCTTCCGCCTCTGAGCCGTTCTGGACACTGAAAAGCGCCGGGAACGTACCGTTTCAGTGCAGAGAAGCCTCGGGGAGGGGGGTCACCCGGTAGGCGCAGGAGTGGGCGCCGGCGATCATGTGGCTGACCCGCTCGATGCGGGCGTCGGGGAGGGCCTCCCGCAGGAAGGCGATCTCGCTCGAGCAGGCCTGGCCGTAGCGCTCGGCCACGTCGAGCACCGCGCAGTTGTGCTCGACGATGCGGAAGGAGCCGTCGGGCAGCGCCTCCCACGAGGCCAGGTAGCCGTCCTCGTCGAGGATGCGAGCCAGCTCGGCCACCCGGGAGTCGAACTCCGGGCCCACCTTGGCCAGCCGGGCTCGGGCGTCCTGGTAGCGACGCTGGCGGCGGCGGTCGAAGATGTCGTCGACCAGGTTGGGGTCGGCGTCGGCCACATAGCCGAGGAGCTCGGTCGTCAGCCCGCCGTAGGCCTTGGGGAACAGGGGCTCGGCCGCCCGGGTCAGGCGGTAGAGGTGGGTGGGCCGGCCCCGCCCGCGGGCCTGCGGCCGCCACGCCACCAGACCGTCGGCGGCCAGGCCTTCGAGCTGCTGTCGCACCGCGCTGACGGTGACGCCCAGCTGGGCAGCCAGCTCGTCGGCCGTGGCCTCGCCGGCGTGCTTCAGCGCGGTGACCAGCTCGTTGCCCCGGGCGGACACCTTCACGCCGCTCATGGCAGCAACAGGTGAAGGTCGCCGAACTCGTGCCAGAGGTACCCGCCGGCGAGGGCGGCCTGGTAGGCGTCGTCGAGCATCTGCCGGCCGGCCACCGCCTCGAGCATGAGCAGGTGCGACGCGGCCGGCTCGTGCCAGCCGGTGAGGAGGCCGTCGACCACGCGAATGCCCCGCTCGGCAGTGATGATCACTTCGGTCCAGCCCTCACCCGGGTGGGCCACGCCGCCGGCGTCGGCCACGGTCTCCAAGGCCCGTACGACGGTCGTGCCCACCGCGATGACCCGCCCTCCGTCGGCCCGGGTGGCGTTCACCCGCTGGGCGGTGGTGGCCGGGACCCGGAACGGCTCGGGGGCCGGCAGCTCGCCCGTCTCGAGCGATCCCACGCCGGCGTGGAGCACGATGGGGCTGACACCGACGCCGCGGGCCACCAGGGCGGTGATCAGCTCGGGGGTGAAGGCCCGCCCTGCGCTGGGCATCTCCGCGCTGCCGGGCTCGTTGGCGTAGACGGTCTGGTAGGCGGAGAGAGGCCAGTCACGGTCGACGTGCCCGTAGCGGATCGGCCGGCCGTGAACGGCCAGGTACGCCTCGAGCTCGTCCGGAAGATGCAGCACCGCGACCCAGAGCCGCATGGAGCGCGGGTAGCGGGCCAGGAGCTCGACCCGGGCGCCGCCGGGAAGGGTCAGCGTCTCCCCACCGACGTCGTTCCGGAACGGCAGGGTGCCCGGCTCGGCGGGCCGGCGGAGCTCCACCACCCACAGCCCGGCTGGGAGGGGGGTGCTGAGGTGCAGCTCGACCACGCTCCCATCGGGGCGGATCGCGTCGAGGGAGGCAGGGAGGGTGGCCGAGGTGTTGATGACGAGCAGGTCGCCGGGCTCCAGGATGTCCGGCAGCTCGCGGAAGCCGGCGTGGACCGGCGCCACATCCGGCCTGGACACCAGCAGGCGGACGTCGTCACGGGCCAGGCCTCGAGCCTCGGGCGGCTCGTGGGCCTCCAGCTCCCGGGGGAGGTCGAAGACGATCGGCGGCCGGTCGGTGAGGGTGGCGGTCACCCGACCGCCTCCGGGGTCCGGGCCTGGTAGCGGCCGCTGGGGGCGTCCTCGTCGATCAACTTCAGGATCCCCGGCACGCTGTCCTCGGGCGGAGGCCGGTCGGAGATGTCCTCTCCCGGATAGGCCTCCTCGTGCATCTTGGTGTTCATGTCGCCGGGATCGACCCACCACACCCGCAGCCCGGGGTGCTCGGCTGCCAGCACCTTGGACAGCTGCTCCAGGGCGGCCTTCGACGAGCCGTACCCACCCCAGCCCTCGTAGCCCTCGACCCCCGCGTCCGACGTCACGTTGAGGATCCGGCCCTGCGGTGACTGGGCCAGCAGGGGCATGGCCAGCTGGATCAGGGCCAGCGGCGCGGTGACGTTGACCTCGTACACCGCCCGGAAGTCGTCGAGGGGGTAGTCGGCCAGCTTCGGCTGGGGGCTCGGTCCGAGCAGGCTGGCGTTGTTGACCAGGAGGTCGGGGCCGCCGAGGGCCCTGGCCGCCTCGACCAACTCGGCGCGGTGGCCGTGGTCTGTGACGTCGCCGGTGACGGCGACCACCTGCGTCTTCGGCGAGAGCTCCTCGGCGGCCGCCTGGAGGGCGTCACCGCCCCGGGCGTCGAGCACCAGGTTCCAACCTCGATCGGCGAGAGCACGAGCGAGGGCGAGGCCGAGGCCCCGGGACGCTCCGGTGATGATGGCGGTCGGCATGTCCGGTTAGACCAAGCCGTAACTGTGTTTATTCCGAACTCGGGAATAAATCTCCCCGGCCGGTGAGCAGACTGTGCGGACGATGTCCTACCTGGCCGCCCTCGCCATCCTCGGCGTCGGGCTGGCGGCCGGCACCCTGAACACGATCGTGGGCTCGGGGTCCCTCATCACGTTCCCCACCCTCCTGGCCCTGGGCTATCCGCCGGTGGTGGCCAACGTCTCCAACACCGTGGGCCTGGTGACCGGCTCTATCAGCGGTGCGGTCGGCTACCGGCGGGAGCTGGAGGGGCAACGTCCCCGCCTGCGGGTCCTGGGGACGGCGTCGCTGGCCGGGGGCCTGACCGGGGGCCTCCTGCTGCTCGCCCTGCCCGCGTCGGTGTTCCGCGACGTCGTGCCGGTGCTCATCCTCGTCGCTTGCGTGCTGGTGGCGATCCAGCCCCGGCTGGCCCGCCGGATCGCGGCGGGTGAGCGGCCGGTCCGGGCCCACGGCGGCCCGCTCCTGTTCCTTGCCGTCTTCCTGACCGGCGTGTACGGCGGCTACTTCGGCGCGGCCCAGGGGGTCATGCTGATCGCCCTCCTGGGCATCTTCCTCGACGACACCCTGCAGCGGCTCAACGCGGCCAAGAACGTGCTGGCCGCCCTGGTCAACGGCATAGCCGCCGTGCTGTTCATGCTGTTCGCCGACGTGGACTGGGCAGTGGCGGGGCTGCTGGCGGGAGGCGCCATCGTGGGTGGGCAGGTCGGCGCCACGCTGGGCCGGCGCATCTCACCGGGATGGCTGCGGGCCGTGATCGTGCTGGTCGGCGTCGCGGTGGCCATCCGG
Source organism: uncultured Acidimicrobiales bacterium (assembly GCA_902805665.1). GTDB lineage: Bacteria > Actinomycetota > Acidimicrobiia > Acidimicrobiales > AC-14 > CADCTB01. The sequence continues at coordinate 10,692 of CADCTB010000094.1, forward strand.
CTCCTCATCCGATGAGTTTCCGCCCGCCCCGGCGTCCAACCGACATGAGCGAGTTCGCAGAGCGCTACCGCAGGATCGCCGGGCAGTTCACCGACCGGGTCACGGCTGTGCCCGAAGACGCCTGGGACAACCCGGCGCCGTGCGAGGGGTGGGTGGCACGCGACGTCGTCCGCCACCTGGTCGAGTGGGTGCCCGGGTTCTTCGAGTCGTACGTCGGCATCAGCCTGCCGAAGCCGACCACGGTCGACACCGACCCTGCCGGAGCGTGGGCGACGTTCAGCGACGCCATCGAGGCCCTGCTGGACGACCCGGTGGTCTCGGCCCGAGAGTTCGACGCGCCAATGGGGCGCAAGTCGGTGGAACAGGCGATCGACATGATCGTCACGAGCGACGTGCTGCTGCACACCTGGGACCTGGCCCGGGCCACCGGCCTCGACGAGACCCTCGATCCCGAAGAGGTCCACCGGATGTTCGAAAGCATGGAGCCGATGGACGAGCTCCTGCGCCAGAGCGGCCACTACGGGCCACGGGTGCAGGTGCCCGACGATGCCGACGAGCAGACCAAGCTGATCGCGTTCATCGGCCGCCGGCCCTAGCCGGTCAGGCGCTCTTGTTGCGGGTCTGGGCGTTGACCTTGCGGTCGGAGCGCACGATCGACCACAGCAGGGCGCACGCGCAGGCCCCCGCCCCCAGGAAGCACAGGATGGCCAGGGTCGGGTAGCCGAAGAGCTTCGACGACGTCTCGACCTGGACGAGCATCGCCGCACCGATGATCAGGGCGGCGAGCACCAGCCCCATGGTCAGGCGATTGGCCAGCTTCTGGAAACCGCGCATGAGCTCGGCCTGGTCGAACGCATGGACGTCGAGGTGGAACGTCCCCTCGGCCATGGCGTCCATGACCTTGTTGACCCGGCCCGGGAGCTGCTCGACGAAGTCACGGGCCTCGAGGAGCGCCGAGAAGGCGCTGCCCGAGGACGGGGTCATCTGGCTCTCGAGGATGTTGTCCGTGTGGCGCTTGATGGCCTCGCTCGGATTGAAGTTCGGGTCGAGCTCCTGGGCCACCTGGTCGAGGTTGAGGAGGGCCTTTCCCAGCATGGAGAGCTCGGGAGGCAGGCGCAGGTCGTGGTCGCCGGAGATGCGCATCAGCTCCATGACCATCGAGCCGGCGTCGAGCTCCTGGATGCTCATGCCCTGGCTGCGCTCCACCAGCTCCGCCGCCTTGGTGGAGAACGCGACACCGTCGAAGTTCTCCAGCGGACGGCCCATGGCGATGGCGGCGTCGGCCACCGCCTTGCCGTCCCCGTCACTCATCGCGAGTAGGAGCTTGACCAGGAGCTTGCGCATGCCGGCCGGCACCCGGGCGACCATGCCGAGGTCGACTAGCGCCACCCGGTTGTCGTCGGTGAGGAGGACGTTGCCAGGGTGCGGATCGGCGTGGAAGAACCCCTCCACCAGGATCTGGTCGAGGTAGGCCTCGAAGAGCTGCTCGGCCAGCCGGCATCCGTCGAACTCCATCTTGGCCAGCGGGCCCATCTCGGTGATCTTGCGGCCGGGTATGAAGTCCATGGTGAGGACCTTGCCGGTGGTGTAGTCCTCGATCGGCTCCGGGATCACCACCGCGTCGTACTTGGACACGATCCGGGCCAGCGCGGTGAGGTTGGCCGCCTCGCGGCGGTAGTCCAGCTCGCCGTTGAGCGACCGGCGGAACTGCTCGAGCAGCTCGCCGAACCCGTACCGGCGGCCCACCTCGGAGTGCCTGTCGGCGAACTCGGCGAGCTCGGCCAGCGCCTCCATGTCCTCGGCGATGCGCTCCTTGATCCCCGGGCGCTGCACCTTGACCACGACCTGGCGACCGTCGCGCATCACCGCCCGGTGGACCTGGCCGAGCGAGGCGGAGGCGAGGGGCTTGGCGTCGAACGACGAGAACGCCCTCGACAGGCGCACGCCGAGCTCTTCGGTCACGATGCGTTCGACCTCCTCGAACCCGAAGGGCTCGACGGAGTCCTGAAGCCGGCTCAATGCACGCGCGTAGGGGGGTGGAATGAGGTCGGCGCGGGTCGACATCAGCTGGGCCAGCTTGATGTAGGTGGGGCCCATTCGCTCCAGGTCGTCGGTGAGCTCCTCGGCCTTGGCCGGGACATCGCCTCCGTCGCTGAAGTCGGCGACGTCGTCGAGGCCGGCTTCCTTCACCAGGTCGGACCGGCCGTACTTCATGAGGAGCCGGGCGATGTCGCGGTACCGCCCGGCGTGTTGGGGACGAAGGGAGACAGACATGTGTGTCCTGCATGTACCCGACCGGTTGCCTATTGCAACAGTGAGGTGCGACCGCCCGGCGCAGTGCCGGCTAGACGAGCTCCCGGGCCTCGGCGTAGTGACAGGCCGACGGGTGGCCCTCGCCCCGGTCCACCAGGGCGGGCGGCTCGTCGATGCAGCGCTGCTGCTGGGCCTCGGTCAGCTCGTTGGCGAACTTGGGGCAGCGGGTGCGGAAGCGGCAGCCGCTGGGGGGGTTGACCGGGCTCGGCACGTCGCCCGAGACGAGGATGCGACGGCGAGCCCGCTCCCGGTTCGGGTCGGGGACCGGCACGGCGGAGATCAGGGCCTGGGTGTAGGGATGCGACGGCCGCTCGAACAGGTCGTCGGTGGGGGCCGTCTCCACGATGGTCCCGAGGTACATGACCGCCACCCGGTCGGCGATGTGGCGGACGACGCTGAGGTCGTGGGCGATGAAGAGGTAGGTGAGCTTGAGCTGGGCCTGCAGATCCTCCAGCAGGTTGATCACCTGGGCGCGGATCGACACGTCGAGGGCGGAGACCGGCTCGTCGCACACGATCAGCTTGGGGTTGAGGGCCAGGGCCCGGGCGATGCCGACGCGCTGGCGCTGACCGCCCGAGAACTCGTGCGGATACCGGCCGGCGTGCTCCGGGAGGAGGCCGACCATGTTCAGCAGCGCCTCGACCTTTCCGTCCGCGTCGAGGCCGTGGATGGTGAACGGCTCGCGAAGGATCCCGCGGACGGTCATCCGCGGGTTCAGGCTGGCGAACGGATCCTGGAAGATCATCTGCATCTCCCGCCGGAGGGCTCGCAGCCGGCTGGCACCCGCGGTGGTGATGTCCTCGCCCTCGAACCGGATGCTGCCCGACGTCGGCTCGATCAGCCGGAGCACGGCCCGCGCCGTCGTCGACTTCCCGCAGCCCGACTCGCCGACGAGCGCGAACGTCTCCCCCTGCTCCAGGTCGAAGGAGATGCCGTCGACCGCCCTGACCGCACCCACGTCGTGGCGGAAGACGATGCCCGACCGGATCGGATAGTGCTTGACCAGGTTCTCGACCTCGACCAGCGCGGTCATGAGGCAGCGGGTGATTGCTGGAGGGCGAGCTGGTCGCTGTGGTGGCAGGCGGCCAGGTGGTCCGGGCCGTCCTTGGGCTCGAGCGGCGGCATCTCCTGCCGGCAGATGTCGGTGGCGAACGGGCAGCGGGGGTTGAACGGGCAGCCGGGCGGGACGCGGATGAGGCTCGGCGGCTGGCCCACGATGGGTTGCAGGCGGTCGCTGCGGCGCTGGTCCATGCGGGCCAGGCTCTTCAACAGGCCCAGGGTGTACGGATGGCGGGGGCGGTAGTAGACGTCGTCGATAGTCCCCAGCTCGGCGACCTTGCCGGCGTACATCACCAGCACCCGGTCGGCGTGGCCGGCGACGAGCCCGAGGTCGTGGGTGATGAGGACGATGGCCGTGCCCCGGTCGGCCTGGAGCCGGATGAGCAGGTCCATGATCTGGGCCTGGACGGTGACGTCGAGCGCAGTGGTGGGCTCGTCGGCCAGCAGGACGAGGGGGTCGAGGGCGAGGGCCATGGCGATCATCGCCCGCTGGCGCATGCCCCCGGAGAACTGGTGGGGGTACTCCCGGGCCCGCTGGCGGGGGTTGGGGATGCCGACCTCGCCCAGCAGGTCGACCGCCTTGGCCCGGGCCGCGATCCGGCCCATCTTCTCGTGGGCCTGGATGACCTCGGCGATCTGGTGGCCGACCCGGAACACCGGGTTCAGCGCGGTCAGGGGATCCTGGAAGATCATGGAGATCTCCTTGCCCCGGATGGCCCGCCGTTCCTTGTCGTCGGCGGTCAGCAGGTCCCTGCCCTTGAACAGGATGCGGCCGGACTCGTAGCGGGCGGGCGGGACCTCGACCAGCCCCATGACGGCCAGGGCAGAGACCGACTTGCCGGATCCCGACTCGCCGACGATGCCCAGCGTCTCGCCGGGGCCGATCGACCAGGACACGCCGTCGACCGCCTTCACCACCCCGGCATCGGTGTGGAAGTGGACCCGCAGGTCCTCTATGGAGAGAAGAGGCTCGGTCACGGTGTCTCCTGGTCGCTGCGCAACGGCACAGTCACCGGAGCCGCGGGTCCAACGCGTCGCGCAGCCCGTCGCCCACGAAGACGAAGCCCAACACCGTGAACACGACCGCCATGCTCGGGAAGAACCACAGGTAGTCCTTGAACCCGAAGAACTTCTGGCCTGAGGAGATCATGTTCCCCCAGTCGGGCACGTCGGGCGGGACGCCGACACCGAGGTAGCTCAGCGACGCCTGGGCCACGATGGCGGCAGCCACGCTGACCATGGCGTACACGAGCACCGGGGCCATGCTGTTGGGAAGGACGTGGCGGGTCACGATCCGCCACTTGCTCGCCCCCAGGGACCGGGCCGCCTCGACATACTCGCTCTCCCTGATCGACAGGATCGAGCTGCGCAGAAGGCGGGCGATGGTGGCCCAGCTGAACAGTCCGAGAGCGATGATCACCGGAGCGACTCCGCGTCCGACCACGAGGATGATCATGATGGCGCCGATGATCAGGGGGAAGGCGAAGAAGACGTCGGCGATCCGCATGATGAGGGCGTCCCACGCCCGGCCCAGGTAGCCCGAGACAGACCCGAGCACCACGCCGATGACCAGCGCCAGGAAGATCGACGCCAGCCCGACGGTGACGGCGATGCGGGTGCCGTGGACGACCCTGCTGAACACGTCGCGGCCGAGCTCATCGGTGCCGAACCAGTGCTGGGCCGACGGGCCTTGGAGGGTGATGTTCAGATCCTGCGCCCTCGGCGGGTGGGTGGCGATGATGGGCGCGAACACAGCGGTCACGAACACGATCGTCAGCATGACGAGACCGACCACGGCCAGCTTGTTGCGAAGGAACCGCCGGCGGACGTTGCCGAACTGGGTCTGGCGGGTGATGCCACCGACGGCGGCGGCCTGGGTCTCCGCCCCGCCGAACCCGCTGGCCCCCGCTTCGAGCGTGACCTCCCCGACGGGCGGGGCGGCCGGAACGGCCTGATCTGTCATGCGGTCACTCCAGCCGTATCCGAGGGTCGAGGAAGGCGTACGCGACGTCGACGACCAGGTTGACGAGCACGAACACGAGGACGCCGTAGGTGACCGCGCCCAACACGATGGGGTTGTCCTGGGACTGGATGGCCCCGACGAGCGCCAATCCGATGCCGTTCCAGTTGAACACGGTCTCGGTGATGATGGCCCCGCCCAGAAGTCCTCCGAACGCGATGCCCACGTAGGTGAGCACCGGGATGATGGAGTTGCGCAGGGCGTGCTTGAGCATCACGACCCGCTTGGACAAGCCCTTGGCGTACGCGGTGCGGATGTAGTCGGCCCGCATCACCTCGGACATCGTGCCCCGCATCAGCCGGCTCACCAACGCGGTGTCCAGCGAGGCCAGAGTGATCGCCGGCAGGATGAGGGCCCGGTTGCCGGCTGACTGCCCCTGGAGCGGCAGCCAGCGCAAATTGATGGCGAACACGTTCTGCAACCCGAGGCCGATGATCAGGACGGGCACCCCGACCGCGAACGTCGTCGAGAGGGTGACCAGCACGTCGAAGAAGGAGTACCGGAACACGGCGGCGAGGATGCCGGCCGAGATGCCGAGAGCCAGCATCACTCCGATGGCGGCCACCGCCAGCTTTGCCGTGTTGCCCAACTTCTCCTTGAGGATGGTGTTGACCGATCGTCGGTAGACGTAGGACTCGCCCAGGTCGCCCTGGGAGAGCCGGCCGAGGTAGGAGACGTACTGCTGGGGCAACGGCTTGTCCAGGTCGTACCGCCGCTCCAGAGCCGCCCTCGTCGACGGATCGAGTTGCCGGCCCTCACCCTGCGAAGTGGCAATGGGGTCGCCCGGCACCACGAACAGGCAGATGAACAGGATGATGCTGGCCCCGAAGAGGACCAGCATCATCTGCAGGAGGCGCCGGACGACGTACTTGCCCATGTTGCAGTTGTTACTTCTGGCTCACGGTCTCCAGCGTGGGCCGCTCGAAGAAGTCGAGACCGAGGCCCGTCCACTTGCTCGAGTCGAAGACCCGGTACGCGGTCCGGTAGTAGGTGGGGACGAGGGCGAGGTCACGGCCGATGGCCAGCTTCTCGATGTCCTCGATGACCTTCTCCCGCTCGGCGTCGCTGCGCAGGGTCTTCTGCCGTGACAGGAGCGTGTCGACCTCGGGGTTGGAGTACTTGCCGTCGTTGTCCTCGCTGCCGGTCTTCAGCAGCGGGGTCACGAAGCCGTCGGGCGACGGGTAGTCGGTGGTCCAGGCGGCCCGGGCGAAGTCGAAGTCGCCCCGGTCCCGCTTCTGCAGGTGCTCGGCGAAGGGCACCCCGTCGAGCTCGACCACGACGCCGAGGTTGCGCTCGAGCTGGTCCTTCCAGGCCTGCACCAGCGGCTCGTGGCCACCGTCGTTGTTGTAGGCCAGCTTCAGCCGGGTCCCCGGGGTGAGGCCGGCGCGCCCCGCCAGGTCCTTGGCCTTGGCCGGGTCGAACTTGCACCAGTCACCACAGACGCCCGGCTGGAAGAACTGGCCGAACGGCGGGGAGATGAACGAGGTGGCCGGGGTCAGGAAGCCCTGGTAGACGCCCCTGTTGATGGCCTCACGGTCGATGGCCATGGACAGGGCCTTGCGGGCGTCGGGGTTGTTGAACGGCGCCTTGGCGTTGTTGGTGAGGATGTAGTTGATCCCGCTCTGCTCGCTCTTGATGAAGCTGCCCTGGGGCTTGTACGTCGCCTCCGCCTGCTGGTTCAGCGTCGGCGGGATGCGGGCGAAGTCCACCTCCCCGGCCGTGAACGCCCGGTACTCGGCCTCGAGCCGGCCCTGGGCCGGGAAGATGATGAACTCGATGCCGTCGAGCTTGGGCTTGCTCAGGAAGTAGTTGTCGTTGCGGACCAGCGAGATGCGCTGGTTGTGCTCCCACTTCGTGCCCGGCTTGAGCATGAACGGGCCGTTGCCGATGGGCGCGTCGTTGAAGGTCGCGTTGTTGGCTGCGCCGGCGCTGGAGGGCACCGGGCTGGCGACCGGGTGGACGAGCTGCTTGTCGAACTCGCAGTCTCCGGCGTCGAGCTTCACGACCAGCGTCTGCGGGTCGGGCGACGAGACCCCGGAGAAGGTGGTCGCCGTGGGCGGGGTGGCGTGCAGCGGGGCGTAGCCCTGGATCTGCTGCAGGTGGTAGGCGACCTGGGAGGCGGCGGTGCCGATGGCGGCACGGGTCCATCCCCTGATGAAGGCGGCGGCGTCGACGGGCTCACCGTTGTGGAACGTCGCACCCCGGCGGAGGTTGAAGGTCCACTCGGTGCAGTCCCCGTTCGGCGCCCACCGCTCGGCGACTCCCGGCCGCATCTTCAGCTCGGGGTTGCCGTCGTAGGTGACCAGGCCGGTGAACAGCCGGACCGTGACGTTGCTGCCCTCGGACTCACGGGCCTGGTAGGGGTCGATCGACGCCGGTTCGCCGATCGGCACCCGGAAGACCCCACCGGGCCTGCCCTCGGCGGTCTGGCCGCCCGTCTGGCCCGACCCGGCAGTGTCCGGGTCGTCCGATCCGCCGCATGCTGCCGCTACAAGCGCCAGACAAACCGCCGCGATGCCAACTCGGGTGCTATGCCCGATCCTTCGCACGTGCTGCCTCCATTCCATCAGCCAAGTTGACTGGGAACGCCCAGACGGGCCCCAGCCGATTCTGGACGAGGCGACCACAGAGCGAGGCCAGGTCCGGATTCAGTCAAATTTTACCCCAAGAGTGACGCTTGTTTCGCTCTGCGTGAAGGGCGAGACCGGACACTTTCCGGATGGTTCGGGGGGCTACGGCCGAGGTCAGGACGAGCCAGCCAGTGTCTCCGGCGTCTCGATGAGGGTGAGGACCACATCGTACCCACGGTTGTGTCCCGATGAGTCGACCTCCTCCGAACGCGACAAGGCGAGTGGAGCAAGGTGTGCTTTCCCTGCTCGGTGGGCAGGGGAGACCCATGAGGTTCGCAGCCAGCCTCATGGCTGCCGTCTGCCTGGTGGCCTGTGGCTCGTCGGGGGGCGAGGGGTCGAAGGGGGCGGAGCAGGGGGGCCACCGGCCCGAGGCCGCCGTCGCCCGAGCTTTGTCGCACCCCACGCCCGACGCCGTGGCCACCACCGTCGCTCCGCAGCTGAGCCCGCCCCCGCGGGAGCGCCTGGCGGCAGGCGTGCACGAGCATCAGGTGCAGGTCGACGGTCACACCCGACGCTGGAGCACCGTGGTGCCGCCGCGCCCCGACGGGGCGCTCCCGACCGGCCTGCTCGTCGTCCTTCACGGCGTGGGTGGCCGGGGCGCCGACATGCGGTCGTCGGGATTCGAGCCGCTCGCCGGAGCGCACGGCGCCGTCGTCGCCTACCCGGACGCGGTAGGCGGGGCCTGGAACGACGGACGGCCAGGCGCCGATCCGGTGGTCCCCGGCGTGGCCGTGGACGACGACATCCGCTTCCTCCGCCTCCTGATCGAGGAGACCTCAGCCCGTACGGGCGCGGACGTCCGGCGGGTGGCCGTCGCCGGCTTCTCGAACGGCGCGGTGATGGCGGGCAAGGTGGCCTGCGAGCTCGCCGACCGGGTGACAGCAGTCGCCGTCATCGGAGGGACTGCCGGTCAGGGGTTCGAACAGTCGTGCCGGCCGGCCCGCCCGGTGGCGGTCATGGTCGTCGCCGGTTCCAACGACCGCACCGTGCCCTATGCGGGTGGCCGGGTGGCTGACTGGGGCACGAGAAGGCGCGGGTTCGTGGCGCCGGTCGACGACTTCTTCGCCTTCTGGGGAGCTCAGGCCGGCTGTTCCTCCATCCAGCCGCTTCCCGCCCTGCCGCAGGTCAGCGCAGCCCGGGGCGCGGACTGCCGCGCCGGGGCCGCAGTCGTCAGGTACCGGGTGAACGGGGGAGGGCACGAGTGGTTCCGGCCGCCCGGGCTCGACACCACCAAGGTCGTCTGGGACTTCGTGACCGGGCGCTTCGCAGCGTCCACCTGAACGTCGCCCGCCTGATCACTCCTCGAGCGTCTCCGGCGCACGGTGCTCCCCGTAGCGCTCGGCCGGGACCTTGCCGGAGTACTCCTCGTCGTAGCTCCAGTCCGGCTGCTTCTCCCGGTGGCGCTCGTCCCAGGTGGCCCGATCGCCCTCGATGTCCACCAGCTCCGCGATCAGCTCGCGTTCCACGGCAGGCGCCTCACCTGTGAGATGGGCGGTCAGCTCGTCGGGGAAGAGCTCGAGGAAGCTGGACAGCACGTTCTGGTGCTGGGTGGCCAGGTAACAGCGGGCCCCGTCAGCGACGGTGGCCACCCGCTTCTTGATGGTGTCGAGGTCGTGGTCGGCGGCCTCGGACCGGCATACCTCGTCCATCAGCTCGGCCAGCTGGAGCCCGTCCTGTTTGCACGGCGTGCACTGGCCGCAGGACTCGACGGCCAAGAATCGGGAGACACCGGCGGCGACTGCGGTCAGGTCCACCGAGTCGTCGAACACGATGAACCCGGCCGATCCGAGGCCGCTGCCGATGGCGGCCAGGCCCTCGTAGCTCACCGGCGTGTCGAGCAGCGACTCGGGGATGAACCCCTGGGCCGTCCCGGGCAGCACCGCCTTCACCCGACGGCCCTGCTCGACCCCACCCCCGATGGTCTCGATCACCTCGCGGAGCGGCGTGCCCATCAGCACCTCTCCGACGCCGTGGCGGCGGGTGCTGCCGGTGACGGTGCAGACGATGGTGCCGGGCGACTCCTCGGTGCCCGCAGTGCGGAACCAGGCCGCGCCCCGGGCGATGATGGCGGGGACGTTGGCGAGGGTCTCCACGTTGTCGACGAGTGTCGGCGGGGCCACCTGGTCGCCACCCTCGCCGGCCATCTCGACCGGAGCCGACAGGCCACTTCCCGAGACGGTGTCGGCCACCGTGTCCACCACCTCGGTGACCCCCCGCCGGAACGGAGGGGCGATGCGGGGGAAGGGGTAGCGGCCGTCGATGGTCTCCAGGAGGGCGGTCTCCTCGCCGTAGAGGTACTCGTTGGGACCCTCGAACACCTCGATCTCGACCCCCTCCACCAACCCGGCCGCGGTCATCTCGTCGATCGCGCCCTGCAGGCGGGCGACCTCCTCGCCGAAGGACTCCTTGAGGCCGAAGATGACGGTGGTGGCGCCGACCGCCAGCGCGGCAATGAGAGCTCCCTCGACCACCTGGTACGGGTCGTTGCGCAGGATGGTGCGGTCCTTGAACGTCCCCGGCTCGCCTTCGGCGCCGTTGACGACCACGGTGGTCGGCAGGGTCGGCGAGGCGTTGCCTGCCACCGTGCGCCACTTGGTGCCGGTGGGGAAGCCGGCGCCGCCCCGACCCCGGAGGCCCGAGGCCTCCAGCTCCTCGATGAGGGCGATGGCCTCGACCTTCCGGGCCGCGTCGAGTCCCTTTCCGCCTCCACGCTCCAGGTACTCGTCGAGGTCGGCGATGGGGTGCGGGTACAGGACGCGGTGCACGATGGTCATGTGCAGCAGTCTTGCCTTTTTGTGGTCCGCAGTTGAACCTCTGGTGCCCCTCGTGCCGCAAGGCATGGCCGGCGGATCGGGTCTTGTGCCCTGACTGCCTGGTCGACCTCGTCGCCGACGCCTCGGCCACGGTGCGCTGCCGCCACTGCGACAGGGACTGGCCGGCCACCATGCAGTCCTGCCCGGTGTGCCTGGCCGAGCTCCGGCCGGATCCGGCCGCCGTGGTCGACGCGCTCAGTCGCATCCTGGAACTCGGGGGGCACCTCTACCGGCCGGAAGGCGTGGCTCCCTTCGCCGGTGGCCCCGCGTGCACGTTGCTCCGACTCTCGGGCCGCGGCTCGCTGGCCTTCCTCGGCGAGGACGGGTTGGTCGAGGCGTCGGTGACCGGTCAGGGCGGCCACGCGACCCCGCCCCTGACGTGCTCCGACCACGACGGATCGGTCCTGTTCCGCATGCTCGCCTACGAGGCGGCGGAGCGGGCCCTCGTCGCCGTCGCCGCGGACGGCGCCGCGCTGGCCACCTACCTGCGCACCGGAACGGTCATCGACGTCCGGGACGAGACCAGCGCGCCGGTCGCCCGGCTCGTCAGGCGTCGAGGCGACTACGAGCTGGTGGAGACGGGCGGCGGCGTGCTGGCCGGTCTCGGGACCACCGACGTGGAGCTCGAGGGCTGGGTCGACGACCAGTGGTGGCTGCAACCGGCGCCAGGCGGTCACCGCCTGCCCCTCCGGCCGCTGGCGGCCGTGGGCCTGGTGCTGGCGGCCAAGGTGCTTCTCGGCCGGCCGTATCCGACCAAGGTGTCCGAGCCGGGTACCGAGCCCGATGACGGCCAACCCTGGCCCTTCCTCTGACACCCGACGTCCCGGCGATACGATCCGGACGCTTGCGCCGCCTTCGCCATCATCGCCGGCGCATGGCTCGGGGGCCTGGAAGTTGACCCAGCCGATGGACTCCGGAAATGCACTGGAAACGCGGCCTTGGCACCATGATGGGGTGGGCGACTTCATGGACGACTACCCGGTCGGCACCGGGTGGGACGAGATGTTCGACCTGTCCGGCCGGCCCCGGGCGCCGTACAAGGCCCTGTACGAGGTCCTCCAGTCATTGTCGGCGGACGACTTCGTCTCCCGGTGCTCGGCCCGGGACCACGCATTCCGCGACCAGGGCATCACCTTCTCCCATTCCGGTGAGGAGCGACCATTCCCGCTCGATCTGGTGCCCCGCATCCTCTCCGCCAACATCTGGCCGACGATCGAGGCGGGTGTCGGCCAGCGCGTGCGCGCTCTGGAGGCCTTTCTCGCCGACGTCTACGGCAGGGGCCGAATCCTCGACGACGGGGTCGTGCCACGTCGCCTGGTCACCAGTTGCGACCACTTCCATCGGGAGGCGGTGGGGATCGAGCCCCCGAACGGCGTGCGGGTGCTGGTGGCCGGCATCGACCTGGTGCGGGGGGCCGACGGGGAGTTTCGGGTTCTGGAGGACAACCTGCGTACCCCGTCCGGCATCTCGTACGTCATCGAGAACCGGCGCACGATGGCTCGGGTCTTTCCCGAGCTGTTCGCCAGCCACCGGGTCCGGCCGGTCGACAGCTACCCCGCCCGTCTGCTCGAGGCGCTGCGGGCCGCGACACCTGCGGGCGTGCCCGATCCGAACGTGGTGGTGCTGACTCCCGGCATCTACAACTCGGCCTACTTCGAGCACGCGTTCCTGGCCCGCCAGATGGGCGTGGAGCTGGTCGAGGGGCGCGACCTGGTGTGCCGGCGCAACTTCGTCTACATGCGCAGCACCGAAGGCGAGCAACGGGTCGACGTGGTGTACCGGCGCGTCGACGACGACTATCTCGACCCGCTGCAGTTCCGTGCGGGCTCCGTGGTCGGCTGCCCCGGCATCGTCAACGCGGCCCGGGCCGGCAACGTCACCATCGCCAACGCAGTGGGCAACGGCGTGGCCGACGACAAGCTGCTCTACACCTACGTGCCCGACATCATCCGCTACTACCTCGACGAGGAGCCCATCCTTGCCAACGTCGACACCTACCGGCTGGAGGAGCCCGACCAGCTCGACGCCGCGCTCGGCCGGCTGCACGAGCTGGTGCTCAAGCCGGTGGCGGGCTCCGGGGGCTACGGCCTGGTCATCGGCCCTGCCGCCGCGCCCGAGGAGCTCGAGCGCATGCGCCACGTCCTGATGGCGGACCCCCGCGGCTGGATCGCCCAGGAGGTCGTCCAGCTGTCGACCTCGCCTACCCAGATCGGCGACCGCCTGCTTCCCCGCCACGTCGACCTTCGGCCGTTCGCGGTCAACGACGGCGAGCGGGTGTGGGTCGTGCCCGGCGGCCTGACCCGGGTCGCGCTTCCCGAAGGGAGCCTGGTGGTCAACTCGAGCCAGGGCGGCGGGTCGAAGGACACCTGGGTGCTGGCCGACCCCGGCGCGGCCCGAGCGCTCTACCAGCCCCGGCCGGCGGCGCCGCGGGTACTGGCCCCGGCCGCGGCCAGCTCTCCCCTCGACCCCGGGCCCGCGGTGGCCCAGGCCGCCCAGCAGCAGCAACAGGGGGAAGGCCCGAGCGGCCCTCTGAGCGGGGAACCGACGTGCTGAGCCGGATCGCCGAGTCGCTGTACTGGGTGGGCCGCTACGTCGAGCGGGCCGAGGACACCGCTCGCATCCTCGACGTCCACGTCCACCGCACCCTCGAGGACCCCTCCGTCGAGGAGGACGCGGCCTGCCGCGGCCTGCTGGCCGTCATGGGGGTGGCGGCGCCGGAGGAGCCGCTCGACAGCGCCGACCTCCTGGACATCCTCGCCTTCGACAGTGGGAGCACCACGTCGATCGCCGGCAGCATGGTGGCCGCCCGCGAGAACGCCCGCAGCGCGCGGGACTCCATCTCCTCGGAGATGTGGGAGTGCCTCAACGCCACGTACAACGCCCTGCCCGCGGTCGTCGCCCGGGTGTCGGGAGGCTCCCCGCACGGCTTCTTCTCCTACGTGAAGGAACGGGCCGCCATCCTCGCCGGGCTCGCCGACTCCACGATGAGCCGCGACGACGGCTGGCTGTTCCTCGTGCTCGGCCGGAGCCTGGAGCGGGTGGACATGACCGCCCGCCTGTTGTCGGCCAGCTTCGGCGACGGCTCCGGTGCCGCCGAACTGGTCACCACGCTGCGATGCTGCTCGGCCCACGAGGCCTTCCTGCGGACCTACCGGCGGCGGGTGGAGCCGGACCTCGTCGCCGAGTTCCTCCTGCTCGACCGTCTCTTCCCCCGCTCGGCGTTCCATGCCCTCGGCCGGGCCGAAGAGTGCCTGGCCCACCTGCAGCCGGGAGCGGGCCGGGCCGGCCTCGACGACGAGGCCCGGCGCATCCTGGGCCGGGCCCGTACCGACCTGGAGTTCCGCCGCGTCCACGAGCTGGTGGCCGACCTTCCGTCCCACCTGGTGTCGCTGCAGGAGTGCTGTTCGGCGGCCGGCGACGCCCTGGCCCGCCGGTTCTTCCGCCAGAGCGCCCCCCAGGAGTGGAGCCTGGAGATCGCCGCAGGCCGCCAGTGACTGCCATCTCGCGACGGGCACCCGGGTGCTTCGCACCGCGCCCGTGGCGTGCCGGCGGGGGCCCCTGCCCCGCCGGCGAGCCGAATTCGGCTCCGCCATGGGGACCGGCATGACGTGGCGGATCGGGATCCGGCACGTCACCGGGTACCAGTACGAGCGACCGGTGACGTCGTCGTACAACGAGGCTCGGATCACCCCGATCTCCAACGACCGCCAGCTGGTGATGGAGTCCGAGGTCGAGGTGTCCCCGTCGACCGCGGTCTACCGCTACTGGGACTGGTGGGGCACCCTGGTCCACTCCTTCGACCTGCACGAGCCGCACGACGAGCTCGTCATCACCGGCACGTCGATCGTCGAGACGAGCGGCCATCCCGACCCGCCCGAGGCGCCGGCGACCTGGGCCGACATCACGGGCGCAGAGGTGCGGGACAGGTACTCGGAGCTCCTGAGCCCCAGCCGGTACGTGCCCCTCGCCGACGGGGTGCTGGAGGCGGCCGGGGCGTTGGACGATTCGCTCGATCCCCTCGACACCTGCGCCGCTGTCGTGGAGCTGGTCCGGGAACGGATGCGCTACGAGCGGGGGGCGACAACGGTCTCCACCACCGCCGCCGACGCCCTCCGGATCGGCAGCGGGGTGTGCCAGGACTTCACCCACGTGGCCCTCGGCCTGCTGCGGGCTCGGGGCATTCCTGCCCGCTACGTGTCGGGGTACCTCCACCCCTCGTCGCGGGCCGAGCCGGGGGAGGTCATCGCCGGCCAGAGCCACGCCTGGGTGGAGGCGTGGGTCGGCGAATGGATGCCCTTCGACGCCACCAACGGCAGTCCGGTCGGCGAGCGCCACGTGGTGGTCGGCCGGGCCCGGGACTACTCCGACCTGGCGCCGCTCAACGGGATCTTCCACGGCGGCCCGGCGAAGGCCCTCGGCGTCAGCGTCGAGCTCACCCGCCTGTCCTGAGCCTCCGCGACCCGTTGCGCCGGTGGCACCGGCGTGTTGTACTACGCCCGGGCCGCACGGCCCACAGGCGGAAGGGTCGAGCATGGCGATCGCTGAACCGGAACCTCCCCGCGAGAGCCCGGTACCCGAGCCCCGCTGGGCCACGCGGGAGCTCCGGCTGGCCATCGTCTGCTACGGCGGCGTGTCCCTCGCCATCTACATGCACGGCGTGACCAAGGAGATCCACAAGCTGGTCCTGGCGTCGGCGGCGTTGGAGGGGGACCCGGACAACAACCCCTTCGACGAGGACACGACCGAACGCGTCTACTGGGACGTCCTGTCCCGGATCTCCAAGGACGGGCTGGGCGGTCACGCCAAGGACGCCAGGATGCGGGTGGTCGTCGACATCATCACCGGGACGTCGGCCGGGGGCATCAACGGCATCTTCCTGGCCAAGGCGCTGACCGGCAACCGTCCGCAGGACGGCCTACGCAAGCTGTGGTTCGAGAAGGGCGACATCAAGCACCTCCTCGAATGGCCCACGTGGATCCCGTGGCAGCTGCGGTTCCTCGCCATGACGGTCGCTCGCCGTAAGCCGCCGCTCAGGGGTGGTGACATGAGCAAGTGGCTCTACGGCGCGCTGCGGGACATGAACGGCAAGCAGGTCCCCGACGGGGCGGAGTCACTGCTACCCGACGACCACGTCCTCGACCTCTACGTGCCCATCACCGACTTCCTCGGCTACGAAAGGGACATCCCTCTCTACGACCCCCGGTTCATCCGCGACCGCGGCCCTCCGCGAGCGGGACCACGTCGAGGCGTACCGGATCAGCCCCAACGAGACGCGCCTGCTGGGCGCCCAGGATCTGAAGGGCATGTCGCTGTTCCACTTCGGCGCGTTCTTCGACCGCGCCGGCCGCGAGGGCGACTACCTGTGGGGCCGGCTCGACGCTGTCGAACGCCTGATCAAGCTGCTGCTCGACGTCCGCGGGCATCCGCCCACGCTGGCCACCGGCGCCCCAGCGAAGCAGGAGCCGCTGGTGAGGCCCGACGAGCTGGCCACCGAGTGCCTCCCGGCGTTCCGGGCCATCCTCGCCGAGGAGGGCCCGTCGTTGCCCAACGCCACCAAGCTGGTGACCAAGCTGCAGGAGCGGGTCGACGCCCTGGCCTCGGCGGCGGCCCCCACGTCCTGACGGTCGAGAGATCCCGCTCGACGCCAGGCGCAGGGCGGCCGGTCGGGCGAAGGGGTCAGCCGTCGACCGGCTCGCCCATGTCGCGTAGCGCAGTGGCCAGGGCGGCCCGGAGCCGGCGCGCGGTGCCGGGCGCCAGATGGGCGACCACGCCGCGTCCCGCCTGTCCCGCCTCCTCGACGGTGAGCTCCACCCGCAGGTCCTCGCACGCCTCGCAGTCGTCGAGGAGGGCCACTGTCCAGGCGGCCTGGGCCCGTTCGGGATCGTCGGGAGGGTGGTCGTCGGCGCCGTAGTCGGCAAGCTTCTTCATCGCCGGTCACGGTAGGGGGGCGGTGTACATCCCGGCGAGCTCGGCGCCGATGGCGGCCAGGTGGGCGCGGACCTCGGGTGGGTCGACTATCTCGAGCAGCGCGCCGAGCCCCGCCGCCTCGGCGGCAAGAGACCGGGCGCTGTGGCCCCGCAACTCCACCTCCACGCGTCCGTCGGCCCCGGGCGGCCCGATGCGGACACGGTTGGCGAAGATCGACCGGACGACCCAGACCACGTCGGATCGGGCGAGGGCGTGGGCCACGACCGGCGTCCGCCGCCGGTCGACCTCGTCGGCGATGAGCCGCCAGGCCTCGGCGAGGTCGAAGCCCTCGGGGCGCACGACGGCCTCACCAGTGGGGTCGACCGACGACATGCGGTCCACCCGGAAGGTCCGCAGGCCGGCGTCGGTCGCCGCCACGAGGTACCAGGCCGAGCCCTTGGCGGCCAGGCCGAGAGGATGGACGACCCGGGTGGTGACGGCGCCGTCCCGGGCCCGGTAGCCCAGGGTCACCTGCCGGCCCTCGATGACGGCGCGTTGGGTGGCGTCGAGCAGGGGAGGGGTCCGCCGGGGGCTGGTCGGGCGGTCCCACCCGGTGGGGTCGACGATCACCGCGGTCGACGCCGCCTCAGCTTGGTTGCGGAACGGCTCGGGCAGGGCGCGGACCAGCTTCCGTAGCGCAGCCTTGATCTCGGGGGTCGCCGCGGACGAGGGACCGGCCACGAGGAACAGCGCCCGCGCCTCGGACGCGGTGAGCCCGCTGAGGTCCGTCCGCCCGCCGCCGGCCAGCCGCCAGCCGCCGTTGCGGCCCTGGGTGGAATAGATGGGGAGCCCGGCGACACCGAGGGCGTCGAGGTCCCGGCGAGCGGTGCGCTCCGACACCTCCAGCTCCTCGGCGACCTCGCCCGCGGTGACCTGGCCACGGGCCTGGAGCATGAGGAGGATGGCCACCAGCCGGTCGGCGCGCACGACGTGATGTTGCCACGCCAAACCGGTCAGAAGGTGTCCTGTTCTGAGGCCGACAATCGCCCCTATGACAATCACAACCACCGAAACCACCCACCCGGGAACGCCCGTCACTCCTTACGACGCCGAGGACCCACGCCTGGCTTTCGCCAAGGCGGTCGCCCTCGGCACCGCGGTGATCGGTCGGGTGGGCCCGCAGCAGCTGGCCAACCCCACGCCCTGTCCGGAGTACGACGTCCGAGCCCTCCTCGGCCATCTCGTGACCGTCCTGCGCCGGGTGGCCGCCGTCGGCCGGGGCGATGACCCTTTCGCCCTTCCCGTCACCGCCGCGGTGGACGGCGATGCCTTCCAGCACGCGTGGATGGCGGCGGCGGACGACGTGGACGACGCGTGGGCCGACGACTCTGCGCTCCAGCGCACCGTCCGGCTGCCGTGGAGGGAGGACACCGGTGCGGCCATCCTGGCCAGCTACGTCAACGAGGTCACCGTCCACACCTGGGATCTGGCCACCGCCACCGGCCAGCGCCCGGCATGGGACCCGCAGGTGTTGAGCCTCGCCTTCGACGGCATCCGCTTCATGCCCGGACAGAACCGGGCCGCCATGTTCGAGGCCATCGCCCAACGAATCCCGCCCGCGCTCCGCGGCGCCCCGCCGTTCGCCGACGCGGTCCCGGTCAGCGACGACGCACCTCTGATCGACCGCCTCGTGGCGTGGAACGGCAGGCGCCCCGTGACCGCGCTGCCGTGCTAGCCACTGCCGCATGCGCATCCTGACCGAACGGGAGCTGAACCGGGCCCTTCTGGCCCGGCAGCTCCTGCTCGAGCGGGCGCGTGTCCCGGTGCCCCGGGCCCTCGAGCTCATGGGGTGTCTGCAGGCGCAGTACTCCCCGTCGATGTACGTCGGCCTGTGGTCACGAGCCGAGGGTTTCGGCCGGCAGGATCTCACCCGGGCCCTGGAGCAGCGGGACGTCGTCCAGGGAACCCTCATGCGGGTGACGATCCACCTGGTCTCGACCGGTGACTACTGGCCGCTCGCCCTCGCGGTGCGTGAAGCCCGCCGCGCCTACTGGCTACGGGCGACGCGGCACGCGGTCAGCGCCGACGAGCTGGCTTCGTCGGCCGAGGTGCTGCGTGAGCGCCTCAAGGCGGGGCCCATCCGCAGGAGTGATCTCGACCAGCTGGTCGGCAAGGACCGGGCGATCGGCGTCGGCCTGTGGATCGACCTGGTGCGGGTGCCGCCGTCGGGCACGTGGGAGCGCCGCCGGGCCGACCTGTACGGCGCAGCCGAGGACTGGATCGGCCCGCCGCCGCCGGACCTCACGGTGGAACAGGCGACGGAGCACCTCGTGCGCCGCTACCTGCAGGGCTTCGGCCCGGCCACCGCCGCCGACGTCGCCGACTGGGGCGGCCTGCGGACCGCCGACGTGCAGGCGCTGCTCGACCGCCTCGGCCTGCGACGGTTCACCGATGACGACGGCCGCCCGCTCTACGACCTCCTTGACGGGCCCATCCCCGATCCGGCCACGCCGGCGCCGGTCCGTTTCCTGCCGACGTGGGACGCCAGCCTGCTCGTCCACGCCCGGCGCAAGGGCATCATCGCCGAGCACCACCGGCATCTCATCTTCAACACCAAGACGCCGCACTCGATGTGCACCTTCCTCGTCGACGGCACCGTCGCGGGCACATGGCGGTACGACAAGGGCAAGGTGACGATCGCCCCCTTCGAGCCGCTGCGGCCGGAGGTCCGCGACGAGGTGGAGGCCGAGGCGGCCCGGGTGACGGCGTTCCACGCCTGAGCGGCGCGGCGTTCCACGCCTGAGCGGCGCGGCGTTCCACGCCTGAGCGGCGCAGGGTTCCGCGCGTGAGCGCTACGAGGCGAAGTCGGGCCGGCCGGACCGCGCCGATTCGCTGCGACCCTTCGGCTCCTCCCATTCCTCCTGCCGTCCGAGGGCGGTGAGGTCGAGGAAGTAGTACGAGCCGCCGGTGGACTCCAGCCCCCGGGCGTACTGGGAGTAGGTGTGGAACACGCGGCCGTCGGCTTGCAGGAAGCAGCTCCGCCCCGGCATCTCGAAGGGCTGCTCCGATGAGAAGAAGTCCGACCCCATCGCCTCCCACTCCTCCTTGGTGCGGAAGTTGTACTGGCCGGGCGTGACCGACTCGTCGATCGTGACCCCGAAGTCGTAGTTGAAGTCGGACCCGTTGGAGGAGTACCAGGGGACGTCCCAGCCCTTCTTGGCCTTCCACCGCTCGAGCTTGGCGAGCGGCGCCCGCGACACCATGGCGTAGCTCGTGTCGCGGGTGTGCAGGTGCTCGAAGAAGCCGGGGGAGAGCTCGTCGGTGCCGGCGCTGCAGCTCGGGCAGCCGTCCTCCCAGTCCGGGTGGAACATGAAGTGGTAGACGATCAGCTGGGGGCGGCCCTCGAACAGGTCGCCGAGGCGGACGGTGCCCTCCGGCCCGTCGAAGGTGTAGTCCTTCTCGATCTCCACCATGGGGAGGCGGCGCCGCTCGGCGTTGAGCGCGTCGCGCTGACTGGTCAGCTGCTTCTCCTTGGCCAGCAGCTCCTTGCGGGCGGCCAGCCACTCGTCTCGGGTGGCGATCCTCGGGAGGCTCATGGTGAGTGAGACGGCAGCAGGCGCCGAAACTGATCGGTGCGGCGCTGGCGCCCGCCCGTCAATCCAGCTCCGAGAGCACCTCGCCGATGATCTTCGTCGCCTGGTGGGCCGGGAGCGGCTCCCCGCCCTCGGCCTCGGCGACCTCCTCGGCGAAGGCCTCCACCGAGTGGACGCCTCCCACCAGCACGTGGCGCAGGGCTTCGCCGCTCGCTTCCGGGTCCTCGAGCGCCTCGACGGCCGGCGCCACTTCGTGGTCAGGATCCGTCGCCACTGCGTGCACCAGGGCCATCGCTTCCTGCCGCCCCGAGGCCGTCGAGACGACGGGTTCGCGATCGGGGTTCTGCTGGAGGTCCCACTCTGCCAGCGCCTCGTCGTACCCACCTTCACCGGGGTGGATCACCCGGGTCTCGGGCTCGGCGTCCGCCTGTTCGGCCTCGTCGGAGGCGTCGACCGGAGCGTCTTCGTCGGTCTCGGCCGCTCGACGGGGCGTCACGGGGACGACGAGGGTGCCGTCGTCGTTTCGGACGATGTCCATGGGGATCTCCTTCGGAGAGGTGCCGACATTCTCGACGCCGCAGGGCGAATCTACTGCTGGAGGGCCAGCACCTGAGCCGCGGCACGCCGGCCGGACCGGACGGCGCCCTCCATGTGCCCGGCGCCCACGTCGGCCGTCTCCGTCCCGGCCCAGATCAGGCGCCCGCCGAACAGGGGCTCGGCGAAGGCGGGATGGCCGTAGGCCACCGGATCGTCGAACCAGACCACCACGTCGTTCGTGTACGGGTCGTTCGACCAGTCCCGCTCGTAGTACCGGACGGGATCGGCGGCTTCCGGCCCGAAGAGGCGTCCGAGCTGGGCGAAGACCGCTTCGGTGCGACGTTCGACGTCGAGGTCGCGGACGTCGTGGCCGGCCGACAGGAACCCCCACAGGACGGCTGTGGATCCGTCGTCGGTGCAGCCGTCGTGGACCTCGACCAGCGGGCCGACCCGGCTGAAGGCCAGGCCGGAGAGCCCCGCGTCCCGCCAGAAGGGCGAGTCGTACACCGCGATGCACTTGACCGCGGTGGCCATCCAAGTGGGAGTGCCCTGCATGGCATCCGCCAGCGCGTCAGGCAACGCAGGGGTGAACGTGATGCCGGCCCAGGCCAGCCGGGGCGGCACCGCCACGACGGCGAACCGGCTGGAAAGCTTCGACTCCCGGCCATCGCGGTCCGCCACCGACACGTGTACGCCGGAGGTCTCCGCCGAGATCGCCACCACGTCGGTGCTCAGCACCACCGCCTGGGCCGGGAGCCGGCCGGCGAGACGGTGGCAGAGCGCCTGGGCGCCGCCGGCGAAGCGCAACTCGGCAGGCGAGGGTGGCGGCACGTCCACCAGCCGAGGGGCGACGTTCTGCGCTTCCTCGGCGACCGCCCGACCGTCCCGGAACTGGGGGAAGGCCTCCATGCCCAGCTCAGCGGCGAGGGACCGGATGTGCGACTGGTTCGACCAGTGCCACGTCGCCCCGAGGTCCAACCAGGAGTCGCCCTCGACCAGCGTCTTGATCCGGCCGCCTATCGAGGGCCGGGCCTCGACCACCGTGACCGCCAGCCCGGCCGCATGCAGCGCATCGGCCGTCGTGAGCCCGGCCAGGCCGGCTCCCACGACCACGACGTCGACGGTGGCCGTGGCCCGCCGCCCTCAGTCCGAGATGTTCTTGTGGGAGATGATCCGGGTCGGCGTGACCATCACCAGTAGCTCCGTCTCCACCGCGTTGCGCCGCCCGAACTCCTCGGCCCGGTCTGCGCCCATGTACCGGCCTCCGATCCGGGTGGCCCACACCAGCATCTCGTCGAGGTCGGTGCTGACTTGCGCGGTCCCCTCGATGAGCACGTAGGAGAACGGGGGCTGGTCGTCGTCCACGCAGATCGCCACTCGGGGCTCGGATCGAAGGGCCCGCCCTTTGACCGTGTCGGCGCCAGTCGTGAAGACCACGCAGCCGTCGTCGTCGAGGTCGATCCAGATGGGCGCCAGATGCGGGCGGCCGTCGGGGCGCACGGTGGCCAGCATGGCCGGCCGCACCGGCTCGTCGATGAACGCCCGCGCCTCGGCCGCGGTCATCTCAGCCACCGGGGGAGCATACGAGCCGTGGAGCGCCTAGGCCGCCTCGTGGTCGTGGTCGTGGTCGTGTTCCTCGCACACGCCGTCGTCGCTGTCGTCCTCGAACCACTCGGCCTCACAGCGGAGGTTGCAGCGCTGGGGGCCGTCGAGGCCCCGCAGGCGGCGGGCGGCGTCGCCGATGACGACCAGCAGGTTGTGGGCCAGCACCCGGCCCCACGCGTACCTGGTCGACCCGTCGGGCCTGACCCGCAACGGCGAGATCTCGTCGACGTGGGCGGAGACCCGGGCGCCGTCGATGAGGATGTGCAGGCTGTCGGTGGGCGAGATCTCCCGGTAGGAGAGCTTTCCGGGATGGAAGATGCCGCCCAGCACGCTGTCCCGCCGGAACCGGGAGCTCGCCTCGAGGGCCTTGAGCAGGTCGCAGGGGGCGAGGGAGCCGAGCCGGTCTGCGGTGGAGGTGTCCAGCGGGATGTGCATTGGGTGCTCCTCGGCGATTTCTGCGCTTCTCCCTTTCTACGGAGCGGCGGGCCTGGTCGGACCAGGCCCAAAAGGGGAATGATCTCCTGAGCGGCGTCGACCCCGAGGAGCACAGGTGCGTTTCCGTAGAGATGTAGGGCTCGATACCTCCCAGGTCTCGGACCGCCGGGGAGCCGGTCCCATGGCCGTTGGGGGCGGGGGGATCATCGGCCTCATCGTCCTGGTGTTCTCACTGCTGAACGGTGGAGGGGGCGGAGGCGTGCCCGACGCCTCGGTGGGGGACCTGAAGTCCGACCTCTCGGCCACCTGCCAGACCGGCGAGGACGCCAACCAGCGCGACGACTGCCGGATCGTCGCCGTGGTCAACAGCGTCCAGGCCTACTGGGAGAAGCGCCAGCCCAACTACCAGAGGGCGACCACGGTCTTCTTCAACGGCGGCACCAACACCGGCTGCGGATCGGCCTCCTCGGCGATCGGCCCCTTCTACTGCCCCGCGGACCAGCGGATCTACATCGACCTGGGGTTCTACGAGGACCTGCGGAACCGCTTCGGCGCCTCAGGAGGACCCTTCGCCGAGGCCTACGTGATCGCCCACGAGTACGGGCACCACGTCGAGAACCTCCGGGGCGTGCTGGAACAGGCCCGCAGCCGGGAGACCGGCCCGCAGAGCCCCGCCGTGCGGGTCGAGCTCCAGGCCGACTGCCTGGCCGGCATGTGGGCCCGGGGCGCGGTCGACACCGGGTTCATCGAGGAGCTGACCGACGCCGACATCGCCGACGGCCTCAACGCGGCATCGGCCATCGGTGACGACCGGATCCAGCAGCAGGCGCAGGGCCAGGTGAGCCCCGAGTCCTGGACGCACGGGTCGTCCGCCCAGCGTCAGAAGTGGTTCCTCACCGGCTACCGGTCGACTGCGTCCTTCCCCTGCGACACCTTCGCCGTGCCCACCGTGTGAGTGCCGACCTAAGGTTGGGACGGACCGAACCCCGGTAACGGCCGCCCGGCGGCGCACCGACGCCCGTCCGCGCACCGCCCCGTCCGCCTCCAGAAAGCGCTCTATGACCGACACTGCCCCAACGAAGCCGAACGTCGTCATCATCGGCGCCGGTCCCGCCGGACTGACCGCGGCCTACGAGCTCGTGACCCGGTACGGCATCACCTCGACGATCCTCGAGTCCGACTCCGTGGTCGGCGGCATCAGCCGCACGGTGGAGCGCGACGGGTGGCGGTTCGACATCGGCGGGCACCGCTTCTTCACCAAGGTGAAGGAGGTGGAGGCGTTCTGGCACGAGATCCTCGACGACGAGGACTTCATGCTCCGCCCCCGCATGAGCCGCATCTACTACGAGGGCAAGTACTACGACTATCCCCTCAAGGCCTCCAACGCGCTGAAGAACCTGGGCATCTTCGAGTCCGTGATGTGCGTGCTGTCCTACGTGTGGGCCCGCATCCGGCCGCCGAAGGACCAGTCGACCCTCGAGGGCTGGATCGTGGCCCGGTTCGGCTGGCGCCTGTACAAGCACTTCTTCAAGACCTACAACGAGAAGCTGTGGGGCGTCCCGGTCAACAAGCTGCCGGCCGACTTCGCCGCCCAGCGGATCAAGAACCTCTCGCTGTCCAGCGCCATCGTCAACGCGCTGCTGCCGAAGCGGAACCAGAAGGAGATCACCTCCCTCATCGAGGAGTTCCAGTACCCCAAGTACGGGCCGGGGATGATGTGGGAGCGCTGCACCGAGAAGGTGGAGGCCGCAGGCTGCACGGTGCTCATGGAGACCCGGGTCGTCGGCATCCGCCACGAGGGCGGCAAGGCGGTCGCGGTGGTGGCCGAGACCAAGGACGGCACCCGTACCGAGTACCCGTGCGACCACGTGATCTCCTCGATGCCGATCTCCCAGCTGCTGAAGGCCATCGAGCCGCCGGCCTCGAAGGAGGCGGTGCAGGCCGCCGACGACCTCCGCTACCGGGACTTCATCACTGTGGCCCTCGTGGTCCCCGAGGAGTACAGCTTCCCGGACAACTGGATCTACGTGCACGCCAAGGCGGTGCAGGTCGGCCGCATCCAGAACTTCGGGTCGTGGTCGCCGTACCTGATCAAGGAAGGGCGGACCTGCCTCGGCCTGGAGTTCTTCGTGTTCGAGGGCGACGAGACGTGGAACAAGCCCGACGAGGAGCTCATCGAGCAGGGCAAACGCGAGCTCAAGATCCTCAACCTGGTCGACCCGTCCAAGGTCGAGGCCGGCTACGTCGTCCGCATGCCCAAGGCGTATCCGTTCTACGACGAGAACTACAAGGCCAACGTGGCCAAGATCGTCGCCTGGCTCGACGAGTGCACGCCCAACGTCCACCCGGTCGGACGGAACGGGATGCACCGGTACAACAACCAGGACCACTCCATGTACACCGCCATGCTGACCGCCGAGAACATCGCCACCGGCTCCATGCATGACGTGTGGAGCGTGAACGTCGAAGAGGAGTACCACGAGGAATCGTCGGCTGCGGACGGTGATGCTCAACGGGGCACCCGCGGCACAGGGCGGGACGCTCCAGTGATCCCCCGGGCCAACTATCCCGAGGACCACCCGGTCAACAAGCCCGCCACTCCGTCCTGAGCCGAGCAGCCCGCCGGTTCGATCAGGCTCTAGTCCGCCGACGAGGCCGGGCGGAGGGAGCGCAGACGGCGGGTGGCGATCGCCAGGCCGATGATGGCCACGAGGACCAGCCGCCCGACGGCGGCCCATCCCGACGGGACGCCCTCGCGCTGGAGGTCGCCCGCCGGTCCGGTGAGGCCGACGAGGACCGACTGAGCCAGCCAGCCCGGGGACAGCTGGGCGACGCCGGCCAGGGCGGCGCCGAGCAGTCGCTCGACCAGGATGACCAGCACCAGCGACCAGACCACCGGACGTTTGAAGCTGGCGCCGATCGCGAGGAACAGTGCGAGATAGGCGGCCGAGCCGCCGACGGCGGCGACGATCGCCGCGCCCACGCTCGACGGGGAGCCGGCTGCGATCGCAGCCGCCGCCGCAGCCGGGACCAGGATGACCGCCGCGATCAGGCAGCCGCCCAACCAGCGGCCGATGACGATCGTCGAATACCTCACCGGGCTGAGCCAGGTGAAGGCGAAGACGCCCGAGCGGATCTCGGCGCCGAGGAGAGCGTCGCCGATGACCAGGCAGGTGATGGGCACGACGAGGGTGTGCATGGCTGCGCCGCCCACCCGGACGAACGCGATGGCCGTCGCCTCGTCGGACATGCGCGACAGCAAGCCGAACAGCACCGCTCCGGCCAGGGGCAGGAGGAGCAGAACCCCGTGGGTGGGCACGCATGCCCGCACCGTGTAGGCGACGATCGCCGCGAGGGGCGGGCGGGACGGGCGCCCGGTGGTCGAGGTCCGGCCGGCGCGCTCGCTCATCGGACCAGCTCCCGGAACAAGCTTTCGAGGGAGTCGTCCAGCGGCCGGACCTCCCGGAGGTGGACCCCGAGCCCGCGGGCCACCGGCGCGACGGCGACGGCGAGGTCGCCGGCCCTGTCGGTGGTGACGACCAGGCCGGCGTCTGTGAGGCTCACGCCTGCCACGGTCGGCACGCCGAGGAGGGCGGCGGCCAGGCGGCGGGGATCGTCGGAGCGGATGAGCACGTGCCGCGGCCGGTCGTCCATCGCGTCCCGAATCGCCCGGTGCCCGCCGGCCGCGGCCAGCCGGCCGTGGACGAGCACGAGGACCCGGTCGGCGAGGCGCTCGACCTCGGAGAGCACGTGGGAGCTGACGATCACCGTCCGGCCCTCGGCCCCCAGGCGGCGGAACAGGTCGGTGAGCCGGACGCGCTGGACCGGGTCGGCGCCGTTGAGGGGCTCGTCCAGCACCAGCACCGGCGGGTCGGTGACCAACGCGGCTGCCACCTTGGCCCGTTGGCGCATGCCCTTGCTGAACCCCCGGAGTCGGCGGTCGGCGGCCGGGAGCATGTCCACCAGCTCCAGCGCCCGGTCGGCGGCCGCAGGGTCGCGGACACCGTGGAGGTCGGCCACGTAGCGCACGAGCTCCCGCGCCGTCAGCTGCGCGGGGACTGCCTCGTCCTCGGGAACGAGAGCGATGCGCCGGTGGACGTCGCGGTCGCGACGCGGGTCACGTCCCTCCACCCGGACGTGACCGGTGTTCACGTCGATGAGGCCGGTCACCGCCCGCATGAGGGTGCTCTTGCCCGCGCCGTTGGGACCGAGGAGGCCGGTGACCCCCGGCCCGAACGAGCACGCCAGTTCTGACAGGGCCACCTTCTGCCCGAACCACACGGACGCGTCGTCGACCTCGACCGTCGCATCGGGGGCAAACGCCGGGTCAGTGGCCGTCATGCCTCCACCGACCGGTAGCGGGCGAGGATGACGGCCAGGCACGCCACGACCACCGCGGTGTAGCAGGCGAGGGCCATGGCGCCACCGCCCTCGACGCCGGACAGAGGCGAGTCCTCGCCCAGGCGGCCCAGGAACACCAGGTCGCGCACCCGTAGAGGCAGGGCGAGGAGGTTGAGCAGAGCCGCGGGTTGGTCGGTGGGAGCCTCAGGTCCTGCGTCGGCCCGTACGAGGATGCCGGAGACGGTGGAGGAGACGAGGGTGATGCCGAGCAACGTCGCCCCGGCCACCATGCGCCGGCCGCTCAACGACGCGACAGCCACTCCCAGGACCGAATAGAACAGCGCAAGGAGCGCGGCGGCCACAGGCACCTGCCACAACACGGCGGTGTTGTCGGTGAGGTAGTCGAGGGCGCCGTCGCTCACCAGCATCTGCCCCACGTAGAGCACCACCTGCGGGAGGAACGAGAAGGCGAACACGCACGTGAAGATGGCGCCCACCTTGGCCAGCGCGTAGTCCGGCCCGGTGAGGGGGCGGGCGAAGATGAGGGGCAGGACCCGCTGGCGCCGGTCGGGGCAGACGATGTCCGGGGCCACCAGGGCGACGAAGAGCAGCAGGGCGCTCGACACGCCGAGGTACTCCCGGTAGGTGATGAACTCGAACCCTTCTGCGGGCGTGTCCCGGGTGAGGTAGCCGATGCCGACGTTGATCACTGCCGGGATCACCGCGATGGCGAGCAGGACGGCGGGCGCCACCTTCTGGCGCCAGGGGCGGCGCAGCCCGATGGCCCGTCGCAGCGACGTGCGGTACAGGGCGGCCGTCGCCGCCTGACGGCCGCCGCGCCGTCCCTCGTAGGGCCGGTAGCCGCGGTCGTAGACCGCCCCTGTGGAGACGGGGCTGGTCATGGGGACGGTGCCCGGTGGACGAAGACCTCGTCGAGGGAGGTCAGGCGGTTGGTGAGCCGGTGCAGGGGCAGGTCGAGGTCGGCCACCACGTCGCGGATGGTGTCGAGCTCGGCGTCTCCGGTGATGGTGACCTCCAACAACCCGCCGTCGTCGCTCGTCACGGCCAGGCCGCGGCGGGTCAGCGCGGCGAGGAGGGTGGCGACCGCGGTGGGGCCGACGTCGACCGTGACGGTGCCCGTCTGGTGGAGCAGCGACTCGGTCGGCGCATCGGTGACCAGGCGACCACCGTCGAGCATGACCACGTGGTCGCAGACCCGGGCCACGTCGTCGAGCAGGTGGGTGGCCAGGACCACGGCGATGCCGAAGCTGCCCAGCCGGTCGACCAGCGCGAGCATCTCCTCGCGCCCCGACGGGTCGAGGCCGGCGGTGGGCTCGTCGAGAAGGACGAGCTTCGGGTCGGCCACGATGGCCTGGGCCAGCTTCGTCCGCTGGCGCATGCCGGTGGAGAAGCCCCCCACCGGCCGGAAGCGGGCTTCGTCCAGGCCGACGAGGTCCAGCACTTCCGACGCCCGCTGGCGGGCGGCCCGCACCGGGAGCCCGCCGAGCTCACCGAAGGTGGCCACCACGTCGGCCGCGGTCTGGTCGAGGGGCAGGCAGTCGTGCTCGGGCATGTAGCCGATCTGGCTCCGCACGCCGATGGGGTCGTCGGCCACCGGGATGCCACAGACGTCGACCGTGCCGGCATCGGGTTGGCTGAGGCCGAGGAGGAGGCGGAAGAGCGTTGTCTTTCCCGCTCCGTTGGCTCCCACCAACCCCACGCTCCCGGCCGGCAGATCCAGGTCGACGGCGTCGAGGGCGGTGACGCCCGGATACCGCTTGGTCAGCCCCCGGGCGCGGACAATGGTCGACATTCTCGTACCGACCGTACCGGTCAGACGGATTGGAGTCCTGCGACCACGCCCATGCCCACGATCAGGGTGAGGCCCACGTTCCTCGTGCGCCAGGCAACGAGTCCGGCCAGGACGCCGGCCAGGAGTCGGGGCTGAAGGAGATCGAGCTGGCCCTCGGGGCGGACGAGAGCGGGCAGGATGATGGCGGCCAGCGCGGCCGGAGGGATCTGGCGCAGGGCTCGCGCCAAGGCCGGGGGCACCGTGGCCATGCGGTGGGCGAAGGCGAGGAAAGAAGCCCGCATGGCGTAGGTGCCGGCTCCCGAGATCAGGATCGCCGACCAGATCCGGCTCATGGCGACGCCGGCGGAGAGCCGCCAGTGGATGACGCCGGCGGAGAGCCGCCAGTGGATGACGCCGGCGGAGAGCCGCCAGTGGATGACGCCGGCGCGCCGCGGCGGGCGTCGACGACTGCGCCGGCGGCGATGCCCGCTCCGGCCCCGACGATCGTCGACAGAGGTCCGGCACCGGCCTCGGCGGCGATCACGGCCACCACACCGCCGGCCACCGCGGCGGCGACCGCAGGCGTGCTGACGAGCAGGGGGATGAGGAGCACCAGGAAGACGAGCGGCACCGCGAAGTCGAGCGGCACGGAGTCGGGCACCGCGCTCTCCAGGACGACGCCGGCGATGGTCGCCGCCACCCAGCCGGCCCAGAGGAGCACTCCGGCGCCCACGTAGAAGGCCAGCCGGCCCTCGGTACGCTCCTCACCGGCCCAGTGGGTCACCGACAGGGCGTACACCTGGTCGTTGAGGAGGTAGGCGGCGCCGAGCCGGCGGCGGGTCGACTCGTGCCCCAGGTAGGGCGCCAGCGACGCCGAGTACAGGACCATGCGCAGGTTGATGGTGCAGGCGGCGAGGATGGCGACCACTGCCGAGCCGCCCTGGGAGAGCACGTCGACGATCGCCAGCTGCGACGCGCCGGCGAAGACAACGGTGGAGAGACCCATCGCCGTCCACCCGCCGAGTCCGTGGGCCACCGGAGCCGCCCCGGCCACGAGGCCGAACGGGACGACGCCGAGCAGCATGGGCGCGACCGCCGACGCGCCGGCGCGCGCGTGGGTCAGCGACGGCATCGGACGATGATGCCCGGTGATCAGCCGGTTCCCTGACGAATTACCGGTGTCAGCAGTACTTGGTGAGGGTCGAGTACGGGTTCGTGTAGCCGCTGCCGCCCGGATGGATCTCGAAATGGAGGTGGGGCGGGCCGCCTGACGCGTCGCCCGTGTTGCCGACCGTGCCGATCACGGTGCCGGCCGTCACCCGGCCGCTGGCGCCGAACGAATCGAGGTGGGCGCCGAAGTACCGGTTCCCGTCGTCGCCGGCCAGGAAGTAGGCGAGCCCGCTCACCGCTCCGGACCGTTGGGTCACGACTCCGCCGACGTTGGCCACGACCGGCGTTCCCTTGGGCGCCAGGATGTCGTTGCCCTGATGGCTCGATCCGCCGCCGCGAGACGCGCCGTAGTCGTTGCTGAAGGAGTGGGGTCCCTGCACGGGACAGATCCACTCGGCCGAGGACACGGCCGGGGCCGGGGCGGGGACCGGGGCTCGAGTGGTCGCGGGTGGCGTCGCCGGTCGGGGAGGAGCGGTCGGCGCAGGGGACGGCTCCCCGTTCGAGGCCGATGGGCCGGCCGCGGCTGACGTCGTCGCGGTCACGGCGGGGGGAGCGGCGGCGGCCGATGCGGCCGCGGCCGCGGCGTCCGAACGTCGCTGCTGTTCCTCCCGGGCGGCGCGCGCCTGCTCCTCCAGCCGCGCCAGCCGGGCGAGCTCGCGCATCGCGTCGTCCTGCCGCCGGCGGAGATCGTCGATGACGCCGGCGCGCGCGTCCTGTTCGCGCTCGAGGGCCGCCACCTCGTCGCGCAGGTCGGCCTTGTCGGCCCGGTACTGGCTGAGCGCTTCCGTCGAGGTCTCGGCGACCACGCTGGCGTACTGCTGAGCGCGGACGACCTCGTTGGCGTCGGCCATACGGAGGAGCCGGGTGATCTGCGACGTCCCCTGGACGTACTGGCGGACGGCCAGCTGGCTCACCTGGTCTCGCACCGCCGCTACCCGGGCGTCGACCCTGGCCACCCGGGCCTCGAGGTTGGCGACAGTGTCGTCGGCGTGTGCCCGCTGCTCCACCGCCCTCGACAGTTCTTCGGCGGCCTTGTTGGCGCGCTGCTGCGCCGTCGCCACATCCTCGGTCTGGGCGATCGCGGGGCACGTCAGCGTCGCGAGGACCACGACGATCGCTGCGACGCCCGCCAGCGTGGCTTTCCGACGCTGCCGGGAACCCATGACCCGGACAACTGTAGGGCGGTCCGCCGCCCGCCGCAGGTTGCAGGAAAACGCATTTTTCGAGGACTTCACTGCTCGGATCCAGTGAACGGCATTCCCGACGGCGGGGCCGGGCTGGAGGAGCGAAGACATGCGTACGGCATCCCTGTTGGCAGATCGACCGGCCCTTCCGGTCCTGACATCCCTGCGCACGTCTTCGGAGAAGGGACGGCGCCGCCGCCTTGCCGTACCCGTGCTGGCGATGACCAGCGGTGTGGTCGTGCTGGCGGTGGCCGTGAGCCTGGTGCTCGACCAGCAGCGCTCGGCGCCGGCCGGCGCCCCCTCACCGCCGCCGGCCGTGACCGTGGACCCGTCAGCCATCACTGTCTCGGCCCGCGACATCTCCGTCGTCACCCAGGTGTACGGCGCCGGCGAGGACAGCGGCTGGCACACCCACTCCGGCATCCACGCGGTGACCGTGCTGTCCGGTGTGCTGACCGTCTACGACGCGCAGTGCCGGCCGCAGACCTTCGAGCCCGGGCGGCCCTATGTCGGTGGCCAGGACCTTCACCTCGTGCGCAATGAGACCGCGGCGCCGGTGGAGATGGCCGTGACCTATCTCAGCCCTTCGCATGGAGGCGGCCCGACGCAACGTCTGCCGGCGCCCACCGGCTGCGCCGCCTGAGCACAGAGGCCCAGTGTCGTCGGACTGAGTGGACCGCCCGGATTACACGACCGTGACCTGACGGGCCTCGGCCGCGAGGCCCGTCAGGCGCGAGCCGGGCGGCGGGCGTCCAGGTCGGAGAGCACCTCCGCCGGAACGGTGAGATCCCCCCGTCCGATACCCACCTGGAGGTCTGGCTTGTAGGTGCCGTGGTAATCGGATCCACCGGTGACGACCAGGTCGTGGCGCCGGGCCAGTGCCGACAGCATGGCGCGTTCCGCAGGCGGGTAGCGGCCATAGACGGCCTCCAGGCCCGCGACTCCCTCTTCGGCCATCTCCTGGACGGCCTCGTCGAGCCGGCTCGGTTCGAGCCGCAGGCTCAGCGGATGGGCCACCACCGGCACGCCGCCCGATGCCCGCACCAGCCGGACGGCCTCCACCAGCCCGAGGCGGGGCCTCTCGACGTGAGCCGGCCGCCCGTCGGCCAGCCACTCCTCGAACGCCTCCTGGATGGAGGAGACCACTCCCTTTCTCACCAGGATGGCGGCGACGTGAGGGCGTCCGACGCCGACCCCACCTGCCTCCGCTTCCATCTCCTCGAGGGTCACCGGCAGGCCGAGCTGGGCAAGACGGGCCGCCAGTCGCGCGTTGCGCTCCGAACGCCACTGCTGGAGCCGTTCGAGGGCGGTGTGCAGCGGCCCCCCGTCCTCCTCGACGAAGTAGGCGAGCAGGTGGAGCGTGCCGTACGCCGTGTCGCACGACACTTCACAGCCGCCGACCAGCTCGATGCCGAGCTCGCCGCCCCGGCACCGCGCCGCCTGGACTCCGTCGAGACGGTCGTGGTCCGTCAGAGCGACTGCCGTGCAGCCGACCGCGTGTGCCAGCTCGGGTATGCGTTCGGGCGGGTCGGAACCGTCGGAGCGGTTCGAGTGGGTGTGGAGGTCGATCACGTCCTGGAGATGTCTAGCCCGTACAGGAGGTTCGTACGGTCTGGCCGGCCACGTCGTTCGGGCTCTACGCCCGCGGGCTGAGGTGACAGGCAGGAGGTTGCCGCTACCTTGAGTGGTCCATGGAGGCCGAGGAGCGCTTCGCAGCGCTGGTCCAGAAGTTCGCCACTGAGCCGGACGTCGAGGTGCCGGGTGCATCGAACCGGCGCAGGTTCGGCTCCGACGCGCTCAAGGTCAACGGCTCGATCTTCGCAATGGTGACTGGCGGCCGGCTCGTCGTGAAGCTCCCACGCGACCGAGTCGACGCCGTGGTCGGCGCCGGAGACGGTGCGCCGTTCGACAATGGCAGGGGACGGCCGATGAAGGAATGGCTGACGGTGGTCGACGACGATGATGAGACCTGGCTGACGCTGACCCGAGAGGCTCTGCACTTCGTGAGGTCCAAGCGCGCATGATGTGAGGCCGCTTCGGCTGAGGTGCTCGGGGCGGGCCACGTATCCTGACGCGATGCGACGGCTGGCAGCCCTGAACCTCGCCCAGCGAATCGTTGTGGTGGTCGCTCTAGCGGTGGGGTTCCATACGGTCTGGACGTACCTTGTGTGGCGTCCGGCCGGCGGCGGCTGGTACTCGTATGCGCCGCTGTCGCGGGAGACGTACGCACCGCTGTCCGCTCACACCTACTACGGCGCTTCGGGGTCGGGTGTGGTTCGCGCCCTCGTCGCGATCGCTCTCATCGTGGTCTGGGCGTGGGCGTCGATCTGGCTCCTAGGTCTCTCGCAGCCCCATTCCGGCGGTCAGCCAGATTCCAGCTGACGCCCCCGCACCCGACGGCGGACAGCGCCGGTCACTCCTCGGCCCCGGACGATGATGCCGGTAGGGAGTCATAGAGGACGTGATGGTCGCCGCGGCGAGCACCCGGCGTGATCGGGTGGTCGGCGAGCCGGCCGTCGTGGAAGAGATGCTGCACGCGCAGTCCGGCGATGAGAACGATGTGATCGGCAAGAAGCCGCCGGTGGCAGCGCCACCACACCGCCTCCGAACACATCACCGCCACACGCGCCGCCGACGCCAGTTCGAGCAGCTCGCCGACCCCGCCGCCGAACTCGTTCGAGGCCATATGGTCGGCGTACGCCCGGAACTGGGCGTTTCGTAGCGCGACGTTCGGTGACGCTTGGGAAGCCTTCCTCCGACCCCCGAGGGTCGGCATCCACCGGTACGCCACGCCCTCCTCTGGCAACCAGCGTCTCATCTCCTCTCCGCCGAACTGGGGGTTGTGCCGGCTGCCGGGGAAACGACGAACATCCACGATGGCGTCCAAGCCGGCCTCGCGTACGAGGGCGGCGAAGGCGGCAGACGGGAGTGTCCCATGGCCGACCGTGACGATTGTCACCACTGGCCTCAGCCTCGCGGCGGAACGAAGCGGGACGGAGAGGAGCAGGAATGACGTCGATCAGCCACTGCATGCGAAGCATCGGTGACCTTCACACGGGGCGCGAGCCGGACCATCATCGACACGTTTCTGCCCAGCGCTGAGACGGCGACACGGTGAACGCTCCACCGCGTTCCTTCAGCCGACACTGATGCGGGGCGCCGGTACCTGGGAGTACGCGCAGGACGCCCAGCACATGGCTGTGCCGGGCCGGACGGCGCGACCGGCTGTGTCCGGAGAGCCTTAAGCGTTCTTGAAGCAGCAGGCGACACAATGCTCCGGATCGGCCGTGGCTCGGACTCGTCGTCGTAGGTAGGAGAGGGATGCGGGTGCGTCAGGATCAGCCAGCGAAGGGCACCGCACCGAGCGCCGCCGACCAGCCGCCTCGGGTGAATCTCGGCCGTGTCGGCTGGAAGCCGTCCGTGCGGTGTGCATGGGCCGCGCACGCGGGGTGATACGAAAGCGGCTCGCCGGATTGGTCCGGGGAAAGTCCTCGGACCAGCACGCCGACGCCGGCGTGCGCGCCGCGGCGGCCGACCACCCGGGGCTTCTCATCATCCGGGCGTGGATCGAACGGGGGTCGCCTGAGCCTCTTCGAGCCCATATTCGTCTCACCACCGACGTCTCTGCCGGTTTCGAGCGCAGCCTCACGCTGACGCGAGCCGACGACGTCTGTGCGACCGTTGCCGAGTGGCTGGCCGACTGTGCACGCGAGGCCGCGTCTGATGACACCCCGAGCGCCGGGGAGGACCCGGACTGAGGCTCGAGCGTGACGAGCTCGCGTGCCCGAGCTCAACCGACCTGGGCCTCTACCGAGCGAGTGGGTGGAGGTGAGCGGATTCGAACCGCCGACTTCCACGTTGCGAACGTGGCGCTCTGCCAGCTGAGCTACACCCCCGGGCCGGCCCAGGTTAGTCGAGGGCGGTGGAGGCCTGGTCGAGCGCATTTTGCAGGCGGGCCTGGAGGAACGTGGTGGTGAGGTCGCCGCGGGTCCGCTCGAGGACGGCTCGGAGGGCGTCGGTGGTGCGGCGGAGGCCCCCGCTGACCGCGTCCGGATAGTCCATGGTGACGAGCAGGCCGTAGGCCTCGTCCATGGTGGCCAGCAGCGTCTCGCTGCGGGACAGGTCGCCCTGACGGAGGCGATCGAGGAGGTGACGACGCAACTCACTGGCCGCCTCGGCCAGGCCGTTGAGCCAGGCCGCAGGGGAAACGCCGAGGTCGACGGCCGAGGGGAGCGGGTCGTCCCCCACCATGGCGGCGGTCAGGCGGGCTTCCGCGTACTCCTTGGCCGCATCGTGCAGCGGACCGCTGCCGACGAGCGACGGGAAGGGCGCGAGCGCCTCCTGGGCCTCCCGCAGGGCGCCTCCCGCCTCGTCGGCCAGGCGCAGCGCCTCCTCGGGGCGGAGGAGGTGGACGGCCCGGATGGAGCTGCCACAGGCCCGTATGGTCCGCCGGCACGCAGCCAACGCGATCTCACGGGCTGCGTTCGCGGCATCCAGCTCCGAACGCACATCGTGGCCGAGGGCGGCCAGCTCTCCGCTTCTGTCCACGGGCCCGGCCGGGCCGCAGGGAGGAACCGGCTAGTTGGCCGACCGGCGCAGGAGGGCCGGCTCGGCGCGCAGCAGGGCCGGGTCGAGCCGGTGGGCCTGGGGCAGGTAGCGGACCTTCATGTCCCGCTCGGCGGCCACATTGCGCTGGTGGATCAGGAGGGCCACATAGGCGACGAGGAGCACGTCGGCCACCACGTGGGTGACGAGCATGATCGCCATGGAGAACAGGAGGCCCAGGGCCAGGGTGGCGACGGCGGCGACCAGGAGAGCGGTCAGCACGTCGCGCCGGCGGCGGATGGTGCGGCTGCGGGCGGCGGACGCCGGTGCCACCGTGCGCATGCCCCGCACTGGCGCCCGGTGGGCGGCAACCGGCGCGGCCCGGCTGGTGCGGACCGGCCCGTGGACGGGAGCCAGCGTGGCGGACGACACGTGGGAGCGGCGCCAGGGGTCGCCGCCGGCGGCCCGGCCCGGGGGCCCGGTGCGGCGGAGAACCGTCAGCTGACGCTTGAAGTTGTGGATCGAGTCACCCGGTCGACCCTCTGCCCGAGCACGGACAGCGGGGGGGATGAGAACTGCGGCCCAGATACCAGCGAGGACCAGAAGAACCAATGTCACGCTCCTCAGACCTTCCTTTACCTCGATGGACGGTACTGCGCCACGACCCGCGAAACGCGGATAGGGGGAGCCGGCGCCCCCTCTTCCTACCAGCCGAGGCAGGGAGAGGCAAGCGGCGGTGCCCCCGCCGGCGGCCCTACCCCAGGTCCTCTTCGACCGCTCGGCGGTAGATGCCGTGACGTCCGCCGGTCTTCTCCCAGAGGACGAGCTCCGTGATCATAATGGACCGGTCGACCGACTTGCACATGTCGTAGATGGTGAGGGCGGCGACGGCACAGGCGGTCATGGCCTCCATCTCGACGCCGGTGCGGTCGATGGTCTCCACCTGGGCTTCCACCTCGACGGAGTCGTCGCCGATGGTGAAGTTCACGAAGATCGAGCCCACCAGCAGCGGGTGGCACAGCGGGATGAGGTTCGGCGTCTGCTTGGCCGCCTGGATACCCGCCACCCGGGCGACGGCCAGGACATCGCCCTTGGTCAGGGAGTTGCTGGCCACCATCGAGGTGGTCTCGGGCTTCATCATCACCTTGCATCGGGCCAGGGCCCGGCGGTGGGTGGCCTCCTTGGGGGTGACGTCGACCATGCGGGCCCGGCCCAGCGGGTCGATATGGGTCAGTCCGCGGTCGCTCATGACCGAGGAGTCTACGGCGACGTTCGGTTATCCACCGATCTGGCTCATGGAGCGGTCGGGGCGGAGGAAGGTGACCTGGCCGATGGAGTGCCCGGCCCACTTGTTGCCGACGTCGGCGATGATGGCGGCGGCCAGATCGTCGTCGGAGCCGCCCGAGCGCAGGACCGAGCGGAGATCGGTCTCCTTCACCGCGAAGAGGCAGTTCCGGAACATGCCCTCGGCGGTCAGGCGGACCCGGTCGCAGCTCCCGCAGAAGGACTGGGTGACGCTGGCGATGACGCCGACCTCACCCCGGCCGTCGAGGTAGCGGAATCGCTCGGCCGGCGCCGATCCCCGCTGTTCGACCGGCTCCAGCGGGTACACCGAGTCGATGGCGGCCACCACCTCGGCCCCGGGCACGACGGTGCCGGGCGACCACCCGTCGTCGGCGTCGAGGGGCATGAACTCGATGAAGCGGATCGTCACACCGCGTTCACGCCCGAAGGTGGCGAAATCGACGATCTCGCCGTCGTTCACGCCCCGGATCAGCACGCAGTTGACCTTGACGGGGGAGAAGCCGGCTTCGATCGCGGCGTCGATCCCGTCGATCACCTGGTCGAGGGCGTGGCGGCGGGTGACCGCGAAGAAGGTCTCCGGGCGGAGCGAGTCCAGCGAGATGTTGATCCGCTTGAGGCCGGCGGCGCGGAGGTCGCCGGCGAGAAGCCGGAGGGTGGCGCCGTTGGTGGTGAGCGACAGATCCGTGCCCAACGCGGCCAGCTTCTCGACCAGAACGGGCAGGTGGGCCCGTACGGTGGGCTCCCCACCGGTGATGCGGATGCCGTCGAAGCCGAAGCGCTCGACGCACACCCGGGCGACCCGCTCGATCTCCTCGTAGGTGAGGAGGTCGGCGCGCGGCAGCCAGTCCATCCCCTCGGCCGGCATGCAGTAGCGGCAGCGCAGGTTGCAGCGGTCGGTGACCGAGATGCGCAGGTCGCGCACCGTCCGCCCGTGCGGGTCGACGAGGGGAGCGGCGGCCATGAACCAGGTTACGTGAGGAGCATCACCTTCACCCTGCCACCCTCGGCCACACCCTCGCCGTCCGGGAGCAGGGCCAGGGCATTGGCCAGGGCC
Organism: uncultured Acidimicrobiales bacterium; assembly: GCA_902805665.1. GTDB lineage: Bacteria > Actinomycetota > Acidimicrobiia > Acidimicrobiales > AC-14 > CADCTB01. The sequence continues at coordinate 48,995 of CADCTB010000094.1, forward strand.
ATGGCCCGCAGCAGGTGCGAGGCCTGGCCCCCCGAGGCCCGGACGTGCAGGCGGCCGTCGTCGTCGGTGGTGGCGACGACCCGGACCAGGTGGAGCTTGCCGTCGGGCCGGCGCAGGAAGGCCTCCTCGGCCACCGCAGGCACCTCGGGCCGGAGCAGTTGGAGGTGCCCGGTCATCTGCCGCAGGGCGGGACGGGCGAACAGCTCGAAGGAGACCATCGACGACACCGGGTTGCCGGGCAGGCCGAAGACCGGGGTCCCCCGGACGGTGCCGAACGCCAGCGGCTTCGCCGGCCGCACCGCCACCTGCCACCAGTGCATGTCGCCCATGCGGTCGAGCACCGTCTTCACGTAGTCGAAGTCGCCGACGCTCACCCCTCCCGAGGTCAGGATGGCGTCGCAGGAGGCGATCCCGCGCTCGATGGCCGCCGTGATCGCAGCCTCGTCGTCGGGCGCCGTCCCCAGGTCCACCGGGATGCAACCGGCCCGGGCGACGAGGGCCAGCAGCGTGGGCCGGTTGCTGTCCCGTATCTGCCCGGGACGCAGCTCACCCGGCCCGGACACCAGCTCGTCGCCCGTCGAGAGGACCCCGACGCGCGCGGGCGGGACCACCTCGACCGTCTCCAGGCCGACGCTGGCCAGGACGCCAAGGTGGCCGGGGCCCAGCTCGGTGCCGGGATCGAAGAGCTCCTGACCGGCCCGGAGGTCCTCACCGGGGTGGCGGATGTGGTCGCCGGGCGACGCCGGCACGTCGATCCTCACGCCACCCCCGTCGACTGCAGGTGACGTGCGCTCCACCATCACGATGGCGTCGGCGCCGGGAGGCACGACGGCCCCCGTCATGATCCTCACTGCCTCGCCCGGACCCACCTCGACGCCTGGAGCGGCGCCCGCGGCGGCCGTGCCGACCACCTGGAGCGTGACCGGGACGGTTGCCGTGTCGGCAGCCCGTACGGCGAAGCCGTCCATCGCCGAGTTGGCGAACGACGGGACGTCGTGGCCGGCCACGACCGGTGCGACGGTCACGCAGCCGAGCGCGTCGCCGAGCGGCAACGCCTTGGAAGGGAGGACCGGGCAGGCGGCCAGGATCACCCGGCGCGCCTCCTGTACGTCGATCAAATCAGTTTCTTGCGCTGCACCAGGTCGGCGAGGAACGTCCGGAACTTGGGGCCGAGGTCCTCACGGTCGATGGCCAGCTCCACCGTGGCCCGCAGGTAGTCGAGCTTGTCGCCGATGTCGTACCGGCCCTCCTCGAACACGTAGCCGTAGATCGTCTGCTGCTCGAGGAGCAGGTCGATGGCGTCGGTGAGCTGGATCTCCCCACCCGCACCGGGCCGGATCTGCTCCAGGCAGTCGAAGATCTCGGGGGTGAAGACGTAGCGGCCCATCACCGCCAGGTTCGACGGGGCGTCCTCCGGCTTGGGCTTCTCGACCACCGCCAGCACGCGGACCAGGGTGTCCTCGACCGCCTCCGGCAGCGCGCAGCCGTAGGAGCTCATCTCGCTGCGGGGAAACTCCTTCAGGGCCAGCACCGACCGTCCGTAGCGCTCGTGCAGGGCCAGCATGTCGGAGAGCACGGTGGACCCGCCGGTCATGATGTCGTCCCCGAGCATCACCGCGAAGGGCTCGTCGCCCACGTGGTGGCGGGCCACCGCCACCGCGTGACCCAGGCCGCGGGGCTCCCCCTGGCGGACGTAGTGGATGTTGGCCATCTCGGCGATGGCCTGCATCTCCTTCAACATGTCGGACTTGCCGGCCTTTTCCAGGTAGTGCTCGAGCTCGAAGGACCGGTCGAAGTGGTCCTCGATGGCCCGCTTGCCCCGGCCGGTGATGATCAGGATGTCGCGCAGCCCCGCCTGCACCGCCTCCTCGACGACGTGCTGGATGGCCGGCTTGTCGACGAGGGGCAGCATCTCCTTGGGCTGGGCCTTGGTGGCCGGGAGGAACCGCGTGCCGAGCCCGGCCGCCGGGATGACCGCCGTCTGAATCCGTTTCATGATTCGCCTCCCTCGGTCGCTGTATCCCCGGCCTGGGCGTGCTCTACCCGATTCCTCCCTTTGGCCTTGGCCAGGTACATGGCCGCGTCGGCGGCGGCCACCAGCTCCTTGCCCGACGACCCGTGCTCGGGATAGGCGGCGACGCCGATCGAGATGGTGATGTCGATCGACCCGGTGTCGATCCGGAAGGGGGCGGTGCCTGCGGCGGCCCGGATCTTCTCGGCCAGGAGCAGGGCGCCCGCCAGTCCGGTCTTGGGCAGGAGGAGGGTGAACTCGTCACCTCCCCAGCGGGCCACCACGTCGACCTCACGGACCGCCTCGGTGAGCCGGCGGGCCAGCTCGATGAGCACGGTGTCCCCGGCCTGGTGCCCGTGCTTGTCGTTCACCGCCTTCATCTGGTCGAGCTCGACGAACACCACGGCGAACGGCTCGGAGAAGCGGACGGCCCGGGAGAGCTCGGACTCGAGGCGGAGGTCGAAGTTCCGCCGGTTCCAGAGCCCGGTCATGCCGTCGGTGAGCGAGAGCCGCACCGCCTCCTCGTACAGGAAGCTGTTCTCGATGGCCGTCTCGGCCTGGCGGACCAGGATCTCGATGGAGTCGACGTCCTCGTCCTCGAACGGCGACTCGCGGCCGTAGTAGGCGAGCACGCCGAAGGGGTGGCCACCGGAGCGAAGGGGGATGGCCAGGGCGCCGGCGCCGGCCTGGGGCTCCTGAGGCGACGGACGCACACCTTCGCCGTCACGGGGCCAGAGGACGGCCGCGCCGACGTGGGACGCGGCCCCGGCCAGGCCCACCCCTCCGGCCAGCTCGCCAATTGGGGCGGCGGCACCCGCATCGGCGGATTCGCCGACCGTCTCCATGGGTCGCAGCCGCTCGCTTCCCGCCACCACGACGTAGAACACGCCTGTCGACGCCCCCAGGTACGTGGTGGTCGTGTGCAGCAGTGCGGAGACCATGACTTGGCGGTCCCTGGTGGAGGCCAGCACGTCGCCCAGCCGGACCAGGGCCTGGCGGAAGTCGCGCAGCCGGGCCCGAGGATCCTCCACGGAGCAATGGTACGGCCTGCGGTACTCTGGGACTCGACCGGTCCCTGTGCGATCCGCGCCGGACCGGGTCTCCCGGGAGCCTTATGCCGAAGTACGAGTACGCCTGTAAATCGTGTGGCGAGCACATCGAGGTGGTGCAGACGTTCACGGACGCCGCCCTCACCGAGTGCCCGTCCTGTGCCGGTGAGCTGCGCAAGGTGTTCAGCGCGCCGTCGATCGCGTTCAAGGGCAGTGGCTTCTACCGCACCGACAACCGGAAGCGTCGCACGGAGCCCAGCTCCGAGAAGTCCGACGCCAAGGCGGACGGCAAGTCGGACTCCAAGCCCGACGGCAAGGCCACCGACACCAAGACGGAGACCAAGGCTGAGCCGGCGAAGGCCGAGTCCAAGCCCTCCTCCTCCTCCGAGTCGAAGCCCAAGGCGGCGGAGGCGAAGTCCGCCTGACAGCCGGCGGTCGGGAGGTCCGGTGATGCTGCCTTCCGCCGAGATCGGCGTCTTCGGCGGCACCGCCTTCTATTCGTTCCTCGACGACGTCGAGGAGGTCACCGTGCAGACGCCGTACGGCGCGCCGTCGGCCCCGGTGGCGGTCGGGCTGGTGGGCGGGCGCCGGGTGGCGTTCCTGCCCCGCCACGGGCCGGGACACGGGATCCCCGCACACCGGGTGAACTACCGGGCCAACCTGTGGGCCCTCCGCCGATTGGGGGTCCGTCGGCTTCTGGCCCCGTGCTCGGTCGGCTCGCTGCAGCCGCACGTCCGCCCCGGCGACTTCGTCGTGTGCGACCAGCTGGTCGACCGCACGTCGGGTCGGGCCGACACCTTCTTCGACGGGCCCCTGCCGGCCCACGTCTCCTTCGCCGACCCGTACTGCCCGGAGCTCGGACGGGCGGCAGTCGACGCCGCGCAGGCGGAGGGCGTGACGGTGCACGAACGAGGCACGGTGGTCGTCATCCAGGGCCCCCGCTTCTCCACCCGGGCGGAGTCGAGGTGGTTCTCCTCCGCCGGCTGGGAGGTGGTCAACATGACGCAGTACCCCGAGGCCGTCCTGGCCCGTGAGCTGGGCATCTGCTACTCGGGCCTGGCCCTGGTGACCGACTATGACGCGGGCGTGGAGCGGGCGGAGGCGGTGACGATGGAGGCCGTCTTCCGGATGCTGGCCGAGAACATCGAGCGGGTGAAAGGCGTGCTGCTCCGGGCCATCCCCGCCATCCCCGCCGACCCCTCGTGCGGGTGCGCTGACGGGGCCATGGATCCGGGGTCGCTTCCGGCTTAGTCTGGAGGTCGCAGGACCGCTTCCCCCTCCGTGATCTCGGATCTCTCCGGAGGACATAGCCGTGCGCCTGCGCCGTCTCGCCCGCTCTCCCTTGGCCTACTGGGTGGCCTTCGTCGCCCTTGCCGCCTTCACCGCCTTCACCGTCGCCGGCCAGGTCGGGAGGGCCGAGGCCCAGGCCGCCCGTTACGGCCGCCTGCGGCCGGTGGTCACCGCCACCCGGGCCGTCGAGGTCGGATCCGTCCTCCGGCCGGCCGACGTCGTCGTGCGGTCCATGCCGGCCGCCTTCCTGCCCGAGGGGTCGCTCGGAGCGACGAGTGCGGTGGTGGGACGCACGGTGGTGGTGCCCCTGTTCCCAGGTACGGCCGTGGTCGCCGCCCACCTCGCGCCTGAGGGGCTCGAGGGGCTGGCTGCGTTGTTGCCGGCCGGGGCCCGCGCCGTCGCGGTGCCCACCGGCGGTGCTTCGGTTCCCCTCCGGCGGGGCGACCGGGTCGACGTCCTGGCCACGTTCGACCCACCGCCGGCCGGCGAGGATCCGACCTTCCCGGTGGCGGAGGCGGCGCTGGTGGTCGACGTCGGACCGGAGGCGGCGTCGGTGGCCGTGGCGCGGGAGGAGGCGGTCCGGGTGGCCTACGCCGTGGCCGCGGGGGTGGTGACCCTGGTCGTCACCGCAGAGGTGAGGCCAGCACCGCCAGCACGGCCAGGCCCGCCAGCACCCGGTACACCACGAACGGGAGGAACGACCGCGTCCGAACCACCGTCAGTACGAGCCACACCGCAGCAAGCCCGGTGATCCCGGAGGCCACGATCCCCCAGAAGAAGGCGGCCGCCGTGCCGGGCGGGAGGCCGTTCACCGCCAGGTCGACGCCCTTGTACAGGGCGGCCCCGCCGGTGATCGGCATGCTCATAAGGAAGGACAGGCGGGCGGCGGCGTTGCGGTCGAAGCCGAGGAAGCGGCCGGCCGTGATGGTGATCCCCGACCGCGACACGCCGGGGGAGAGGGCGCAGGCCTGGGCCAGGCCCATGATCACGGCCTGGCGAGGCCCGTAGTCGCCTTCCTGCATGTTGCTCGGCAGCCGGTCGGCCACGGCCAAAATGAGGCCGAACACGATGAGCATGATGGCGATGAGCCAGATCTCGCCGAGGTAGTCGTTGATGGCGTCCTCCAGTGCGGCCCCGATGATCGCCCCGGGGATGGCGGAGAGGAGGAGCAGCCAGGCCAGGCGCTGGTCGGCCGTGCGGACGGCTCGCTGTCGGATCGAGGTCAGCCCGGCCCCGGCCAGACGGGCCAGGTCCCGCCGGAAGTAGGCGATCGAGGCCAGGATCGTTCCCACGTGCAGGGCCACGTCGAACGTCTTGTTCAGGTCGACGTTCGCGGGCCCGGTCAGCTCCTCCCAGCCGAACAGCCACGGCACGAGGATGAGGTGCCCGCTCGAGGAGATGGGCAGGAACTCCGACAGGCCCTGGGTGATCCCCAGCACGATGGCGTGGAGCACCGGGATGTCGCCGGCGGCGGCTTGGGCGAGGAGGAGCACCGGGGGAGGTTAGGTGAGGGTCGGGAGCGTGCGACATACGACGTCGCCCTGCGACGCTGGATGTCGCCGGTTGCTCCCGGGGGCTAGGAGCCGCTGAGCTGGACGTCGCCGATGACGACGGTGAGGCCGGCGGCGCCGCCCGGCAGCCACTCGAGGTCGCCACCGAGGGCCACGAGGTCGAGCAGCATGCGCTGGAGGGTGGAGGCGATGGTGGCCTCCCGCACCGGCTCGGCCGGCGCCCCGTCCCGGAACAGGAGGCCCTCGACGCCGACGGAGAAGTCGCCGCTGATCGGGTTGGCGCCCGAGTGCAGGCCGGTGACCGACTGCACGAGCAGTCCTTCGCCGATGTCGGCCATCAGCTGCTCCTGGCTGCGGTCGCCGGGGGTGAGGCTGAGGGCCCGGCTGCCGGCGCCCGGGGTGGAGCGGTAGCCGCCCCGCACGGCCGAGGCGTTGGAGGGCTGGTCGCAGCGCCGGCCGGTGTAGGTGTTGTGCAGGAACCCCTGCAGGACCCCGTCCTGGATGAGGACGTTGCGACGGCTGGCCAGACCCTCGGCGTCGTAGCGCCCGGCGCCCCACGCCTGCGGCTCGGTGGGGTCGTCGACCAGCGTGAGGAACGGGACGGCCACCGGCTCGCCCTCACGGCCGGCGAACAGCGACCGCCCCTTGATCACCGACGAGGCGGACAGCCCCGAGGAGAGCAGGCCCAGGAACGAGGCCGACACCGACGGGTCGAGCAGCACCGTGAGCCGGCGGGAGGGCGGCTTGCGGGCGCCGAGGAGCCGGGTGGCCTTCTCGCTCGCGTCCTTGACCGCCTTGGCCATGTCGAGGTCCTCCGGCGTGCGGGCCACGGAGTAGCCCGAGCCGGTCATGGTCTCCGTGCCCTCCCCGGCCATGGCCGAGGCGACGATGGAGCACCCCGAGCGGCGGGTGGTGGCCCGCACGCCCTCGGTGGAGGCGATGGCCGACTCGGACACCGAGTCCCCGTAGTCGGCGGACTCGACCCCGCGGATGCGGGGGTCGGCGGCCCGGACCGCCCGCTCCAGCTCCAGGGCCATCTCCACCTTGCGCTCGGTCGGGAAGGCGGACAGCTCGGGCCGGAACAGGTCGAGGTCCACCGGCTCCACGCCGTCGGGTGCGGCCAGGCCGAGGAACTCGTCGACCGTGCCGAAGCCGGCGTTGTCGCGCGCCTCGTCGAGGGTCTCGGCGATGATCGGGTCCTCGAGCGACGCGGCGTACGCGAAGCCCTGGCGACCGTCGGCGATCACCCGCACGCCCACACCCTGGGTGTCGGCGGAGGACAGCGACTCCACCGCCCCGTCGAACACCTTGACCTCGGTGTGGTGGCTGCGGCCCAGGAACACCTCGACCTGCTCGCCCGGCCGGGCCTGGCCGACGATGCGCTCGGCCAACTGCAGGAGGTCACTCATCCGAAGATCCCAGACCGGCGGGGCAGGAGCCCCCGCCGGTATCGCGATGAGGCGTCAGCCGAAGAGCCATGGGCATAGTCACGCTGCGGTACCGCCGACGGTCATCGCCGCGACACGCAGCGTGGGCTGGCCGGAGGAGACCGGCACGCCCTGGCCGTCCTTGCCGCAGGTTCCCGTCCAGGTGTCGAAGTCGTTGCCGACGGCGTCGATGGCCCGCAGGACCTCGGGGCCGTTGCCGATGAGGTTGGCCGAGCGGATCGGGTGGGTGATCTCGCCGTTCTCGATCATGTAGGCCTCGGTGATCCCGAAGACGAAGTCGCCGGTGGCGGTGTTGACCTGACCGCCGCCCAGCTGCACGCAGTAGATGCCGTAGGGGGTCTGGCGGATGATCTCCTCAGGGTCCTCCTCGCCGGCCAGCACGTAGGTGTTGGTCATGCGGACCATCGGAAGGTGGTGGTAGCTCTGGCGGCGGCCGTTGCCCGACGACGTGCGCCCCGCCTTGCGGGCCCGGAGGTGGTCCCACATGTAGTCGGTGAGCTCGCCGTTCTCGATGAGGGTGTTGCGCTGGGCCGGGTGGCCCTCGTCGTCGATGGCGTAGGTGCCCCATTCGCGTGCGTAGGTGCCGTCGTCGACCAGGTTCACGAGGGGACTGGCCACCTGGGTGCCGACCTTGTCGCGGAACACCGACGCGTCGCGGCCGACGAGGTCGGCCTCGAGCCCGTGGCCGCACGCCTCATGGAACAGGACCCCGCCGGCACCCCGCTTGAGGACCACGGGAAGGGTGCCGCTCGGGGCCGGTCGGGCCTTGAGCATCACCAGGGCCCGGCGGGCGGCCTCCCGGGCGACGTCGGCCGGGTCGACCTCGTCGAACAGCTCGAACCCGATCGTGCGGCCCGGCGCCTCGTAGCCCGTCTGCATGCCGGTGTCGCCCGAGGCCACGCAGCTGACCATGAGCCGGGTGCGGACCTGGTCGTCGGTGGTCAGCAGCCCGTCGCTGTTGGCCACCATGATCTTCCGGTGGCTGTCGCCGTAGGTGGCCCCCACCTGCTTGATGGCGCCGCCCGACGCCCGGGCCGCCTCGTCGGCCTTGAGCAGGAGCTCGGCCTTGCGGGCCTTGGGGACGTCGTCCGGGAGGATCTGGACCTCGTGGGTCTGCGGGTTCTCCTGGCGGGTGAGGGCGACCTCGCGAACTCCGCCTCCTCCGCCACGGGCCGCCGCGCCTGCAGCCTCGGCGGCGCCCCGCAGGCCCTCCTCGGTGAGGTCGGACGTGTGGGCGAAGCCGGTGGTGTCGCCCCGGACGACGCGGATGCCGGCCCCCCGGTCGCGGCCCGAGGTCAGCTCCTCGATCTTGCCGTCGTCCATCCGCGCCGACGACGCCCTGCGGTCCTCGGCGAACACCTCGGCGAAGTCGCCGCCGGTGCGGAGTGCGGCGGTCAGGACCCGCTGGACGACAGCCTCATCGATCATCAGGCGATGGTACCGGGGCGCCTGTCCTTACCCTCGCTCAGATTCTCCTGGTCGCTTCGCTCGCCGGCCCTCAAGGGCCTCCCGGCAGGGGCCTCCGCTCCGCTTCGGCAGGGCCGGCAGGCCCGGCCGGCGTGCTCCACTCATGTACGCGGTCGAGGAAGCCGGACAGGGCCTCCCACCAGGCCTCGGGCTGCTCGAGCTGGGGGACGTGGCCGGCGCCCCCGATCATCGTCAGCGTGGCGCCCGGGATGGTGGCGGCGATGCGGCGGCAGTCGTCGAGCATGGTCGAGTCGAGCTCGCCCACGATCACGGCGGTGGGGACGTCGACCTTGGCCAGCCGGTCGAGCCGGTCCTCCTGGGCCACGAAGCGGGGGGCGAGGGCCATCCACATGTCCTGCGACGTCGCTTCCAGCCGGGCCCGGGACTCCTCGGCATAGTCCGGACGGGCCTCCTGGAGGCGCTCGAAGGCGGCGATGGAGTCCGGGTTCTCGGCTCGGCGGGCGGCCATCGCCTCGGCCAGCCCCGTCATCCCCGACTCCCGCACCACCCAACGGCCCAGGTCCACCAGATCCATGGTGATCCCCGGGACCGGCCCGTGGAAGGTGCTGGCCAGGACCAGGGCGGTCAGCCGCTCCGGACTGTCGAGGGCCACGAGCTGGGCCACCGCCCCGCCCATGGAGTGTCCGACGAGAGCGAACCGGTCCCAACCCAGGTGGTCGGCCAGGGCCAGCATGTCGGCCGCCATGAGCTCGAAGCTGTAGGCGTCCGGGTCGGTCGGGCGGTCACTGGCGCCGTGGCCACGCAGATCGGGCGCCACGGCGTGCCAGCCCCGCTCGGCCAGGGGCTCGAGGACGTCAGCCACCTCGGCGCTGTCCGCGGTGAAGCCGTGGACCAGGAGCACCGGCCGGCCGGCTTCGCCGGCGTCGCAGACCTCGAGGGAGACGTCGCCCAGGTGGACGGTACGTGTGCGCATCGGGCGGGCAGGTTACCCAGAGGCAAACATGAGATGCCGAACCTCGCCCGGGCGCGTAGTCTGGACTTCGTGGGAGGGAGGAGCAGGGCGCGGCTGTTACTCGGGCTGCGGGTGGTGGCCAGCGCGGCGATGCTGGCCCTCCTGGTGCCGCGGATCCACCTCGCCTCGCTGTTCCCGAGCCGCCAGCTGTCCACGCTCGGATGGTTGGTCGGCGGCCTGGTGGTCTACACCCTTGCCGTCTTCCTCTCGACGGTGCGGTGGGGGCAGGTCCTCCACGCCCTGGACATCCCCTCCGACCTGCCGCCGCTGGTCTCCCACACCCTGGCCGGCATGTTCGTGTCCAACTTCCTGCCCAGCACCGTGGGAGGCGACGTCCTACGGGTGGCCCGTCTGGCCGCCGTCAACGGCCAGCGCCACACCTCGGTGGCCTCCGTGGTGGTCGAGCGCCTCACCGGGTTCCTGGTGCTGCCGTTCATCACCCTGGTCGCCCTGGTCGGCAACCCCACCCTGCTCAACCTGGGGCGGGCCAGCCGGCTGAGCCTGACCCTGGCCCTGGGCACCCTGGCCGCCCTGGCCGCCATCCTCCTCCTGGTCTCCAGCCCCAAAGTGGGGGAGCGGTTCGCCGGCCGGTCGTGGCTCGGGTTCGTGGCCGCCGTGCATCTCGGACTCGCCCGCCTGCGCCGCGACCCGGGTGCCGCGCTCGGCGTGCTGGTCAGCGCCCTGGCCTACCAGCTGACCATGGTCGCCGGGGCGTGGATGGCCGGCCACGCCATGGGCATCGAAGTCGGCTGGTCGGCGATGATGGCCTTCATCCCCATCGTCGCCATCGCCCAGGTCCTGCCCCTCTCGGTCAGCGGCCTCGGACTGCGGGAGGGCGCGCTCGTCCTGCTCCTCGTGCCCCTCGGGGTGACCAGCGGCCAGGCAGTGGCGTTCGGCCTGTTGCTCTACGGCATGAACATGGTGGTCAGCCTGCTCGGCGCCCCCGCCTTCGCCGTGGGCCCCCGGCCCGCCCGCGTCGTCGTTTGAGCTGCCACCTGCGCAGCGACCCAAAGGCTTTGAGCTGCCACCTGCGCAGCGACCAGAGGCATTGAGCGAAGCCGGCGTCGAGGACGCGGAGCCGGACACCGAGCCTGAGCCCGAACCTCCAGCGTCACCCCGGCGATCCCGGCTGCGGTGGTGGAAGGAGGTCCTCTACATCGCCGCCTTCTACGGGGTGTACAGCTTCATCCGCAACACCCAGGGATCGGCAGTCGTCTCCGCCGAGCACGCCTTCTCCAACGCCCGGGAGGTGATCCGGGCCGAGCGGGCCCTCGGCCTGTACTTCGAGGAGGCGGTCCAGGAGGCGTTCCTGGACACACGGTGGTTCATCCAGTTCTGGAACCTGTTCTACGGCACGTTCCATTTCGTCGTGACGATCGCGGCCCTCGTGCTGCTCTTCCGGCGCTTCCCGGCCCGCTACCCCCGCTGGCGCAACACCCTGGCCGCCACCACCGGCCTGGCCCTCATCGGCTTCGCCACCTACCCGCTCATGCCCCCCCGGCTGCTGCCGGAGCCCTATGGCTTCGTCGACACTCTGCGGGTCTTCGGCGGCCTGTGGTCGTTCGAGTCTGGCCCGGTCGCCCAGGTGTCGAACCAGTACGCGGCGATGCCGAGCCTCCATTTCGCCTGGTCGACGTGGAGCGCGCTGGTCCTATATCCCATGCTGAGCCGGCCGTGGTCCCGGCTGCTGGCCGCCCTGTACCCGGTGGCCACGCTGTTCGCCATCGTCGTCACGGCCAACCACTTCTGGCTCGACGCGGCGGGCGGGGCGCTGGTCCTGGGCGTGGGGGCTGCAGCCGGCTTCGCCCTGGCCCGGGCCACCACCCGTCATCCGGTTGATGAGGTGGCTCCGAACCGCGCCTAACCTGACAATTCAGACCCGGGAAGGAGATCTGGTGCGAGTCGTACCGGGAATCGCGATTGCGCCCCCCAGCCTGTCCCGGATCGCCGACCGGGTCGAGACGCGCGTCGCTGGCGTCCTCGACGGCGAGCTGCAGCGGTGGTCGGCGGTCGATCCCGACCTGGCCGAGCCCCTGGCCGCCCTCCGCGACCTCGTCCTGGCCGGAGGCAAGCGGCTGCGCCCCGCCTTCTGTCACTGGGCCTACGTCGGCGCCGGTGGCGGGCCGGAGGATGCCGCGGTGATCGACGCCGGCGCGGCACTCGAGCTGCTGCACACCTTCGCCCTGGTGCACGACGACATCATGGACGGCTCGGCCACCCGGCGGGGCACCGACACCATCCACGTCCAGTTCGAGGCGGAGCACGCCCTCGACGGCTGGCGGGGCGAGGCCCGGCGCTTCGGTGAGGGGGTCGCCATCCTGGTCGGCGACCTGGCGTTCGTCTACGCCGACCACCTGCTGGCAGGCGCCCCGCCTGCCGCCCACCAGGTGTTCACCGAGCTGCGGCTCGAGGTCAACGTCGGCCAGTACCTCGACCTGCTGGGCACCGCCCGCGGCCGGGTGACGGAGTGCACGGCCCGGCGCATCTCCCGCTTCAAGTCGGGGAAGTACACCGTCGAGCGCCCCCTGCACCTGGGCGCGGCCCTGGCCGGGCGCCTCGACGACCTTGCCGCCCCCCTCTCGGGCTACGGGCTGCCCCTCGGCGAGGCCTTCCAGCTGCGCGACGACCTGCTGGGCGTCTTCGGCGACGCCGACGTCACCGGCAAGCCGGTGGGGGAGGACCTCCGAGAGGGCAAGCCCACCCTGCTGTTCGCCATGGCCGTGGAGCAGGCTTCTGGCGCCGACGCGGCCGTGCTGGCCCGCTACGGCGCCCCCGACCTCGACGAGGACGACGTGGCCGCCCTGCAGGACGTGCTGCTCACGTCGGGCGCGGTGGAGACCGTCGAGGGGAACATCGACCGGCTGGTGGCCGAGGCCGTCCAGGCCCTCGACAACGCCGCCCTTGAAGAAGCCGCCCGCCAGGCCCTCGTGGAGCTCGCCTATTACGTCGCCGGCCGCGACCGGTGAAGGTCGTCGTCGTCGGAGCCGGGCTGGGTGGGCTCTCCGCGGCGTGTCACCTGGTCGGGAGGGGCCACGACGTCGAGGTCCTCGAGCGGGCCGACGTGCCCGGTGGGCGGGCCGGGCTGTGGGAGACCGACGGATACCGGTTCGACACCGGTCCCAGCGTCCTGACCATGAAGGGCATCCTGGCCGACGCCTTCGCCGCGGCCGGGGCGGAGATGGACAGCCACCTCACCCTGAAGCCGGTCGACCCCATGTACCGGGCCTGCTTCGCCGACGGCTCGGCCATCCACGTGCGCCACGGCCGGGAGGCCATGGTCGAGGAGATTCGCGGGACGGCGGGGGCGGCAGAGGCGGCCGGGTTCGTCCGCTTCTGCGACTACCTCACCGACCTCTACAAGCTGGAGCTGCCCCACTTCATCGACCGCAACTTCGACAACGTCCTCGACATCGCCATGCCGCCCTGGCCTCTCTTCACCCTGGTGAAGATGGGCGGGCTGCGCAAGCTGTCGAATGTCGTGGCCGACTACTTCTCCGACCCCCGCCTGCAGAAGCTGTTCTCCTTCCAGGCCATGTACGCCGGCCTGTCGCCCTTCGAGGCCCTGGCCATCTACTGCGTCATCACCTACATGGACACGGTGGAGGGCGTCTACTTCCCCGAGGGCGGCATGCACGCCATCCCCCGGGCGCTGGCCGAGGTGGCCGAGAAGGCGGGGGCGTCGTTCACCTACAACACCACGGTCGACGGTGTGGTGCGCACGACCGACGGCAAGGTGAGCGGGGTTCGCCTGGAGGGCGGCGACGTGATCCGAGCCGACGCCGTCGTCCTCAACCCCGACCTGCCCGTGGCGTACCGGGAGCTGCTGCCCGGCGTGCCCATGCCCCGGGTGGCCCGCAAGGGCAACTACTCGCCCTCGTGCGCGGTGTGGCTGGCCGGGGTGAAGGGCCACCTGCCCAGGGGCGCCACCCACCACAACATCCACTTCGGCGCCGAGTGGGAGGGGGCGTTCGACGCCCTGCTGAAGCAGGGTGTGGTCATGCCCGACCCCTCCATGCTCGTCACCAGCCCCACGGCGTCGGACCCCTCGCTGGCCCCCGAGGGCCGCATCTCCCTCTACGTCCTCGAGCCGACGCCCAACCTCGACGGCAAGGTCGACTGGACCAGTGAGCGCGAGCGCCTGCGGGAGCGGCTCATAGGCCGGGTGGCGTCGATGGGCTACCCCACGGTGGAGGTCGACGTGGAGCGCTTCCTCGACCCCACCGACTGGGAGCGCCAGGGCATGGAGCGGGGCACGCCGTTCGCCCTGGCCCACAACTTCTTCCAGACCGGCCCCTTCCGGCCCAACAACGTCACCAAGAACGCGCCTGGGGTGGTGTTCGTGGGGTCGGGCACCGTGCCGGGCGTGGGCGTGCCGATGGTGCTGCTCTCGGGCCGGCTGGCCGCCGACCGGGTCGACGAGCTGAAGAAGAGGTAGGCGGCCATGGTCACCCTCGAGCAGTCCTACGCCCGCTGCAAGCAGCTCAACCGCCGGTACGGCACGACGTACTACTGGTCCACGCACCTCCTGCCCGTGGTCAAGCGACACCACGTCCACGCCCTCTACGGCTTCTGCCGGTATGCCGACGACATCGTCGACGACCTCGGTTCCACCGCATCGCCGGCCGAGCGCCAGGCCGCCCTCACCGACTTCGGCGACCGGTTCTTCGTCGACCTCGAACGAGGCACCTCCGACGACGACGTCCTCAAGGCCGTCGTGCACACGGTCAAGGCGTTCGACATCGACCCCGACTGCTTCCGGCGCTTCCTGCGGTCGATGGCCATGGACTTCACCTCCGAGACGTACGAGACGTTCGAGGACCTGCTCGACTACATGGACGGCTCGGCTGCCGTCATCGGCGAGATGATGCTCCCGATCCTCGAGCCGACCTCGCCCGACGCCTACGGGCACGCCCGGGACCTCGGCGTCGCCTTCCAGCTGTCGAACTTCTGGCGCGACGTCAACGAGGACCTCGACCGGGGCCGGGTCTACGTGCCCCAGGAGGACCTGCGGAAGTTCGGCGCCGACCCGTGGCTGCGGCGTAACACGCCCGAGTGGCGCGAGCTCATGGCCTTCGAGATCGCCCGCACCCGGCGCTACTACGAGTCGGCCGACCTCGGCATCCCGATGCTCCCGCCCACGTCGGCCCGCTGCATCCGCGGAGCCCGGATGCTGTACTCCGGCATCCTCACCGAGATCGAGAAGGCGGACTGCGACGTGTTCACCTCACGGGTGCGGGTCCCCACCTGGAAGAAGCTGGCGGTGGCGTTTCGGATGCTCCGCCCCTGAAACGGACACGCCGGCTCCTCGTCATCCTGTTGCTGGTCGACGCCGTCGTGCTGTCGGGCGGGCTGTTCCTGGTCGCCGGGCGCTACTGGTCGGGCGACATCGACCTCGACGAGGCGCTGGTCCGCTTCCGCGCCACCGGAGTGGCGGCCACCACGGCCGACGCTCTCCCGGGCCTGCCCGCGCCCGGGGTCTACCGGTACGCCACGACCGGTGGCGAGTGGGTGTCGCTGTTCGACACCTACCGGGAGTACAGCTCGACGACCACCCGCATCGTCACCCGGCACGGCTGCGGAGTGCGTGAGGAGCAGTTCTTCGTCACCCAGCACCTCGAGTACTACGACCGGTGCGGCTCGGCCCTCGTGACCTACGGCACCGACGTCGCCTACTGGTGGACCCACGGCACCCAGGACTTCGAGTGCCAGGGGGGATCGTTCGACATGGCCGGCAAGCGCCCCGGCGACCGGGTGGAGTGGGACTGCTCCGACGAGGACACCCGGGCCCACCAGATCACCGAGTACATCGGCGACGAGACGGTGGAGGTGGAGGGCGTCCTCCTGCCGGCCCGCCACACCCGGTGGACCACGCTGTTCTCGGGCGCCACGATCGGCGGTGCGCTGGTCGACGACTGGTTCGACCCCTCCACCGGCCTCCTGCTGAGGGAGACCCGTGACATCGCCCTCCAGGTGGGCTCCCAGTTCGTCGGCCGCCTCGACTACACCGACAAGTCGGCCTACACCCTGCTCTCGGTGACGCCCGCGCGCTGAGTCACGGGTGGTTCTCCCGATGGAACAGCTCGAGCTGGATGCGGTCGGGATCCTTGAAGCACAGGACCGAGCCGTACTCCCGGTCGACGATCGGGGAGTGGACGACCTCCAGCTTCTCGAACCACAGCTTCCACTCGTCGAGCTCGGCCCGGCTCGCCACTCGTAGGGCCACGTGGTCGCCGCCGGTGCGGGTCGGGTCGAACTCCTCGCCGCCGTTGGACCGGTGCTGCTGCAGGCACAGGATGACGCCGCTCCCCGGATGGACGAGCACCCACTCGTCGTAGCTGTCCTCCCCGATGTCGTCGATCACCTGGAAGCCCAGCACGTCGCCGTACCAGGCCCGGCTGGCGTCGCGGTCCCGTACCGACAGCGACACGTGGGACAGGCCCTGGAACTCGGGCATTCCGCTCCTCCTTCCTCCCAAAGGGAGTATCGTCCGGAGATGCCAGCGCCGTCAACCGGAAAACTGACCACGTCCTCCTACGCCATCCTCGGCCTGCTGGCCATCCAGCCCTGGACCACCTACGAGCTGGCCAAGCAGATGGCGGTGAGCCTGCGCAACTTCTGGCCCCGGGCCGAGAGCAAGCTGTACGAGGAGCCCAAGAAGCTGGTGGCGCATGGCCTGGCCGAGGTGCGGACCGATCCGGTGGGCCGGCGCCCGAGGTCGGTGTACAGCATCACCCCGGCCGGCCGCGCGGCCCTGCAGGCCTGGCTCGACGAGCCCGGCGCGGTCGCCGCCCTCGAGTTCGAGGCACTGGTCAAGGTGTTCTTCGCCGAGCAGGGGACCAAGGAGCAGCTGGTGGCGAATCTCGAGCGGATCGTCGACGACCAGCGGGCTCGGGTGGTGGTCGACGCCGAGTGGGCCGGCCGGTACCTCGAGGGTGGCGGGACGTTCCCGGAGCGGCTCGCCGTCCTGAGCCTCGTCGGGCGCCTGCAGGCCGACTTCAACGACATGATCCTCTCCTGGGCGACGTGGGCTCGGGAGGTCGTCGAAGACTGGCCCGACGACCTGCGGGCCGCGCCCCCTGCACCCGGTGCCTTCGAGGCCGTCGTGGCGCGGGCCAGGGGTCGCCTCACCCCGGAATGAGGGCCAGCGACCATGGAGTGGCGCACCACCGGGCCTGATCATCGGCTTGATGGTCAAACTGCACCGCCTCGGAATCGCCGGCATCGCCTCGCTCGTGCCGTGGCTGGCGCTCCTGGTCGCCGCCGAGATGGCCGACGAGGGGCCGGCATCTGTCGGGGCGCCTCCCGCCAGTGTCCTCTACCTCTACCTGGCCTTCGTTGCGTTGCCCTGCCTGCTCCCGCTGGCGGCGGCGCGCGCCGCCCTCACCCGGCTCGCCGTGCTCGTGGTCCTGACCGTGGTCGCGGCGTACGCCGGGTGGCAGATGGCGACGATCGAGGA
>CADCTB010000095.1 GCA_902805665.1 uncultured Acidimicrobiales bacterium
GCCTGCTGTGGTGGTCGTGGGTCGGCTACGCCTGGTTGACGAGCGTGGTCGACCCCGACGAGGGCCCGGTGCGGCTGGTGCTGTTCGCGGCGATGGCGGCCCTGCTGGTCACGTCGCTGTGCGTGCCTGATGCGTTCGGCGATCTCGGGTTCGTGTTCGCCGTCGCCTACGGGGTGGTGCGGGCCGCCCACATCGCCCTGTTCGTGCTGGCCAGCCGCGAGGACCCAGAGCTGCGCCATTCGGTGATCGGCCTGGGGGCCAGCACCGCGGCCGGCGTGGCCGTGCTGGTGGCCGGATCGCTCCTGGACGGGAACGGCCAGGCCGCGGTGTGGGCGGCGGCCCTGGTGTTCGACATGGCCGGGCCTCTGGTCATAAACCCCAGCGGGTGGCGGCTCGTGCCGGGCCACTTCGCGGAGCGCCACGGCCTCATCGTGATCGTCGCGCTGGGCGAGTCGATCGTTGCCATCGGCGTGGGTGCCGAGGCGGGGGTCGACGGCGGCGTCGTCCTGGCCGCCGTCCTCGGGATCACGGTTGCCTGCGCCCTCTGGTGGGCCTACTTCGACGTCTCTGCGCTGGCCGCGGCCCGGCGGCTGGCCGAGCTCGAATCGGTTCCCGACCGCAACCGGCTCGCCCGTGACGCGTTCTCCTACATGCACCTTCCTATGGTGGCCGCAATCGTCCTCGTCGCCCTGGGCACGAAGAGCACCCTTGGGCACGTTGGCGACCCCTTGGAGTGGGAGACGGCGACAGCGCTGGTGGGAGGCGCAGCGCTGTACCTACTGGCTCACGTGGCCTTCAAGCGTCGGGCGCTGGGCACGTTCAGTGGCGACCGGCTGGTGGCCGCCATCGTGCTCCTGGCCCTCGTCCCACTCGCCCACCGGGTGACCGCCCTGGTGACGCTGGCCATGGTGGCCGTCGTGCTGTGGGCGACGATGGCGGTCGAGGGCGTGCGCCACGCCGAAGCGCGACGGACCGTCCGCGAGGCAGAGCACCTCCGCCACGGCGGCGACTAGAGATCACAGCCGCAGAGCGGGAGCTGACGCCGAACGCGACGTAGCCCCGCATACAAGCGCGGGGCTACGTGTGCGTTGCGCTGCGAACTACGGGCGGGCGGGCCCCCGACCGGCGGCCGGTGTGGTGCCTGGCGTGTCGAGGCCGTTGGGCCCGGGCGCACCGGCAGGAGCGGCTCGGGTGACCGGAGGGACGCTGGTCGGCACCTTTCCGGCGGCGGGGGTGCTGTTGGCGGTGCCGAGCCCGTTGGCCGCCGGTGCTCCGGGGACGACGGCTGCGCCGCCTCCGCCGGGCACGGAGGTGGGCGCGTGCCCGGCGGCGGGCGTCTGGTTGGCCCGGTCGAGCCCCTTGGCCCCGGTGTTTGCGCCGACGCCGTTGCCGGCCGGGGCGCCCGGCGTGTCGTCGGGCTTGGTCTTGTTCCTTGCCGCGTCGCTGACCGCCTTGCCGTCGACACCCGGAGCTCCGTCGGAGCCGCCGGTAGCGTCGGCGCTCACGGTGGCGCCGAAGTTGGCCTTGTCCTTGGTCTCGTCCGGGAAGGTGAACGGCGTGGCGGCGTCGACCACGGTGGCAACGGCGTGCTGCGCCGGGGCGGGGAGCACGCCGGCGGCGCCGGCGGCAGTCGTGCTCGCCGCCACCAGGGTGAGGCCCATGGCCGCCTTGCCCACCATCCCCAGGCTCGCGAACTTGGCCGCAAGGCCGGTCAGAACCGGCTTCCTCGTCCACGTCGACCGGCCGGCCGCGTTCGGCGCAGGCAGCTCGACCTTGTCGATGGAGAACCCTTCGGCCACGAGAAGAGCCAGCGCCGGCGTCATTGGCGGCGCCGACCCTCTCGAGGCCTCCCCCAACTCCTCGACGAAGGGCAGCAGCCAGTCGAAACCGGACTGAGCGGAGGAGCCTCCGCTCAGGAGGGCTTCGAGGGCTCGATCGTCGAGGGGGGGAACAGGCATCTCACCCACGTCACCGTCGAAGTGCCTCATAGGGATACGGGGTCGCGCTCGAGAATCTTGCGGAGGTTGGCCAGGCCCCGGCGCTGCAGGGCCTTGACCGCCCCCTCGGACTTCCCGAGGGCCTCGGCGATGGCCTCGATCGTGAGGCCGGCCATGAGCCGGAGCAGGAGGACGTCGCGCTGATCGGCCACCAGTCCCTCGCACAGCGCCTGAACCCTCTGGCTGCTCAACCGCTGGAGGGCATCGTGCTCGGCGTCGCCACCAACCGGGTCCCGGTCGACGTCGAGCCCGTCTCCGCCGATCTGGGGGCGGCGTTCGCCGCGTCGCCGCTCGTCGACGACGCGGGAGTGGGCGATGGTGAAGAGCCAGGAGCGGAACTCGTCCTCCGTGCCGTCGAAGGACGCGATCCGGCGGAGGACACCGAGGAACACCTCGTTGGTGAGATCCTCGGGATCGGCGGCGCCCTGGACCCGCAGGTAGCCCACGACGGCGGGGGAAAGGGCCAGATACAGGCGCTCGAGCGCCCAGGGAGCCCCGGCTCGGGCCGCGTGCAGCACCGAGTCGAAGTCAGGCCCGATCTGGCCGCGGCTCATCGGGCGACGACCGGTCACCTCTCTTTTGTCGGCGCGCCGCTCCACTCCCTTGAGTCATCGTCTGAGGGGCTCGAAGGGGTACGGGCGTCACTCGGGCGACAACGACCGCCGCCGATCCTCGAGGAAGCGACGCTCGGAAGCGTTCCCCGCCAGCGCCAGGGCGGCGTCATACGCGGCCACCGCCTCGGCCCGGCGGCCCAGGCGGCGGAGCAGGTCGGCCCGGGTGGCGTGGAACAGGTGGTACGTGCCCAGATCGAGCACGTCGACCTCGGCCAGCGCCATCTCGGGCCCGTGGACCTCCGCCATCGCCACCGCCCGGTTCAGGGCGACAACCGGAGTGGGCGACACGGCAAGGAGGTGGTCGTACAGCGCGAGGATCTGGGCCCAGTCGGTGTCCGCCGCGGTCGGCGCGTCACTGTGCACCGCATTGATCGCCGCCTGGATCTGGTAGGGACCCGGCTGGTTGCGACGGATGCAGGCGGCGACCAGCGCCTGTCCCTCGGCTATCAGGGCCCGGTCCCACTGCGAACGGTCCTGCTCGGGCAGCAGGACGAGCGAGCCGTCCTCCCCGCTGCGCGCCGGGCGCCGGGCCTCGGTGAGCAGCAGCAGCGCCAGCAGCCCCATGACCTCCGGCTCGTCGGGCATCAGCTCGGCCAGCACCCGGGCCAGTCGGATGGCCTCGGCGCAGAGGTCGGCCCGAACCAGCTCGTCTCCGCCGGTGGCCGTGTACCCCTCGTTGAAGACCAGGTAGACCACCGACAGCACCGGGGGGAGCCGGTCGGGTAGCTCGGCGTCCCTTGGGATCCGGTACGGGATGGCCGCGGCGCGGATCTTGCGCTTGGCCCGTACGAGCCGTTGGGCCATGGTGGCCTCGGGCACCAGGAAGGCGCGGGCGATCTCGGCCGTCTCCAACCCTCCGAGCAGGCGGAGGGTCAACGCCACCTGGGCGGTGGGGGCCAGCGAGGGGTGGCAGCAGGTGAAGATCAGTCGGAGGCGGTCGTCGGGCACGGGTCCCACCTCCTTCGGGGGCTCCTCGTCGGAAGCGTGGACAATGGCGGCTTGGGCGTGGCGGTCGTCACGGGTCGACTCCCGCCGCAGCCGGTCGATGGCGCGGTTGCGGGCGGTGGTGACGATCCAGCCGCCCGGGTTCGGGGGGATACCGGCGGTGGGCCACCGCTGGAGGGCCACGACGAATGCCTCCTGCACCGCCTCCTCGGCGAGATCGATGTCGCCGAGGAGGCGGACCAGGGTGGCGACGGCACGGCCGAACTCCCGCCGGAAGGTCTGCTCGACCGCTGCCTGTTCGACGTGGGTGGTCGTCAACGCTTCGAGCCGCCTACTCGTCCTGGAAGGGGCGGACCTCGACGGGCGCCTTGCAGGCCTCGGCGGCCTTGGCCGCCCAGGCCAGGGCCCCGTCGAGGTCGGGCGCCTCGATGACCCAGAACCCGCCCAGCTGCTCCTTGGTCTCGGCGAAGGGACCGTCGGTGGTGACCACCTCCCCGTTCGTCACCTTGACCACGGTGGCGGTGTCGGCCGGGTGCAGCCCGCCTGCGAAGACCCAGGCACCCTTGGCCTGGACCTCGTTGTTGAAGGTGTCGACGTCCTTGTACGCCTGGGCCATCTCCTCGTCGCTGGGAACCGGGTCGCCCTCGACCATGTGCACGGAGAGCAGGTACTGAGTCATCGGAATCTCCTCCTGGGAAACGGGCCGGCACCGTACCGGTCCCTCACCATGTCTACGAACGACCCTCCCCGGAATCGACACGCTTCGCAGAATTTCTCTCAGGTTTCCCGTCCGACGTTCTTGAGCGCCTCTCGCCTCGAAAGTCCGGACAGCGCCGACGCTCCGGGGCCTTTGACGAAGTCGATCACCGCCTGCGGGTCGACCCGAGCCAGGTCGCGGAGTATCCAGCCGATGGCTTTGCGGACGAAGAAGTCCGGGTGATCGGCCCGGGCCAGGCAGGCGGCGAACACCCAGTCGCGGTCGATGGCGTCCTTCCATCCGCCCATGTGGATGATGGCGCTCCGGATGAGCCAGAGGTCGTCGCCGCGCAGCCACTCGTCCATCGTCGCCCGGAGCTCGGCATGGGTGCGCACCACCCGGCCGACGACGCCACGGGCGAGGGGGTCGCAGGTGTCCCACCAGGGATCCGTCGTGATCCAGCGGGCGGCATGGTGGACGAACGCCGGCGACGCCTTCGCTGCGAAGCTGCCGGCCAGGACGGCGCCGACATAGCGGTGCTCCCGCTCCGGCCGACGCCAGAGCCCGTCGACGGCCGCGACCACGTCGGCCTCGTCCGCCGGAGGCCCCGCCGCCGCCAGGGCCGCTCGGACCACGGCCTTCTGTCCGGGCGCCTTGACGCCCAGGAAGGGAAACTGGTTCCGCATGTAGGCCGCCATAGGGACGGCGTCGGCCGGAACGGCGGCATCGGTCAGCCCGTGGGCCACCGCGGCCACGTACGTCTCCGCCCACGAGCCCACGGCCACGCAGCATGTCATCCGTAGTCGGCGACAGGATGACGGATGGTGGACCCTTTGCCGATGCCCCGAGCACTGGTCCGGGCTGCGGAGCAGGAGGGCCGCGACGCCTGGCTCCTGACCCTGCCGCAAACGGTGCACGACCTGAAGGACCGTTGGGCGCTGACCGTAGGCGAGCCCTTTCAGCCTGGCGGGTCATGCGCATGGGTGGCCCCGGTGCGGGACTCCACCGGCGCCGAGCTCGTCCTCAAGGTGGCTTGGCCCCACCCGGAGGCCGAACACGAGGCGGACGGCCTGCGGGAGTGGGCCGGAGAGGGCGCCGTCCGCCTGCATGCGTCGGCCGAACTGGAAGATGCGACCGCACTGCTGCTCGAGCGCTGCATCCCGGGCACGGCGGCAGACAGCCGGCCCGAGCCGGAGCAGGACGTGATCGTGGCCGGCCTGCTTCGCCGGCTCTGGCGCCGGCCGGCGCCGGGCCAACGCTTCCGGACGCTCCAGTCCATGTGCGACATGTGGGCGGACGAGTTCGAGCACAAGCCGGTGGCGATGAAGGAGAACCTCGACCCGGGGTTGACGCGGGAGGGACTAACCCTGTTCCGTGCCCTACCGGGCACCGCCGACGAGCAGGTGCTGCTCTGCACCGACCTCCATGCCGGCAACGTCCTGGCCGCTGACCGGGAGCCGTGGCTCGTGATCGACCCCAAGCCGTACGTGGGCGATCCCACCTACGACGTGCTCCAACACCTCTTGAACTGCAGAGCCCGGCTGGTGGCCGATCCCCGGGACCTGGTGGGGCGGATGGCCGGCCTGGCCGGCGTCGACAAGGACCGGGTGGGCCTGTGGCTGTTCGCCCGTTGCGTCGTGGAGTCGGTCCAATGGCCCGATCTCCGGGAGGTCGCCCGCCGCCTCGCCCCCGGGTGAAGCGGCGCCTCAGCC
This sequence comes from uncultured Acidimicrobiales bacterium, assembly GCA_902805665.1. Lineage (GTDB taxonomy): Bacteria > Actinomycetota > Acidimicrobiia > Acidimicrobiales > AC-14 > CADCTB01. The sequence continues at coordinate 5,966 of CADCTB010000095.1, forward strand.
GCCGGCGGTACGGGCGGGGAAGCGGAACCGGGTCACGTCTGCGGGAAAGGAGCTCCAGGCCATCACCTTTCGAGGCCGCAGGCGCCAGACCCCCTTCCCGTAGGCCCCGGCCGGCGGCGCGTACCCGTACTTCCGCTTTGACGCTCGCACCAGCCGGTCGGCGGTGTCGCCGGCCGGGCGGGCCAGTTCGCACACCCCTTCGACGATGACGGCTGCCTCCGGGTCGGCCAGGTGGAGGGTCGCCCGGCCGTCGGCCACCAGGTTCCGGTGCTTGACCGTTTCGGCGCTGCCGCCGAACCAACACGCCTCGTCGAGCCACAGCCCGTCGACGGGGGCGGCATGCGGCCGGCCGTCCGGGCGCGTGGTGGCCACCCAGTAATGCGGCGCCTCTTCGAGCCGGGTGCGAACCTCGGCCCAGAGCAGGGTCCGGGTTGGCGTGCCGTACCCGGGCGGGAGCCCGAGCAGCTCCGGCTGCGGCTCTGCCGTCACGCCACCATGGTGCCAGGGGAGAGGGCGGAGGCAACCGGCGTGCGCGAGCATGGGCCCAACATGCCTCGTCAGGACGACATCGAAAGCCTCCGGGCCGAGCTCCAGGAGTGGCGGCGGCGGGCGGAGGTGGCCGAGGCGATCGCTGCGGAGCGGCTGGCCCGGGCGGAGTCAGCGGAGCGGGCCCTGCGGGCCGCCGAGATCGCCCTCACCAAAGGGGGTGGCGCCCCGGTCCGCCCGGCCGGCACGGACGACCCGGCTGTCGCCCAGGCGCCCGGCGCTCCGCCTCGCCCGGCCACGCTGCGCGAACGCTGGCGTCGCTACACCGAGACGATCAACTAGGCTGGCCGGGCCTCTGGCTGCCCACCCAGAGGGCGAGCCCGACGGCAGCGGAGACGATCGCACCCAGGACGGCCAGGAACACTGCGCCCATCCGTCCCAGGAAAGGGCCCTCACACCCGTCGTCATGGCTCCATTTCGTGCCTCGGAACGACGTACCGCAGTCGACCTGTCCATACGTCTCCCCGCCCGGCGGGCGGAAGTCGACGAGCGCCTCACCCGGGTTGGGCAGGAACCCCAGCAGCAGCGCGGCCAGCAGGAGCAGTGCCGCCAGCACACCAAGAGCCTGACCGACCCGTGCCATACGGACAGGATGGTGCATGCACGGCGCCATTGCCCTGGTCGGCGCGGTGGCGAGTGCCCGACCCGGCAGGATGGCGTCGGTATGAGCCCGGTGCCTCCCAACTCCGAGCAGTCCCGCCGGCGCCAGCTGGCGGTCACCAAGCGACGGGCCACCGGCCTGCTGGCGTTCGTCACCTTGGTGTTCCTGGTGACGGCGGTCTGGGGCGGCGACGCCACGTGGGTCGGGTACCTGGAGGCGACCGCGGCGGCGTCGATGGTGGGGGGCCTGGCCGACTGGTTCGCAGTCACCGCTCTCTTCCGTCATCCCCTGGGGTTGCCGATCCCCCACACGGCCATCGTGGTCGAGCGCAAGGACCAGTTCGGCGCCACCCTGGCCGCCTTCATGCGGGAGAGCTTCCTCACCCGGGAGGTGCTGGTCGAGCGGGTCCGGGCCGCGGGCATCGTCGGGCGCCTCGGCGGGTGGCTGTCGAAGGAGGAGAACGCCGCCCGGGTGGCGGCCGAGGTGGCGGGCGCCGCAGTGGCCGGTGCCGACCTGCTGCGCGACGACGACGTCCACCGGGTGATCGAGGATCTCGTCCGGGAGCGGGTGGAGACGGTGCTCGTGGCTCCGCTGGCCGGGCGGGCGCTGCGGTTCTTCACCCAGGACGGCCGTCACGACGAGGTGCTCGACGCGGCATTCGGTGGCCTCGACCGGTACCTGGGCGCCCACGCCCAGGAGCTGCGGTCCCAGCTCGGCGCTCGCTCGCCGTGGTGGTTGCCCGGGGCGGTGGAGGACCGCATCTTCGACCGGCTGCTCGACGGGGCCCGCGCCGTGCTCCAGGAGATGGCCGCCGACCGTAACCACGAGCTGCGCCGGCAGTTCGACGCCCGGCTGCGCCTGCTGGCCGCCGAGCTGGAGACATCGGTCGACCTCCGCGAGCGCGGTGAGCGGCTCAAGCACGACCTGCTGTCCCAGCCCCAGGTGCGGGAATGGGTGGCGTCGCTCTGGGCCGACGCCAAGGTTCAGCTCCGGACCCAGGCCTGTGACCCCGAATCGCAGCTGCGACGGCAGCTGGTCAGCGGGATCGCGGCCGGCGGCCGCCGGCTGCAGGACGACCCCGAGCTGGCCGCCACGGTGCAGACCGCGGTGGAGCGGGGGGTCGGCTACCTGGCCGACCACTTCGACGGTGACATCGCCGCCTTCATCAGCGGCACCATCGCCCGCTGGGACGCGGACGAGACCGCCTCGCGGCTGGAGCTGCTCCTGGGCCCGGACCTGCAGTACGTCCGGATCAACGGCACCGTGGTCGGCGCGGTGGCCGGGCTGGCCCTCCACACCGTGTCGGCCGCTCTGTCCTGATGGCTCCCGGCTCCCCGCAGCGGCCATACTCGGCCCCGATGACATCCAAGTTCCGCATGGTCGCCCTGGCCGAAGCCGTCTCGTACCTGGCCCTCCTCGTCGCCACCTTCGTCAAGCGGGTGGTGGAGGGACCAGACCTGGTCCCGGTCCTCGGGCCGATCCACGGCGTCCTGTTCCTGGCCTACGTCCTCCTGACCCTTCTCGTGCGGGAGGAACAGGGCTGGACCCTGGGCCAGACCCTCGTGGTGCTCGTCGCCTCGACCGTGCCTTTCGGCGCCTTCGTCGTCAACAGCCGCATGGTGCACGACCCGGCACCGTCCACCACCAGGTAGCCGGCTCCCACCGTGGACCGGTTCCGGCTCGACGGGAGGACGGCCCTGGTCACGGGCGCCTCCCGGGGGATCGGGGCCGCGATCGCCCGGGCGCTCGACCGGGCCGGAGCGAGGGTGGCGCTCGCCGCCCGCTCCCAGCCTGATCTGGACGCAGTGGCCGCCGGACTGGTCAACGACCCGGTCGTGCTGGTGGCCGACCTGGCGCTCGCCGGCGCTGCGGGAGACCTCGCCGCTGCCGCGGAGGCGGCGTTCGGGCGGGTCGACGTGCTGGTCAACAACGCCGCGGTCGCCCAGCGGGCTCCCACCGCCGGCCTCGACGCCGGTGTGGTGGACCTGCTCTACGCAGTCAACGTACGGGCGCCGCTCCTGCTGATCGCCGCCCTCCTGCCGGGGATGATCGAGCGGCAGCGGGGTTCGATCGTGAACGTTTCGTCCGTGTCGGGTGTCGTTGGAACGCCGAACCGGGCGGCGTACGCGGCAACCAAGGGCGCCATCGATGCCGCCACCCGGTCCCTGGCCATCGAGCTCGGGCCGGTCGGGATCCGGGTGAACTCCGTGGCGCCGGGGGCGGTGGACACCGAACTGTGGGCCAAGAACCGGGCGGTGCCGGGCGTCATCGAGCAGATCGAGCAGCAGACCCCGCTCCGGCGGTGGGCGGAGCCCGATGACATCGCCGATGTGGTGGTGTTCCTGGCTTCGGACGCCGCCCGGTTCATCACCGGTGACACGATCTGCGCGGACGGCGGCATGGCTCGCACCCGCGACCTCTACGGGGGGTCGGTGTGAGCCGGACCATCGGCGTGCGGGTCTGGGTGGTGATCGCCGCCCTGGCGGTGGCAACCGGGTGCGGAGGAGGCGACGACCGCCCGGCGCCGGAGCCGGAGGCAGATCGGCAGTTCGAGGTGACGTCCCGCACGGAGACGTTCGTCGACCGGTCGCGACCCACGGCGGCGGCCGGTGACCAGGCCGCCCGGGCGGAGAGGACGCTGCTGACCGTCACCTACTCCCCGGTAGGTGAGGGTCGGTTCCCGCTTGTCGTCTTCGCCCACGGCAACACGGTGGCCGACCCGGGCTACTACCGGGTCCTGCTGAACTCCTGGGCCGCCGCCGGGTACGTCGTGGCCGCACCCGTCTTCCCGCTCTCGAGCACCCGGCTGCCCGGTGGCGGCGGTGACCTGGTGAACCAGCCGGCCGATGTCAGCTTCGTGATCTCCGAGATGCTGCGGATGAACGCCGAGCCCGGCGGCCCCTACACGGGCCGCATCGACCCCGGGCGGATCGGCGTCGCCGGCCATTCCCTGGGTGCGATGACCACCCTCGGAGTGGGCTTCCACAGCTGCTGCCTCGACGACCGGGTCCGGGCGGGCATCGTGCTGGCAGGCCGCGAGCGACCGTTCCCCACCGGCTCGTTCTTTCCGGGCACCCGCACCCCGATCCTGATCGTGCACGGCGACTCCGACCCGCTCATCCCCCTGGAGTCTGCCCGGCAGATATACGACGACGCCCTCGGGCCCCGGTTCATGATCACCATCGTCGGCGGCGACCACGACAGCCCCTACGCCGGAATCAACGGCCAGCCCCAGTCCGACACGCGTCTGGTCATGACGGCCACGCTCGACTTCCTCGACCACTACCTCAAAGGTCGGGCCGAGGGACTCGACCGGCTGCGGGACAACCTGGCCGGCAAGGCTTTGGCCCGGCTGGAGATGAGGGCGTAGGTTCGCCCCCATGGCATCCACGAACCCGGGAGGCGACGGTGGCTGAAGGTCTCGAAGAGGCCCGTCGCAAGCTCGACGACGAGTACGGACAGGTGCGTCGTCACCTCGACAAGGTCCACGCCGCCCTGGACCGCGTCGACGCGGCCGGCCCGGAGGACGACCTGTTCACCCTGCTCCAGGATCTGGAGGACGTGGTCAAGGAGGTCCGCAACGGTGGGATCGTCGGGTCCGGCGCCAAGGGCCACAGGCGGGCGCTCGAGAACTACCGGGAGCGCAAGGACGAGTAACGCCCCGCACGTCAGCCGACACCGACGACGGAGGACCGGGGGGTTCTGCGCCTGGCGAGAAAGCGCGGGAACGGCCTTGGGAGGCCCGGACTCTCCGCCGTCGGTGCGGAGACACGCGTTCTGTCGTCCGGGGGCGTCGGATACTTGAGCCGGCCCGGGTAGTTTTCCTGTCGTGTTCCTAGGCGACAACCTCCTGCCCTACCTCGTCCTGGCTCTGGGCGCCGCACTCGTGTTCGGCAACGGCATGGCTCTGGTCCGACCTCCGAAGGAGGCCAAGGAGAACGAGCTGGCCCGGGCGCCGGTCGGCCGCAGCGCGGTGATGATCGGCATCGGCCTGGTGGCCGCCATCTGGGCCCTCGCGAGCCTGGTCACTGGGTAGGGCCCGGTTCCTTCCGGCCGCGGGCGGCATCGCCGGCCCCGTGGCTTTTGTCTTCGCCTGGGCGCTGCTGGGTGGCGGCGCCGACCGCTACGACCCCACCCGGGACGCCATCAGCGAACTGGCCGCCCTCGGCGCGCCGTCCCGCCCGGTGATGACGGCGGGCCTGGTGGCACTGGGCGCGGGCATGGCGCTCTACGGCATCGCCCTGCGTCCGCGCCGAACCTGGCCGCTTCCCGTCGTCAACGGCGTCATTGCCCTGGCGGTGGCGGCCCTGCCGCTCGGAGGCGCCTACGACCGGGCCCACGGCGTAGCCGCCGGATTGGGCTACGCCACCCTGGCCGCCATACCGGTGCTGGGCGCCCGCCACCTCCGGCCCCTCTGGGCCCGGCTGTCCGTGGTCACGGGTCTGGTGTCCGGGCTCTGCCTGCTGGCCAGCGTGCTGGTGGCGAGGGACGGGCTCTTGCAACGGCTCGGGCTGACGGTGGCCCACCTGTGGGTGGTGGTCAGCGCCCTGGGCCTGCTGCGATCCCCCAGGTCGTCGTCCACGACTGCTCCGGCTGGAGCACCCGCAGGCCGTCACCGGTGACAAAGGCGTTGGGCGCGCAGGTCATGGGCTCGAGGGCCACTCCCTTTCGCCGGCGGCCGGGGTCGAGGGTGTCGCCCGTGAACACCATCAGCCATCGATAGGAGCTGTCCCACCAGACGGTGGCCTGGCGGCCATCCGGTGCGACGAGGACGGCATCGTTCGCGGTGAGGTCGGTATAGGCGGTGTCGAGGACGGCGTCGCCGATCGGGCGGGCGGTGCGGAAGTCGTAGGGCGTCCCGTCGACGGCTGTAGAGCCGGTCGGGATGCCGCGGTCGTCGGCCTCCAAGCGGGTCTGCGCCGGCACATGCAGCCGCGCGGCGTCGACCAGGTCGGTGCCCACGGTCAGGTACGGATGGGCGCCGACCCCGTACGGACACGCCCGGTCGCCCCGGTTGGTGGCCGTGGTGGCCACCGAGAGCCCGCCTGCCCCCAGGCGGTACTCCACCGAGAGCCCGAGGCTGAACGGATACCCGGGCTGGGGGTGCAGGTCGAGAACCATGACCAGCCGGTCGGCTGCCTCGAGCGCCGGGCGCCAGCTCGACCAGCGGACCAGGCCGTGGCTGGCGTTGTGCCGGCCGGGCTCGGTCAGCGCCAGCTGGAGATCCTCGTCCTCGAAGCGGTACTGCCCATCCCGTATCCGGTTCGGCCAGGGAATGAGGTGCTGGCCTCGCCCTCCGCCGGCCATCTCGTCGACCTCGTACCCGTCCAGCACCGGGTCGCCGGCCACGGTGTAGGTGCGCAGGCCGCCGCCCACCTCGACGACGGTTGCCTCCTGGTCGCCGGACGCGATCCGGTACTGGTGGCCTGACGGCGGCGGAGGGTTCACTCCTCGGTCCCGCTCCCAGGCCCGCTGGGGCCCGGTTCGAACCGGCCGCCCAGGTGCTTGGCCAGGAAGCGCTCGGCCGCCGCATAGAACTTCAGCCGGTTCTCGGGCTTGGCGAAGCCGTGACCCTCGTCGGGAAAGAGCATGTACTCGTGGTCGATCCCCTTCTCCTGGAGGACGGCGACGATCTGCTCCGACTCCGCCTGCTTGACCCGCGGGTCGTTGGCCCCCTGGGCGATCAGGAGGGGGATGCGGATGTCGCCCGCCTTCGAGAGCGGCGACCGCTCCCACATGAACTCCTCCTCCGTCTCCGGGTTGCCGACCCGGGTGTGGAACTGGGCGATCATCGGCTCCCAGTACGGCGGGATCGACTCGATGAGCGTCTTGAGGTTGGAGGGGCCGACGATGTCCACCGCGCAGGCGAAGACCTCGGGGGTGAAGGCCGCGCCGGCCAGCGCGGCGTAGCCGCCGTACGAGCCGCCGTAGATGGCGACCTTCGACCGGTCGGCGTGACCGTGCTCGACCACCCAGTCGACCGCATCCAGCAGGTCGTCGTGCATCCTGGCGCCCCACTCCTTGTCGCCGGCGTTGACGAAGTCCTTGCCGTAGCCGGTGGAGCCGCGGAAGTTGACCTGCACGCTGAGGTACCCCCGGTTGGCCAGCCACTGGGCCTCGGGGTCGTAGCCCCAGGTGTCGCGCGCCCAGGGCCCACCGTGGACGTTCAGCACCGCCGGCAGGTTCTCGCGGCCCTGCCCGGGCGGGAAGGTGAGGTACCCGTGGATGGTCAAGCCGTCGCGTGCGGTGTAGGAGAAGGGCTCCATCTTGGCCAGCTGGTACTCCGACAGGGCGGGCTGGTGCTCGAAGAGGAACGTCGCCTGCTTCGAGTCCCGGTCGTACGCGTAGTAGCGGACCGGCCCGTCGTCGTTCATGTACGCCGCCAGCCAGGTGCGGTCGGTGTCGTCCTGGCCGGTGAGGCTCAGGTCGCCCGGGTCGACGGCGAACAGCACGGCGGCGTCCTCCTCGATCTCCGGGTCGAGGATGTCGTAGCTGGCCCGCTCCTTGATGTAGATCACGGCCTGCGGTTCCCGGGTGTCGGGGTGGAGGCGGACGCCCGCCACGTCGTGCTGCGGGTCCTCGGCGATGACCGTGGTCTCACCGGTGGCGATGTCGAGCTTGACCAGGCGGCCGGCGTTGGCGCCCACCGAGGACACCATGAGCATGCCGGCGCCGTCGAGGGTGAAGGCGATCGGCGACGTGGTGAGGGAGTCGTCCTGCCCCCACTCCAGCAGCGGACGCCACTCATCGTCAGGCGTGGCGCGGACCATGAGGACCATGCCGCCGTCGGGCCGCGGGACGATCCCGGCGCGAACGTTGAAGTCGACGTCGGCGAGGAAGCCGATGAAGCCGGGGTTCTCGACGATCTTCTCGAGCTCGCCGGAGGGAAGGTCGAGGCGGTAGACGTCGTGCAGCTGGGGGTTGTCCCGGTTCAGGCCGACGAGGATCGTGTCGGGGAACCGCTTGTCGGTCTCGTCGACCCGGGCCTGGACCCCCTCGAACGGGGTGACGTCCTGGGTGGCGCCGGTGTCCAGGTCGACCGAGAACAGGTGGAAGTCCTCGTCACCCCCGACGTCCTGGACGTAGAGCAGGTGGCGGTTGTCGTGGGCCCAGAAGTACGACCGGATGCCGCGGTCGCGGTCCTCGGTCACCGCTCTGGCGTCGTCGAGGGATGCGCCGACCTGGTTCACCCACACGTTGAGCACGCCCTCGTCAGGCGCGATCCAGGCCAGCCGCTTGCCGTCGGGAGAGATCCGGGGGCTGATCCGCTCGGGATTGCCGAACAGGACCTGGCGGGGCACGAGGGGCGCAGTCATGCCCGGAAGCCTGGCATGGACGCCGGCCCGTTCTCGAAGCGAGCACCCGGGCGTGCAGTCACCGACCTACCGGCATCTGCACGCCCGAGTCGCCGGAGATCAGCTCCTGGCTTTGGCGATGGCCATGCCCAGGAACATGCCGATGATCAGGCCGGCGCTGCCGGCGACCATCACGGCCCATGTCCCCGCCTGAGCGGCGGCCTGGGTGGCCTGCATACCGGCGGTGGTGGCGGCGTTGGTGGCCTCCATGCCGGCCGAGCTGGCCGCCTGCGTGGCCTGCGCCGTCTCGAGCGCGTGGATGCGCTCCTTCACGTCATCACCTTCCATCAAGTTCATCTCCTTGGTACGGGCCGTCTGCGGCTCGCGATCGTTGTTGGCACGTGAGGTGCTTCGTTGGCGACGACGTCGTCGAACCAGGAGCCACAGACCTGTTCGGCTCTCGCTCTCCCGACCCGCCGAGACCAGCGAACCGCCCGCCACCTACCCTGCCGGCGGCGGAGGGAAACCGAGTAAGGGACTGCGGGAGCGGCTCCCGACGTGCCGAGAACCAGCCTGAGGGCCTAGTTTCGAGACGTGGGCCAGGCCATCACTCGCCAAGGCGACGTCTCCCCGCTCGACGGGTTCATGCGCCGGCTCCTCCGCCTTCCGGCGAGCGCCGACGCCGGGCAGACGGCGGAGAAGGCGTTCGGCACCTCGCTGCTCATCTCGACGGTCCGCTGCCTGCTCACCTACGTGCTGCTCCCGCTCCTCAAGCCGGTGATCGACCTGAGCGGCGGGGTGGGCCCCGTGCTGGGACTGGTGATCGGCGCCGTCTCGGCGGCCGCCATCGTGTACTCGATGCGCCGCTTCTGGCGGGTGAACCACCGCTGGCGCTGGGGCTACACCGCCCTCGGAGGCGGCATCCTCGTCCTGCTTGTCATCCAGGCGGTCGGGGACGTCGCCGCCCTGCTCTGATGGCCGCCCGGAGGGCCACCGCCCCGCTCTGGTTCGTGGCCGGATTGCTCTCCGTTGCCCTGGGCGGCATCGGGATCATCGTGCCCGGCCTGCCCACCACGGTGTTCTTCATCGTCGCCGCCGCCTGCTTCTCCCGTAGCAACAAGCGCTTCGAGCAGTGGGTGCTGAACCTTCCCCGGATCGGCACCCTCGTGCGTGACCACCGGTCCGGGCTGGGCATGCCCCGGCGGGCCAAGGTCGTGGCCGTGACCATGATCCTGGTGGTGTCGACTGCGAGCGCCGTGTTCGCCATCGGGAACCGGGCGGTGGGCGCCGCCGTCATCGCCCTGGGCCTGATCGGCGCCCTGTACGTGACGTTCCGGGTGCCCACCCGCGAGCGGGTCCTCGCCGAGCGCGACCGCCAGCCGACCCCGCCCTGATCGCCGGCCGCGGGGCCCGGCTGCTCGCAGGGATCGGGTGGCTCGTCGTCGTCCCCCTGTTGGTGGTGATCGGCGCCCGGATCGCGGCCTGGGACTCCCGCTCCTCGCTCGTAGGTCTCAACGCCATCACGCCCCTGCTCTTCCTCCCCGCGTGGCCGGTGGCGGTGGCCGCAGGGCTCATCCGCCGGTGGGCGCTCCTGGCCGCGACGGCGCTCGTTCTGCTCGCCCACGTGGCGTTGGTGGCTCCGGAGCTCGCGGCGAGAGCCCCCTTGCCAGCCATCCCACCGGGGGCGCTGCAGTTCCGCCTGTTCAGCGCCAACGTCTTCGCCGGCAACGAGCGAATCGGCGGCATTGCCGAGGAGATCCGGGCCAGCGCGCCGGACGTCGTCTTCCTCCAGGAGGCGACCCCGACCCAGGTTGACGCGCTGGACCGGTCCGGCAGCATCGCCGGCCTGCCTCACCGGGTGACGATCGCCCGCACCGATCCGTTCGCAGGCCTGCTCGCGTCCCGATGGCCGCTCGTCGACCAGGACGTCGTCGAGGTTGACGGCCGGCCGATCTTGATCCGGGCCACAGCCGTCACCGAGAGCGGCCCCATCCGGCTCTACTCGGTGCACGTGGTCGCCCCGCTCGGAGGTGCACGCAAGGCATGGGTGAAGGAGCTGCGGGAGGTGGCGGCCGCTGTCGGGTCGGAGTCGTCACCGGTCCTGGTGGGCGGCGACTTCAACGCGACCTGGGGCCACAAGGCGTTCCGGCGCGTCCTCGACGTCGGTCTGACGGACGCCGCCGCAGCACGGGGCCGCCCATTCCAGATGACCTGGATGAACGGCCGCCTCGTTCCCCCGGTGATGCGGATCGACCACGTGCTGACGGGCCCCGGCCTGACGGTGACGACCATCCGGAGCGGCCGGGGCGAGAGCAGCGACCACCTCCCGCTGGTTGCGGATGTTGCCCGGACCCGCCGGGATTGACCCGAGCAGCCGACCCCGCCCTGATCGCCGGCCGCCTGTCGGTCGCAACTGGCGACATCCAGCGTCGTCCTGACGACATCAAGTGACACCGGAACGAGAAGCGGTTGCGAGGTCGGCGGCCTTCAGTCGGCCCAGGCCCAGACCGCCCGCGGCGAGGAGCAGCAGCCCGCCGAGCACGTAGACCGCCCGGATGCCGAAGGCGTCCGCCAGCACACCACCTGCGGCGATGCTCACCAGCCTCGAGCCCTGCCACACCACGTCGTAGAAGGCGAAGATGCGACCTCGCAGCCGCTCGGGCACTGTCATCTGGAGCAGGCTGTTGTAGGTCACCATCCCGGTCGAGGTGCCGACTCCGTACATGCCCAGCGCTCCCATCGCCACGCCGAAGTTCGTCGTTGCCGCCAGGGTCAGGTCGACACCGCCCCGTAGGAGGTAGGGCCCGAACAGCACACCCGGGCGACGTGGGTCGGCGATGAATCGCCGCAGCAGCAGCGGGCCAAGGCCGGCGCCGACGCCGATGGCCGCGATCAGGAGCCCGAAGCGACCGGCGCCGACATGCAGGTGACGCTCGGCCAGGACCACGAGGAGCGCCGAGGTGGCGCCCGCCGACAGGGCGGCGAGGGCCTGGACGCCGGCAAGGGTCCCCAGGAACCGGCTGTGGCGGATGATGCGCAGTCCATCCGCCACGTCGGCCATCCGCCGCCGGGGGGCCTGCACGGCATCAGCCGGCACGGGGAGACCTCGCAGAAGCGCAGCCGAGAGCACGAAGGATGCCGCGTTGACGAGAAAGGCCGGACCCGCGCCGGCGAAGGCCACCAGAGCGCCCGCCAGCGGCGCCAGCGCGATCTGGGAGACGACGGCGGCGGACCAGAGGGCGGAGTTGGCTTCCACCAGGTCATCGGGGTGCACGACTGACGGCAGGAGACTGGCTGCCGCGGGGTTGAAGAAGACCGTGCCCACCGAGAGCCCGAAGGCCGCGGCGTAGATGACGGCCAGGTTGTCGCCGAAAGCCGCCAGGGCGACGGCGATGGCGGCCCGCCCCAGGTCCGCGATCACCATGACCCGCCGCCGCGGGTGGCGGTCGACGACGGCTCCGGCCAGGAAACCGAGCAGCAGGACCGGCGCGATCTCGAAGGCCACCGTGCCCGCCACCCTCAACCCCGACCCGGTCAGACGGAAGACCAGGATCACAAGGGCGACGGCGTTGAAGGTGTCGCCCCAGCGGGAGATGGTCTGGGCCGCGAAGAGCCGACGAAACGCCGGGCTTCGGAACGCCCGCCGGCGCCCAGCCGCCTCCCGGTCTGGTGGCCGTGGTGGCTCGGGCCCAACCCCCGGGGCGAGCGTCGGGTCGGTGGCCGCCGATGCGCCCGTGGGCTCGGTGCCGCTCATCTGGAGTCGCAGTGAGCCACAGCCGGACGATAAACCCTCCCGTCGACTGGAAGGTCAAGGCGCAGTGCAACTCTTTGCGCGGTTGGGTAATGAATCTCTCTATGTCCAGTGACCATCCCACCGCTCCCTCCGACGTCAACGAGGAGACGACGTGGTTCGACCGTGCCGCCGACAGGACGTCGCGGTTCATCGCCCGGCCGGCCTTCTTCATGATCACCCTGGGCCTGGTGACGCTCTGGGTCATCGCCGGCCCCATCCTGGACTTCGCCCACAGTTGGGTCGATGCACTGGTGGTGGTGACCTCCCTGGTCACCCTCGTCATGGTCGCCCTGTTGGAGAACGAGGGGTGGAGAGGGAACAAGTCCACCCAGCGCAAGCTCAACGCCATGGCCGCCGGCCTGGCCGAGCTCATGGCCAAGTCCGACGTGGACCAGGAGCACGTACGCCAGCTCAACGCGGCGGTGGGCCTGGAGAAGCGGGAGAGCTCCTCCCGCTGAGGTGCGCTCAGCGAAGAGCCACGGTGACCGAGAGGCCGTAGTGGTCGGAGGCGACGAGCGTCGGGTCGTGGTCGTCACACATGTCGAATGCGATTCGGGCGTCGTGCACCTGGAGCAGGTCGTTCACGAAGACGTAGTCGAGGACGCTTCCCTCGCCGGTAGCCCAGGCCCGGAGAGGCGTGGGAACGGTGCGGGCCGGCTCGTGCCCGTGGGCCACCAGGTGCGCGGAGCGGAGCCGGCGGGAGAGCAGCTCGATGGTGGGTGACCCCGGCCGGGCGTTGAGGTCACCCATGAGGACCGCAGGGAGGGGTGGGCGGCGGTCCATCCAGTCGAGGATCCGCTGGGCCTGGTCGACCCGGAGCACCTCGCCCCCGAGACCGAGGTGGGTGTTGTAGACGTCGAGCAGGCCGCCCTCCGGCATGCGGACTGTGACCCGCTGGGCCACCCGGGCCTGGGCGCCCAGGTCGAGCCCGGCGGTGGCCACCACCGGCACGGCGGCCAGCACGCCGATCCCCTCCCACAGGCCGGCCAGGCCGGCCTTCGTCTGCCGGTGGGCCCGGTACCGCAGCGCACCGTCGCTCTGCTGGTCCACCGCCCGCACGATCCACCGGGCCTGGTCGGGGACCACGCGCAGCTCCTGGACACCGACCACGTCGGGGGCCAGATCGACCAGCTGGCGCACGAGGAGGTGCCGTCGCTCCGGCCATCGGTCGGCGGTGTTGCGCAGGTTGAGGGTGGCGATCCGCACCTGCGTCAGGCGAGTCCGGCCCGGGAGGCCGGACCATCAGCACCGTGGGGGACCGCCGGAGGCATCATCAGCACGGCCAGCCCGAAGCCGGCGAGGGCGGCCATGCAGGTGATGCCGGCCCAGAGCTCGACGGTCCACGCCACGCTGTAGAAGACGGCGAGGAGCCCGAAGTAGGCGAACCACAGCACGGCGGGGACCACCGCTCCGACGATGCGGAGCGTGGACGCCATCGACAGTGACCGCCGCTGCAGGGCCTGGACGAGCACGTCGCCGGCCAGACCGGCCGCCACGCCGGCGAACGCCGCCTCGCCCATGTCGAAGCCCTCGGTGGCCGACACCAGGCCGACGACGGTGGTGAAGAGCACCGTGAGGGCGCCGAACGGGAGCCGCCACCGGCGCAGGAGGAGGAGGGTCGGCGCCATCAGCACGACCGTGGTCAGCAGGATGGAGGCGAAGCCACCCAGCTGGACCTCCTCGGCCAACCACTCCCCGACCTCGGGGCCGGCGTGCAGGTCGATGAAGCGGTATGGCGCCCGGGTGGCCGCGCTCGAGAGGAAGGGCGAGAAGACCATCATGAAGAACGACACCGAAGCCGTCACCAGGGTCATGGAGATCAGCGCTGGGAGGAAGGCGCGCAGCGACGGAGCCCGACCGGCCGGGTCCGGGTCCGACCACGCGGCGCGCAACGGGCTGGAGACGAGGAGCAGCCCGCTGCCGAAGAGCACAAGGTGCGACGGGCTGAGCAGGGCCTCCAGGTCGACCTCCACGCCGAAGATCATGTGCCACACCATGTCGACCCCTCCGCCGAGAGCGAAGCCGGCCACGCCGACGAGCCCCAGGCCGTAGCCGGCGGGCGCCCGGCCGTGGCGCTGGTACCGCGACCACATCCACAGCGCGGTTGCGAGGAATCCGGAGTACAAGAGCCCGTGCCAGGGGGTGAAGAAGGTCTCGGGCTTGTCGTTGTTGTGGGCCCAGCCGTCGACGAAGAGGCCGATGATCAGCCAGCAGGTGAACGCGATGGTGAGCAGGTCCTCCCGCGCCGAGAGACGGGGCGGAGGCGACCGGTGGGCGAGGGGCCGGTGAGGAGTCAGCACGTTGGTCATGACTGAAACGCTAAGGATTCGGGTCTCCGGTGTCGTCCACCGCCCGAATGAATCGGCCCTCCGCCCGGAGGATGATCGGGTCATTCGCCGGGGGTGACGACGCCCGACTCATAGGCGAAGATCACCGCCTGCACGCGGTCCCGCAGGCCGAGTTTCATGAGCACGTGGGCGACATGGGACTTCACCGTCGCCTCGCCGACGAACAGCGCCGCCGCCATCTCGGCGTTCGAGAGGCCCCGGGCCATCGCATCCAGGACCTCACGCTCCCGCGCCGTGAGCGACGACAAGGCGCCCGCCGCCGCGGTCGACCGCTCGTTCCGCACCGGCCGGCGGGAGAACTGCTCGATCAGCCGGCGAGTCACCGACGGGGCCAGAAGGGCCTCGCCGGCGGCGACGGTCCGCACCGCCTGCACCAGTTGCTCGCGCGGCGCATCCTTGAGCAGGAAGCCGCTGGCTCCGGCCCGCAGCGCCTCGAACACGTGCTCGTCGGTGTCGAAGGTGGTGAGGATCATCACCCGCGGCCGGGCCTCGGCGCCCGCTTCCAGTATCCGGCGGGTGGCCTCCAGGCCGTCGAGGCGGGGCATCCGGATGTCCATGAGTACGACGTCGGGACGCAGCCGGCCGGCCGCCTCGACCGCCTCGAACCCGTCCGCCGCCTCCCCCACCACCTCGATGTCGGGCTGGGCGCCGAGGATGACTCCCAGGCCGGCCCGGACCAGCGCCTGGTCGTCGACCACCAGCACCCGCACGCTCATGACAGCGGCAGTCGGGCTTCGACGCCGAAGCCGCCCTCCCGCCGGGGCCCGGCCCGGAGCTGGCCCCCGAGCAGCGTCACCCGTTCCCGCATGCCGACCAGACCGTGGCCGGTGCCGTCCCCGGGGCGTCCCCGTCCGTCGTCGGTGACCTCCAGGACCAGCTCGTCGGCGCCGTAGTCCACCACCACCGCAGCCGTGGCCGGTCCGGCGTGCTTGACCACGTTGGTGAGCGACTCCTGGACGATGCGGTAGGCCGAGACGGCGACGGCATCGGGCAGGGGCCGGAGGTTGCCCCGCACGGTCAAGGAGACCGGCACACCGGCGTCCCGCACGGAATCGACGAGCGAACCGATGGCCAGGTCGCCGGGTTGAGGAGACACCGACGCGGGGCCGTCACCGTCCTCGCGCAGGGCCCCCAGCAGCCGGCGCAGCTCGGTCAAGGCCTGGCGAGCGGTCGTCGCGATGGCCTCCACCGCCTCGGCGGCCCGCCCCGGATCTTTCGGGAGGAGCACCTGGGCCGCCTCGGACTGCACCGCGATGAGGCTCACATGGTGGGCCACCACATCGTGAAGCTCCCGCGCCATCCGCACCCGCTCCTCGGCCGCGGCCCGGTTGGCGTCCTCCTGGCGCCGGCGCTCGGCCGACGCGGCCCGGTCCTCGAGCTCGGCGGCGTAGGCCCGATGCGTGCGCACGCTGTCACCGAGGATCCAGGCGGTTCCGAACACCACGTAGTTGAGGGCGACGGTCGCGAACGGCGTGTCCCCGCTGGCCAGCACCGACAACCCGACGGCCACGGCCGTCACCGCTCCCAGCACGACGGAGGTGCGCCGGTCGCTCAGGCTCACCGCCGTGTAGAGGGCCACCAGTGCGCCGAAGAAGACGGTCGGATCGCTCACGGTGGAGGCTCCGTGGATGCCGGTCACCAGGCCCAGGAGAACCAGAACCGGCACCGGGGCCACGCGGCGGAAGGCCAGCGGGAGGGTCTGGGCCAGGGCCAGGGCGACGGCCAGGGGCCGGGCCGGGCAGGGGCAGTCCTCGTCGAGCCCCATGGTCCCCCAGGTCAGGGCGGCCAGGGCCAGGGCCAGGGCGGTGTCGACCACCAGTGGTCGCCTCCGTTGCACGCGCCCCATTGTGCAAGGGGGTCGCCTCCGGCGTCATCCCCCATGAGGATGAGGTGCCCGCCGGGGGCCGTAACGTCGCGGGCATGGAGCGACGCACCAAGATCGTGGCGACGGTGGGGCCGGCGTCCGCCTCGGCCGACGTCCTGCGCCAGATGATGGACGCCGGGATGAACATGGCCCGGCTGTCGTTGGCCCACGGGCCGGTGGAGGAGACCCTCGACCGCATCCGTCTGATCCGGAAGGTGGCAGAGGAGGCCGACCGCATCGTCGGCATCCTGGTCGACCTTCCCGGCCCCAAGATCCGGGCAGCCAGCTTCGAGCAGGAGGTGTACCTCGCGGAAGGTGAGGAGGTGCACCTGGTCCAGGCCGACGACGACTCCACCAGCGACTGGCGCCGTATCGCGGTGGACTACCCCGACGTCATCCGGCACCTGCGCCCCGACGACATCGTCCCCCTTGGAGATGGCGGCATCTCCCTCACCGTGCAGGAGGTGCATGGCGACAGGGCCGTCACCCAGATCAGATCGGGCGGGCGCCTGGTCGGCCGCCCGGGGGTGGCCCTGCCGGCCTCGCGGTTCCCTCTGGAGTCCCCCACCCCAGAAGACCTGCGCCTGCTCGAGATCGTGTGCGAGGCGGACATCGACGCCGTGGCCATCTCGTTCGTGCGCTCGGGGGCCGACATCGAGCGGGTGCGGCAGGCCAGCGGTCCCGACGGGCCGATGCTGGTGGCCAAGATCGAGACCCAGGAGGCGGTGGACGCCCTCGAGGACGTGATCGCCGTGGCGGACGGCGTCATGGTGGCTCGGGGCGATCTCGGCATCCGCTGCGCCCTGGAGGACGTCCCCCACTACCAGAAGCGCATCATCACTGCGGGAGTCGCCTATGGCCGACCGGTCATCACCGCCACCCAGATGCTGGAGTCCATGCTGCGGGCGCCGTCGCCGACCCGGGCCGAGGTGAGCGACGTGGCCAATGCGGTTCTCGACGGGACCAGCGCGCTCATGCTCTCCGGGGAGACGGCGATCGGCCACGACCCCGTGGGCGCCATCGCCACCATGGCTCGGATCGCCACCAGGGCGGAGACCGAGTTCCCCTACCTGTCGTGGGGCCAGACGCGGGGCATGCAGCTGGTGGCGGAGAACCAGGGGGCGCCGACATCGGTGCGCATGACCGCGGCCATCTCCGCCGCCGCATGGCGGGCGGCCAACGACGCCGGGGCGTCGGCCATCATCGCCTGCACCAACAGCGGCACGACCGCCCGGGCGATCTCCCGCTTCCGGCCCGTCATACCCGTGCTCGGGGTGACCCCTTCCATGCGTACGGCCCGTCAGCTGTCGGTGGCCTGGGGCATCACGCCGATCCTGATCAACCAGCACGGGACCACCAACGACATCGTGTGGTTCGCCGTCATCGCCGCGGTGGAGTCCGGAGTGGTCAAGAAGGGCGACATCGTGGCCGTCCTGGTCGGCTCGCCCGAGGAGCCGGTGCCCACCACCGACGTCCTTCGGCTGGTGCGGATCCAGGACTCCCCTGGTCCGGCGGCGATCAGCGAACTGTGAAGGCCTCGTGGGCCCCGCTGACGAACAGCCCCGGCTCGGGCCCCCCGGCGATCACATGGAGCCGGTCGCCGAGGCCGGCCACGGCCAGCCCGTGGCGCGGCGTCTGCAGGGTGGCCACCCGAGACCACCGCCCGCCCGAGAGGCACTCGACCGAACCGATGGTGCCGGCAGGCTCCTCACCGCCGGCGACGCAGGGCCGGCCGCCGGCCTCCGCGGCCGAGGTGCCTCCTCGCGTGTCGTTGAGGAGAGCCTCCGGGCGCCAGCCCGTGCCGCCCGCCGGATCCCAGGACTCGACAGTCGCCCGGTTCGACTCCAGCGAGCCGAGCCGGCCGGCGATGGCGTAGATCCGTCCGCCGGAGGCCGCCGCGGCCAGGTGGTCGCGGGGCTCGATCATCTCGGGGCCCGCCGCCCACGAGCGTTGCCCGGGCATGTGCATCTCGGTGCGGGCCAGGAACCGACCCTGGGCATCGGTGCCGCCCACGGCCACCAACCACCCGCCGGCAGCGGCCATGGCCAGACCGCCGCGCGCGCCGGCGAGCGCGGGCTCCTCCCGCCACGACCGGTCCCCGGCACCCAGGCTGAGCACGCGCGACTGGGCCACCCAGTCCTGGCCCGGCCGGTTCGTGTAGCCCCCGCCGACGTACACCCGGTCCGCGACGGCAGCCATCCCCGCGTGGTGCAGCCCCAGCGGCAGCGGCGGGCCGGGGTCCCAGCGGTTGGCGGCGGCGTCGTAGACGTCGACCCGGTCGCTGGCCCCGCCATCGGCGGTCAGCCCGCCGGCCACCACGATGCGGCCCGAAAGCACCGCCGAGGCGACCTCTGTGCGGGCCAGCGGAAGCTCGGCCAGGGCGCCCGGCGGCGGCCGGCCCGTGGTACCGGTCGGACCGGCACCCGGCCCGTCGTCCGAGCAGGCTGCCGGAAGCAGGGCGACAACTAACAGGAACGCCTTCCGGAGGCCCACTGTGCCGATCGTACGCCCCGACGAAGAAGGGGTAGCTTCTCGGCGCGGCTCCGGGAGGAGCGGCGGGTCACCACCACACCACTTCGTCAGTAGGCCGGGAAATGCGAACCGAGCACCAGCCTGCAGGGCCCGGCGGCGCCGTCGACGGTCGTGGCGCGGATTCCGACGGCCGGCGCGCCGTCCTGGTGTTCCTGGGCATCGCCGCCGTCCTGTTCGCCGTCTCGGCCATCGCCTCGGTGTGGCTACCCGACCCCGGCCGGCAGGTCATCCCGCCGTTCCACGGGTGGCGGTGGGTCCAGGGCTGGGCCCAGTGGGACTCCGGGTGGTACTCGGCGAT
>CADCTB010000096.1 GCA_902805665.1 uncultured Acidimicrobiales bacterium
GCAACACGGCCTCGACCTCGGCGGGGTACACGTTCACGCCCCCGGTGATGACCATGTCGGTCATGCGGTCGCAGATGTGCAGGTAGTCCTCGTCGTCGAGCCAGCCGATGTCGCCCACCGACCGCCACCGGTCGCCGCCGGGCAGCTCGTCCAGCGGCTCGGCGCCACCGTGGTACCCCTCGAAGGCCTGCGGGGTCCGCACGAACAGCTCCCCGGCCTCGCCGGCCGCCATGTCGGCCCCGTCGGCGCAGACCACCCTGAGCCCGATACCGCCGTAGGCCCGCCCGCAGGAGCCCGGCTTGCGCAGCTGGTCCTCCGGTCGCAGCACGGTGGCGATCCCCAGCTCCGTCGACCCGTAGACCTCGTAGAGAAAACCGTCCCCCAGCGTGGCCACGACCTCCTGCTTGAGGGCGAAGGGGACAGGAGCGGCGTTGACGATCACCGTTCGGAGCGAAGACACGTCGGCAGACGCCAGCAGATCACCGGACAGCGACACGATGCGCTGGAGGTGGATGGGCGCCACGAACGCCGACGTGACGCGGTGCTTTGCAACCAGGCGGATCCACTCGGCCGGGTCGAACGAGCGGGAGACCACGACGGTGCCGCCGGTGAGATGGGCCAGCAGCGCGAAGGCGTGAGGGCCGGCGTGGTAGAGCGGACCGGTGACGAGGTGCACCTCCGCGTCGCCGAAGTCCAGCTCGGCCATCATCGCCGTGCGCAGCGCCGGGTCGGCCGGGCCGCGGATGGCGCCCTTCGGCCGTCCCGTCGTCCCGGACGTGTACATCATCGTCCTGCCGGATTGGTCCGGCGTCGGAGGCTCCTCCTCCGACCCGAGAGCCGCCACCTCATCCCATGGACGCATGCCCGGAGCGCGCCCGCCGAACGTCACCGCGTGGCGCACGGTGGGCATATCCGGGAGGAGGGAGGAGACGGTCGCCGCATGGGCGCCGTCGACCAGGACCACCGCGGCCTCGCTGTCGGAGAGCACGTGGCGCCACTCCTCGGCGGTGAACCGGTAGGAGATCGGCACCGCCACCACGCCGAGCTTGCGGCACGCGTGCATGGCCACGACCACCCGGGTGCTGTTCGGTCCGCACCACGCCACCCGGTCCCCCGCCGTCACCCCGAACGCCGCCAGTCCCCCGGCGATGCGGTTGACCTCGGCATTGAGATCGGCCCGGGTCGTCATCGCACCCGCCTCGATCACCGCCACCGCGCCCGGGTCCTCCGCCGCCCGGACGGCGAGGGTGTCCTCGGGGGCGTCGGCCATCGGCGCCAAGAGTAATTCCCGCCCGAGTACCGGCCGGGGTCACCGTACGCTCGAACCCATGTCCGGGGGCTGGATCCGCAGGTTGTGGCCCTACCTGATGGCCCACCGGCGCGACATGATCCTGTCGTTCGGCGCCGCAGTGGTCGGCATGGCGGTGACGGCCTTCACCCCGGTGATCCAGAAGGTGATCGTCGACGACGTCATCCTGGGCGGGCGGCGGTCGCTGGCCCCATGGCTGGCCCTGCTCGTGGCGGCCGGCCTCTTCCGGTTCGCGGTGGCCCACGTCCGGCGCTTCGTCGGCGGCCGGGTGGCGCTCAGCGTCCAGTTCGACCTGCGGAACGCCATCTACGAGCGCCTCCAGCGACTCGACTTCGCCCGTCACGACGACTTCCAGACCGGCCAGCTCGTCTCCCGGGCCGGGTCCGACGTCGGGCTGATCCAGGGCCTGCTGGCCTTCCTGCCCCTGGCCAGCGGCAACCTGGTCATGGTCGTCCTGTCCCTCGGGGTCATGGCCGTGCTCTCGCCGCTGCTCACCATCGTGAGCCTGGTCGTCGTCCCGGCCATCCTCCTCATCGCCATTCGTCTTCGCGACACCGTCTTCCCCGCGGCCTGGGACGCGCAACAGCGGGCGGCAGAGGTGGCGGGGGTGGTCGACGAAGCCGTCTCCGGCGTACGGGTGGTCAAGGGCTTCGGCCAGGAGGAACGGGAGCTCCTGCGCCTGGCCGGGGTCTCGGAGGAGCTCTTCGCGTCCCGCCTGCGCGCCGTGCGCATCCAGGCCCGGTACGCCTCCGCGCTCCAGGCCGTCCCCGCCCTGGGCCAGGTGGCCGTGCTGGCGTTCGGCGGGTGGTTGGCCCTCGAGGGCCGTATCAGCCTCGGAACGTTCCTCGCCTTCTCGACCTACCTCTTCCAGATGGTCGGTCCGGTGCGGATGCTCTCCGTCCTCACCGTCGTCGCCCAGCAGGCCCGGGCAGGCGCCGAGCGCATCTTCGAGCTGCTCGACTCCACGCCCGTGGTCGTCGAACGACCGGACGCAACGATCCTGCCTCCGCTCACCGGCGACATCGTCTTCGACGACGTGACGTTCGGGTACCTGCGCTCGGAGCCGGTCCTGCGGGGCTTCTCGCTCACCGTGGCGCCTGGCGAGACCGTGGCCCTGGTGGGCCCGTCGGGGTCCGGGAAGTCCACGGTGTCGCTGCTCCTCCCCCGCTTCTACGAGGTACAGGAAGGCAGCGTGCGCATCGACGGCGTCGACGTGCGCGACGTCACCCTCGACTCGCTCCGCCGCCAGATCGGCGTGGTGTTCGAGGAGTCGTTCCTCTTCTCCGACACCGTCGCCGCCAACATCGCCTACGGGCGCCCCGACGCCACGGTCGACGAGATCACCGCCGCGGCCCGGGCCGCCGAGGCGCATGAGTTCGTCGTCGCCCTGCCCGACGGCTACGACACGCGCCTCGGCGAGGGCGGCCTCACTCTCTCCGGCGGCCAGCGCCAGCGCCTCGCCCTGGCTCGGGCCCTGCTCACCGACCCACAGGTGCTGGTGCTGGACGACGCCACGTCGGCCATCGACGCCCGCATCGAAGAGCAGATCCACGCCACGCTGCACCGTGTCATGCAGGGGCGCACCACCTTGCTGGTCGCCCACCGTCGCTCGACCCTGCGCCTCGCCGACCGCATCGCCGTCGTCGACGGGGGTGCGGTGGTGGACACCGGCACCCACGAGGAGCTGCTGGCCCGGTGCCGGCTCTACCGCCTGCTGCTGGCCGGGCCCGGGGGCGCCATCGACGACGTCGCCACCGAGGAGCACGACGAGGAGCCGGCGGCGGCGGGCGGCATCACCCCGTCGGCCTGGGGAGCATCGCCCGACGGCACACCCGCCCCCCGGGCGCGGGCCTCGGTGCCCAGCGGCGGCGACTGGTGGGCCGGCGGGGGCGGTGGTGGCGGCCGGGGCGGCGGCGGCATGCATGGTGGCGATCGGATGGCCATGGTGTCGGCCACGCCCGAGCTGCTCGCCGCGGTCGCAGCCCTGCCCGCGGCCGTTGACCGCCCCGACGTCGACGCCGACCGCGAGTCGCGGCCCGACCCGAACTTCAGCCTCGGGCGGTTCCTACGCCCGTACCGGCTCGCGCTGGCGGTGGGACTGGCGCTTGTCGTGGTCGACGCCCTGGCCGCACTGGCCGGCCCGGCCCTGGTCCGCACCGGCCTCGACCGGGGCGTGGTCGCCGGCTCGAGCCGCGCCCTGTGGGTGACGACCGCCGCATTCGCCTCGGTCGTGCTGGCCGACTGGGTCGTGGTGTGGGCCCAGCAGCGCTACACCGGCCGAACGGCCGAACGGCTGCTCTACGCCCTGCGGATCCGGATCTTCGCCCACCTGCAACGGCTGGGCATCGACTACTACGAGCGCGAGATGGCCGGGCGGATCATGACCCGCATGACCACCGACGTGGAGTCGCTGTCCACGCTGCTGCAGAACGGCCTGATCAACGCCGTCGTCAGCGGCCTGACCCTGGTTGGTGTGGCCGTGGTCCTCCTCGTGATGAACCCGGCGCTGTCCCTCGCCACCTGCGCGGTGCTGGTGCCGCTCGTCGTCGCCACCATCTGGTTCCGGCGGGTCTCCAACCGGGCGTACGGGACGGCTCGGGAACGGATCGCAACCGTCAACGCCAACCTGCAGGAGAGCGTGTCCGGCGTGCGGGTGGCCCAGGCCTACGGTCGCCAGGACCGCAACATCACCGACTTCCGGGAGGTGTCCAAAGGCCATCTCGACGCCCGGATGAGGGCCCAGAGGCTGGTGGCCACCTACTTCCCGTTCGTCGAGATGCTCTCGGAGGTCGCCGCTGCGGTCGTCCTCGGCGTCGGTGCCGGGCTGGTGGGCGACGGGGGCCTCTCCTCGGGCGAGCTGGTGGCCTTCCTGCTCTACCTCAACCTGCTCTTCGCGCCGATCCAGCAGCTGTCCCAGGTGTTCGACACCTACCAGCAGGCCCGGGCGTCGGTCACCCAGATCGGCCAGCTCCTGGCCACGACGCCGTCGGTGGTGGAGCCGGAGGCGGCCGTCGACCCCGGTCCGCTGCACGGGGCGATCCGGTTCCAGGGCGTGCGCTTCCGGTACCCGGGGGCGACCGAGGAGGCCCTGAGCGGTGTCGACCTCGACATCCGGCCCGGCGAGTCGGTGGCCCTCGTGGGCGAGACCGGTGCCGGCAAGTCCACCGTCCTCAAGCTGCTGGCCCGCTTCTACGACCCGACAGAAGGCGACGTCCTGGTCGACGGCCGGCGCCTGACCGACCTGGACCTCGGGGCCTACCGCCGTCAGCTCGGCTACGTGCCCCAGGAGGCCTTCCTCTTCTCGGGGACGGTGCGGGACAACATCGCCTACGGGCGCCCGGGCGCCACCGACGCCGAGGTGGAGGAGGCGGCCCGGGCCGTGGGGGCCCACCCCTTCGTGGCCGGCCTGCCGGGCGGCTACCTGCACCCGGTGACCGAGCGCGGCCGGTCGCTGGCCTCGGGACAACGCCAGCTCATCGCATTGGCGAGGGCCCGGCTCGTCGACCCCGCCATCCTGCTGCTCGACGAGGCCACCTCCACCCTGGATCTGGCCAGCGAGGCCCGGGTGACCGACGCCATGAGGAGCGTGGCCCAGGGCCGTACCACCCTTCTCATCGCCCACCGGCTGCAGACGGCCCAGGGCGCCGACCGGATCGTGGTGATCGACGACGGCCGGGTGGCCGAGGAGGGCACCCACGCCGACCTGCTGGCCCGGGGCGGGCGCTACGCCGCCATGTGGCGGGCGTTCGAGGGCGGCCCACCCGCCATGGCCGGCAAGGTCTAGGGGACGCTGCACGTGCCGGACCGCTGATCCGGCCTGGCCCCGGAGTGAGCGGGCAACGCACCGGAGGCGGTCCCCCTACGCTGGGGAAGGCCGATGAGGAAGCAGCGACTCGCTGAGGAGCTGGCGGCCGCCGAGCGCCGGTCCGCCGAGGCCGAAGAACGGGCCCGTCTGGCCACCGCCGAGGCGGCACGGCTACGTGAGGCGGTCGAGGCCCTTCCGCACGCCGTCGTGGTCTACGACACCGCCGGCCACGTGGTCCTGCGCAACCGCCGGAGCCACGACCTCGAGGGGGGCCGGCACGCCGCCGCCCTGGTGGAGCGGGCGGTCGAGGAGGTGGTGGCGGCCGGCGCGGGGATCAGGCCGGTCACCCAGACGCTCGAGCTGCACGGGCCGCCCCCGCGAACTCTCCAGGTCACGGGCACGCCGATGGGGCGCAACGGCTACTCGCTGGGCACGGTCGTGCTGGTGGACGACGTGTCGGAGCTACGGCGCCTGGAAGCGGTGCGCCGTGACTTCGTGGCCAACGTCAGCCACGAGCTGCGCACGCCGGTGGGGGCGATGGGGGTGCTGGCCGAGACGCTGGCCGACGAGCCGGATCCCGAGGTCATGCGGCGACTGGCCACCCGCATCACCATGGAAGCCGAGCGAGCCGGCCGGCTGATCGACGGATTGCTCGACCTCTCGCGCATCGAGGCGGGGGGCGTCGGGGGCAGCGACACGCTCGATGTCGCAGCGGTGGTGGCCGCGGCGATCGAGCGGGTCGAGCCACTTGCCGAGCAGCTCAAGGTGGACCTGGTCACGCCGAACGGCTCTGCGGGCCCTGCGGTGCGAGGCGACGAGCGGCAACTCGTGTCGGCGGTGGTCAACCTGCTCGAGAACGCGGTCAAGTACTCCGACGAGGGATCGGCGGTGGAGGTGGAGACGGGTACGGGAGGTGAGTGGGTCGACGTGGTGGTGCGCGACCGGGGCATCGGGATCCCGGCCAAGGACCTCGAGCGCATCTTCGAGCGCTTCTACCGCGTCGACAGGGCGCGCAGCCGTGAGACCGGGGGGACGGGCCTCGGCCTGTCCATCGTCCGCCACGTGGCCACCAACCACGGCGGAGAGGTGCTCGTCGAGTCCCAGGAGGGCCTAGGGTCGACGTTCACCCTCCGGCTCCCGTCGGCCTGACCAGAGGAGCGCATGCCCCAGACCCGCAAGCTGTTCCACGAGGAGCTCGATCAGCTGCACGCCGACGCCGTGCGGCTGGCGGCGATGGCCTCGGAGTCCATCCAGGCCGGCACCTCCTGCCTTCTCGACTTCGACCTGGGGGCGGCCAAGGCGGTCATCGCCGGCGACAAGATCCTCGACGACCTCACCCACTCCATCGAGGAGCGGACGTACCTCCTCCTGGCCCGCCAGCAGCCCATGGCGGTCGACCTGCGCATGCTGGTGACGACCCTGCGCATCATCCACGAGCTCGAGCGCATCGGCGATCTCATGGTCAACGTGGCCAAGGGGGCCAGACGGCTCTATCCCGGCCCGCTCGACCCCAAGGTGCGCGGGATCATCGACCGCATGCGCAGCCAGGCCACGGCCCAGTTGCAGCTGGCAACTGACACCTTCGCCGAGCGCGACCCGGCCAAGGCTGCGGCGCTGGAGGACATGGACGACGTGATGGACGACCTCCAGAAGGAGCTGTACCGCACGATCTTCGCCGCCGGCGCCCACGAGGAGTCCGAGCTGCAACGGGCGGTGCAGGTCGCCCTGCTCGGTCGGTACTTCGAGCGCATCGCCGACCACGCGGTGAACATCGGCGAGCGGGTCGGCTACATGGTGACCGGCGAGTTCAGGTCCGACTGACGCCCGACCGGGCTCAGACCCGGCCGCAGAGCGGGGCGGTGCTCCATTGGCTCCAGCCGGAGCGGGCCAGGAGCTCACGGGCGGCCTTGTCCTGGACCGCCGGGGGGTGGTCCTGCGCGCTCCCGGAGTAGCCGAGGGACTGCCACGTCGAGTCGAGGAACTGGTAGGCGCCGCCGCCCGGAGACTTGTAGTTGTTGCCGGACTCGAGCTGGCGGATGCAGGCGAAGGTGGCGTCGACGGAGTCCGACGATGCCGGAGGAGCCGCTCGCGCCGGGGCCGGCGCCGCAGTTTGTGCCGGCGCCACGGTCGCTGCAGGGCCCGGGGCCGCGCTCGCCGCCCTCCCCGCCGGCGGGGCAACCGCCGCGGGCGCGGCAAGCGCGGCGGCCGCAGCCGTCGCCTGGCGGGATGCCGCCGCCTCGACGTCGCGTCGCCGCTGCTCGGCGGCGATCAGCGTGGCCAGCTCACCGTTGGCCGAGGCCAGCAGTGCCCGCTGACCGGTCATCGCCTTCTCCAGCCCGGCCAGGTCGGCCACGACGGCGTCGGTCTGTTGGGCGGCGAGCTTCCTGGCCTGCATCAGGCTCCTCTGCCGGTCCTGGAGGTCCTCCCGAGCCACCTGCAGGCGACCGATGGCCTGGCGATCCTCCCCCGCGATCACCCGCAGATAGGTCCTTCTGGCTCCGGCGTCGAGGATGGTCGCCCGGGCCATCCGTCCGAGGAGGTTGACCGACCCTCCCCCGACGTAGGCGGCCTGGGCGTGGGCGGCGAGCAGCCGCCGCGCCTCGTCCTGGCGCCGCGATGCCGAGGCGAGGTCGGCCTCGGCCCGGGCGACCGCGGCGTCGGCCGTCTGCAGCTCGTCGCGGGCCTTGCGGTGCTCCTTGTCGAGGGCGACGATGGCACGCGCCTGCTCCTCGAGCTTGGAGGCGATGGCCGCCGCCTCGCTCCGCTTGTCGTCCACCTGACCGGCTGCCACCGGCCCCACCCCGACCGACAGAGCGACCAGCACCACGACAATGGCGCCGATCGTCGTTCGGGGTCGTGCGGCCATCAGCCTCCTGGAGGGCTCTCGGAGCCCTGTCCGGCGCGCCGCCCGCCCGGCACGGAATCCGCTCACCCTACCGGGGGTGATTCCCGGCCGCACACCCGGCGGGGCAACCGTTGGGTTGCCGTTCACCTCCCGTTCACCTGGCGTCCATGGACCGGACGACTCCTGTCGGTACGTTCGTCACATGTCGAGCCGACTGGCCGTGGTGCTGACGCTGGCCCTGGCCGTCGTTTCGTCACCGGCCTGCGGCACCGACGACAACAGCGCCCGGCTGTCGGCGGGCCGGCGCACCGGGGCGCCCGTCGCCGGTGCGAACGACCAGGCCACCCTCTCCGGCGCCGGGGCGACGTTCCCGGCCACCCTGGTGCAGGAGTGGATCAAGCAGTACCGCTCGCTGGCTCCCGGCGTGACCGTCAACTACCAGGCGATCGGATCCGGCGCCGGCATCCAGCAGTTGACCTCGAAGACGGTTGACTTCGCCGGTTCCGACGTCCCGTTGAAGGAAAGCGAGGTGACGGCCACCGGCGGCCCCGGCGCGGTGGTCCAGGTACCCTGGACGGCCGGTGGGGTGGCGGTGGAGTACAACCTCCCGGGCGTCGACGGACTGCGGCTGACGCCGGCCACCCTGGCCGGCATCTTTGCCGGGCGGATCACCAGATGGAACGATGCGGCGATCAGAGCCGAGAACCCGAACACATCGTTGCCCGGTTCGGGAATCCAGGTGGTCCATCGTTCCGACGGCTCGGGCACCACCCAGGTCTTCACCGACTACCTGAAAGCGGTGGCGCCTGAGGTGTGGACCTTCCCGTCCGGCAAGGACTGGCCCTCCGGCACCGCCGGCACCGGGGCCAAGGGGTCCGACGGGGTGACCGCTGCGGTGAAGCAGTCGGTCGGCAGCATCGGCTACGCCGAGCCCAGCTATCCCAAGCAGGCGCTCCTGGGCATCGCAACGGTGCGCAATGAGGCGGGCCGCTTCGTCGCTCCGGAGGCGAAGGCGGTGAGCGCCGCCCTGGCTGCGGCCACCGTCAATCCCGATGGCACCCTCAAGCTGAACTTCGCCCCCGTCAACCCCGACGCCTATCCGATCACCAGCCCCAGCTACCTGATGTTCTACCGGTCGGCGTCGGACCCGGCGAAGGACGCGGCGCTCAAGCACTTCGCGGCGTGGGCCCTCACCGAGGGCCAGGATCTGGCCGAGGGCTTGGACTACGCGCCTCTCCCCGAGCCCGTCCAGGTCGCCGCTCTAGGAGCGGTGAAGCTCTGAGCACGACCCTCGAAACCGGCCCGCCGCCCCAGATCGACGGGCTCACGTCCGGCGACAACGGTGGCCACGCCGGTGACCGGGCGTTCCAGGTGGTGACCACCGCCGTGGCGGCCGCAGTGGTCCTGGTCCTCCTGGCCATGACTGCCTTCCTGCTGATCCGCGCCTGGCCCGCGGTACGGGTGGCGGGGGTGGATTTCCTCACCGAGCGCGAGTGGTTCCCGGACGCCACCCCGGCCCGCTTCGGCATCGCCGCCCTCGTGTGGGGAACGGTCGTTTCCAGCGTGTTGGCCCTGCTCCTGGCCGTCCCCGTGGCCCTGGGCTCGGCGCTCTATGTGACCGAGTACGCCCGGCCCGCGGTCGGTCGGTGGATCGGGTACCTCGTCGACGTCCTGGCCGCGGTGCCCAGCGTCGTCTTCGGCCTGTGGGGCCTCCTCTTCCTGGTGCCCCGGATGGTGCCCGTCCAGCGCTTCCTGGCCCAGCACCTCGGCTTCCTGCCGTTCTTCGAGAACCCCGACGGCGTCTACGGCAAGTCGGTGTTCGCCGCGTCGGTCGTGCTGGCGCTCATGGTCCTGCCCATCGTGGCGGCCGTCTCCCGCGAGGTCTTCCGCCAGGTGCCGCGGGACCTGCGCGAGGCCGCCCTGGCCCTGGGGGCGACGCGGTGGGAGGTCATCCGGACGTCGGTGCTGCCCGCCAGCCGCAGCGGGGTGATCGGCGCGGTGATCCTCGGCCTCGGCCGGGCCCTGGGCGAGACGATCGCCGTCGCCCTGGTGCTGGCCGCCACCTTCGACGTGAGCCTGCACATCCTGCAGCCCGGAGGCAACACCATCGCCGCCAACGTGGCCACCAAGTTCGGAGAGGCCGGTGAGGTCGGACGCTCCGCCCTCATTGCCAGCGGACTGGTGCTCTTCGCCATCACCCTGGCCGCCACCGTCGCCGCCCGCGGCGTGATCCGCCGCACCGGCGTCACCTCCGCCGGCCGCCCATGAGCAAGAGCGCCGAGCCGGCCTGCCGGCCTCGCCGGAGCGCAGCGGAGGCCTCCGCCGGAAGGCCGTCAGGGCTCGGCGCGGGTTGCGACAGATGAACATGAGCAAGAGCGCGCAGGCGATCATCAATCCGAGCGTGCTGCGGTGCGGGCGGTTGGGTCCCGGCCAGGCGGTGGCCGCAACAGCCGGTGGCGTGGCCCTCGCCGCCCTCGCCTTCTGGCTGACACCCCTGCAGGGCCGGGCGGGCTTCCTGCTCGTCACCTACCTGGCCGGCACGACGGGCTACCTGCTCGCCGCCTCGAAGATCGAGGGCCGGCGATCGGTCGTCGACCGCCTTGCCGCGGTGCTGATGGTGACCACTGTCGGCATCTGCCTGCTGGCGCTCGGTTCGGTCCTCATCTACACCGCAGTCCGCGGCGTCAAGGCGCTCGACTGGTACTTCTTCACCCACTCCATGAACGGTGTCGGGCCTCGTGACGACGCGGGCGGCGCCTATCACGCCATTGTCGGCACGCTGCAGCAGGTGCTGCTGGCCGCGCTGTTCGCAGTGCCTTCGGGCCTGCTGGTCGCCATCTACCTCACCGAGTACGGAACGGGCCGCCTGGCCTCGCTGGTCCGCACGGTGATCGACGTCATGGTGGGTATCCCGTCGATCGTCGCCGGCCTCTTCATCTACGCGTTCTGGGTGCTCGGTCTACGCCGTGGCTTCTCCGGACTGGCGGCGGCCATGGCCCTCGCCATCCTCATGCTCCCGATCGTGGTCCGGTCGGCCGAGGAGATGATCAAACTGGTTCCTCCGGCGCTCCGGGAGGCGGCCTACGCCCTGGGCATCCCCCGCTGGCGCGCCATCCTGAGAGTCGTATTGCCCACCGCCTCCGCCGGGATCACCACGGGCGTGATGCTCGCCGTGGCCCGCGTCACGGGAGAGACCGCTCCGCTGCTGCTCACCGCGTTCGGCTTCGACTCGATCCAGAACGACCCGTTCTCCGGTCCGCAGTCGTCGCTGCCCCTCTTCGTCTTCGGCCAGGCGTCGTCGGCGTTCTCCGCCGCGGTGGACCGGGCGTGGGCCGGCGCGTTGACGCTCATCGCCGTGGTCCTGCTCCTCACCGTGGCCGCCCGGCTCGTCACCCGACGGAACCGTCTGGTCTGAGCGAAGCTGGTCTGGGATGAAGCGCATCGAGGCCAACCACGTCAGCGCCTGGTACGGGACGTTCAAGGCGGTCGAGGACGTGACGCTCGCCATCGAGCCCAAGCAGGTGACCGCCCTGATCGGTCCCTCGGGGTGCGGGAAGTCGACGTTCATCCGCACCCTCAACCGGATGCACGAGGTGATCCCCGGAGCCCGCATCGACGGCGAGGTGCTGCTCGACGCGGAGGACATCTACGCCTCCGGCATCGATCCGGTATCGGTCCGGCGGACCATCGGCATGGTGTTCCAGCGTCCGAACCCGTTCCCGACCATGTCGATCCGCGACAACGTGTCGGCCGGACTACGGCTGAACGGCACTCGCAAGAAGGCCGAGCTCGACCCGATCGTCGAGCGTGCCCTCCAGGGCGCCGGCCTCTGGAAGGAGGTACGCGACCGCCTCGACCGGCCGGGCGCCAGCCTGTCCGGCGGTCAGCAACAGCGGCTCTGCATCGCCCGGGCGATCGCCGTCGAGCCGCAGGTCCTGCTGATGGACGAGCCGTGCTCCGCCCTCGACCCGGTGTCCACCCTGCGCATCGAGGACCTGATCGCCGAGCTCAAGGACCAGTACACGATCGTGATCGTCACCCACAACATGCAGCAGGCGGCCCGGGTCAGCGACTCGACCGCCTTCTTCACCCTGGAGGTGGCCGGTGACCCCGGCCGGCTGGTGGAGGTGGGGCCGACGTCGAAGATCTTCACCAAGCCCGACGACGAGCGGACCGAGGCCTACATCACCGGGCGGTTCGGATGACCGGCCCGGGAGGCCGGTCCATCAGCACTCACCAGGCGGACGCCCAGTGACCGGCCCGGGAGGCCGGTCCATCAGCACTCACTGGGCGGACGGCCAGTGACCGGCCCGGGAGGCCGGTCCATCAGCACTCACTGGGCGGACGCCCAGTGACCCTCGTGACCGTGTTGGTCACCAACGACGACGGGGTCGCCTCCCCCGGCCTGGCCGCGCTCGTGCAGGCCGTGGCCGGACCCGGCCGCCGGGTGGTGGTGGCTGCTCCGTCGAGCGACCAGAGCGGCACGTCGGCCGCAGTCGCCCCTCGGGCGCCGGAGGGTGTGCGCATCGAGCCGGTGTCCATCGCCGGCCTCGACGAGCCGGGCTTCGAGGACCTCATCTCCTTCTCGGTCGACGGCCCGCCCGCCCTGGCCGTGCTCGGAGCCCGGATCGGGGAGCTGGGCGAGGCGGCGGCTGCGGCCTCGGTGGTCGCCTCCGGGATCAACCTCGGGCGAAACACCGGGGTCGCCGTCCTGTTCTCGGGCACGGTGGGGGCGGCGCTGGCCGCGGCCAACCTCGGGCTTTCGGGCCTGGCCGTCAGCATCGACTCCATGGACCCCGCCCACTTCGCCACCGCCACCACCATCGCCGCCGCCGCCCTCGACTGGATCCTCGATGCGCCGGCGGGCACGGTGCTCAACGTCAACGTGCCGGACCTGCCCGTCGACCGCCTGGCCGGGGTGTGCGAGGCCCCGCTGGCCACGTTCGGCACCGTCCAGGCCACGGTGCAGGATCGCCAGGCCGGCCCGTTCACCGCCGAGTTCCGCATCACCCAGCCTGAGCCCGAGCCCGGCACCGACGGCGCGCTCCTGCAGGACGGGTGGGTGACCGTGACCGCCCTGGTGGGCATCCGGGCCGACCAGGAGGTCGAGGTGGCCTCGTTCATCGAGCGGGCGGTCTCCCGGGCCGCCTGATGGGCGAGCAGACGATCCTGGTGGTCGAGGACGAGGAGTCCTTCGTCGAGGCGCTCACCGTGGGGCTCAAGCGGGAGGGGTTCCGGGTGCGGGTCGCCCGCGACGGCGTGGAGGCGCTCGAGCTCTTCGACCTCGTCCAACCCGACCTCGTCCTGCTCGACGTGATGCTGCCCCGCATCTCCGGCATCGACGTGTGCCGGGAGATCCGGACCCGCTCGCAGGTCCCGATCATCATGGTGACGGCCAAGTCGTCGGAGATCGACACGGTGGTCGGCCTGGAGGTCGGGGCCGACGACTACGTCTCCAAGCCGTACCGCCTGCGTGAGCTGGTCGCCCGCATGCGCGCCGCCCTCCGCCGGGCGCCCCGCCCGGGTGAGCCGGAGCCGAGCCCGGGCACCCTCGAGGTGGGCGACGTGCGCCTCGACCCCGAACGCCACGAGGTCTTCGTCCGGGGTGAGCCGGTCACCATGCCCCTCAAGGAGTTCGAGCTGCTCTCGTTGCTGCTCGACAACGCCGGCCGCGTGCTCACCCGGGAGGTGCTGATCGACCGGATCTGGGGCGCCGACTACGTGGGTGACACCAAGACGCTCGACGTCCACATCAAGCGGCTCCGGGCCAAGGTGGAGCTCGACCCCTCCAAGCCCAACCGCATCGTCACCATCCGAGGCCTGGGCTACAAGTTCGACACGCCGGCCAGGAGCTGACCGCGAAGTGGGCAACTTCACGGTCCTGGAGGGGAAGCGTGCCCACTTCCGACCTATCAGTGTTTGCGGTTTGGTGGCCTGCACGACCGGGCACGTTCACCTCGCCGTCATCTGGACGGCCTAGAAGTACAGAGCAGTACCCCGGTCCGCCGCACCACGACCACGGCGGACCGGGTCCGAGAATTCTCGAGTTTCCCCAGGTTGCGCCCCTTCCAATGCACACCCCTTCCGGTCCATACTGCTCCTTGCCCGACACGGAACGGCGACTGCGCAAGCGGCCGCAGGGAAGTGAGGGGTATGGCTTCACACACACGCCGGTGTTCCTCCCGGGGAATATCGGGCCGGCCGGTGCCTGCCTCTGGGCGGCGCTAGGTGGTTGTGGGAGGCCGTGAGTCGGTCCCGAGAAGTTCGGCAGCCTCGGCTGAAGGGCTACTCGGGGCCGCTTCGCGTCCGGGCCTCAAAGTGCTCACGGATACGATGAAGGGCGAATGACCGACCTCGACCAGGCCCCCGTCGAGGCGCCAGCCGACGCGGAGGAGCCCAGGCCCGACCCTGATGGACGGCCCCGGTACATCAACCGTGAGCTGTCCTGGCTGGACTTCAATGCCCGGGTGCTGGCCCTGGCCGAGGACGGCGACACGCCGGTCCTCGAGCGAGCGAAGTTCCTCGCCATCTTCAGCAGCAACCTCGACGAGTTCTTCCAGGTGCGGGTGGCCGCCCTCCACGACAAGCAGGCCGCGGGCCTGGGCATGACCTCGCTCGACGGCCTGACCCCGGCCGAGCAGCTGCGCGTCATCCGGCCCCGCGTCGAGGAGCTCATAGCCCGCCAGGCGGGCATCTTCCTCAACGACGTCGCCCCGGCCCTGGGCCAGGCAGGCATCGTCCTGTCGGACTGGGAGTCGCTCGACGACGACGACCGCGAATACCTGGTCGACGTCTTCAACCGCCGCATCTTCCCGGTCCTCACCCCGCTCGCCGTCGACCCGGGCCATCCGTTCCCGTACATCTCCAACCTGTCGCTGAACCTGGCGGTCAGCGTGCGCGATCCTGGCTCAGGCGCCCGCCGCTTCGCCCGCCTGAAGGTCCCGCCCCTGCTCCCCCGGTTCGTGGTCATGCCCGACGGCGAGCGGTTCGTGGCGGTGGAGCAGGTGATCGCCGCCCACCTGGACTCGTTGTTCCCGGGCATGGAGATCGAGAAGCACGACACCTTCAGGGTGACCCGCAACGCAGACGTCACCCTCGAAGACGACGAGGAGGCCGACGACCTGCTGGCCGCGGTGGAGCTCGAGCTCCGGCGCCGCCGGTTCGGGCGGGCCGTGCGCCTGGAAGTGGCGACCACGATGTCGGACGAGACCCGCGAGCTGCTGCTCCGGGAGCTGGAGCTCTCCGCCGACGATGTCTACGTGGTCGACGGGCCCCTGGAGCTGAGCGGGCTGATGGCCGTGTACGACCTCGACCGGCCCGACCTCAAGGATTCGTCCTGGGTCGGCGTCACCCAGCCCCGCCTGGTCGACGAGGACGGCGACGCATGCGACATCTTCGCCGTGCTTCGGGAGCGGGAGGTGCTGGTCCACCACCCCTACGACTCCTTCTCGACGTCGGTGGTGGCCTTCATCGAGCAGGCCGCCTCAGACCCCCAGGTCCTGGCCATCAAGCAGACGCTGTACCGCACGTCAGGCGACAGTCCCATCATCAAGGCGCTGATCCGGGCGGCCGAGACCGGCAAGCAGGTGGCGGCGTTGGTGGAGCTGAAGGCCCGGTTCGACGAGCAGGCCAACATCGCCTGGGCCCGGGCCCTGGAAGAGGCGGGGGTGCACGTCGTCTACGGCCTGGTCGGGCTCAAGACCCACGCCAAGACCGCTCTGGTGGTGCGGGAGGAGGGCGACAGCATCCGCCACTACTGCCACGTCGGCACCGGCAACTACAACCCCAAGACGGCCCGCATCTACGAGGACATCGGCCTGCTCTCCGCCGACGCCGAGCTCGGCGCCGACCTGGCCGAGCTGTTCAACTACCTCACCGGCTACAGCCGCCAGACGGAGTACCGGAAGCTGCTGGTCGCCCCGGCCGGCCTGCGCCAGTCGATCGTCGAGCTCATCGCGGCTGAGCACGACTCCTCGGAGCGCAACGGGCGCATCGTCATGAAGATGAACAACCTCGTCGACACGGCCATCATCGACGCCCTGTACGAGGCGTCCCAGGCCGGGGTCGACATCGACCTCATCGTGCGGGGCATCTGCTGCCTGCGGCCGGGGGTGCCGGGCCTCTCGGAGAACATCAAGGTGCGTTCGGTGGTCGGGCGCTACCTCGAGCACTCCCGCATCCTGACCTTCGGCGAGCGGGGCCGGCGCCGGTACCTGATCGGCTCGGCCGACCTCATGCCCCGGAACCTCGACCGCCGGGTGGAGGCGATGACCCCGGTGGAGGATCCCGACCTGCAGGCCCGTCTGCAAGAGGTGCTCGACGTGAACCTCGCCGACGACCTCCTGGCCTGGCGGCTCGCCGAGGACGGCTCGTGGGCCAAGGTCCCGAGCGGCGACGGGCTCAACACCCACCTCCGGCTCCAGGAGCTGGCCTTCGAGCGGGCCCGGAGACGCCGGTCGCCCGATCCCCGCCGGGCGGCCGACCAGAGTCGCTCCGACGACGGTGAGGCCCCCCCTGCAGGCGACTGATCCGAGCCGGAGAGCTTGAGCACCGAGACCGAGGTGAAGATGGGGGCGTGGGCCGGCTTCGAGCTGCCTCCGCTCGACGGCGTGGTCGACGAGGTCACCGCCGTCGCCCGGACGCCTCGGACCCTGATGGCGGTGTACTACGACACCCCAAACCTGCGCCTGGCCCGTTGGGGGGTCACCGTCCGCCACCGCACCGGCGACAAGAGCGGCTGGACGGTGAAGCTGCCGGAGGGCGAGAGCGGCCCGGCCCTGGTCCGCCGGGAGCTCACCTTCGACGGGCCGCCCGGCAGGATGCCCGATGGAGCGGCCTCGTTGATCCTGGCGTTCGCCCGGGACACGCCCCTCGTGCCGGTGGCCCGGATCCGGACGGTGCGCACGGGCGTGGACCTGGTCGACCACGAGGGCGCGGTGGTTGCCGAGGTCGTCGACGACGAGGTGTCGGTCCTTCACGGCGGACGGGTGGCCACCCGGTTCCGGGAGGTGGAGGTCGAGCTCGGCCAGCGGCCGCCGGGCGGGCTGCTGGAGACGGTCGTGGCCCGGCTGCGCGACGCCGGCGCCGGAGAGCCCGATTCGATGCCGAAGGTCGTCCGCGCCCTCGGCGCCCGCGCCCTCGAGCCTCCCGAGGTCGCTCCAGTCGCCCTGAAGAAGACAGCCACGGCCGCGGAGGTCGTCCGCCACGCCATCTCCTCCGCAGTCGCACGGATCATCCGCCACGACCCCGGCGTGCGCATCGGCGACGATCCCGAGGACGTGCACCAGGCGCGGGTCGGCACCCGGCGTCTGCGGTCCGACCTGCGGACCTTCGCCCCGCTCCTGGACGAGGAGTGGCTGGCGCCGCTGCGGGAGGAGCTGCGGTGGCTGGCGGCGGCCCTGGGGACGGTGCGTGACGCCGACGTCCTGATCGAGCGCCTCCGGCGTCAGGCGGCGACGCTCCCCGAGCCCGACACAGCTGCCCTGGCCCCTCTGTTCCGGCGGCTGGCCAAGGAACGGGAGGAGTCCCGTGCCGGCCTGCTCGAGGTCATGCGCAGCCCCCGCTACGTCGCCCTCCTCGAGCGCCTCGTGGCTGCCGCCACCGGACCTCAGTGCCGGAAGCCGGCCCAGGAGCCGGCGGAGAAGGTGGTCCCCGGTCTCGTCGCCGGCCCCTGGCGCAAGCTGCGCAAAGCGGTGGAGGCCCTCCCCGCCGACCCACCCGACGCCGACCTCCACCAGATCCGCATCCTGGCCAAGCGAGCGCGTTACGCGGCCGAGGCTGCCGCGCCGATGGCGGGCAAGAAGGCGTCGGCCTTTGCGTCGGCGGTGGCGGGGCTCCAGACCGTGCTCGGCGACCACCAGGACGCAGTCGTGGCCGAGGCCTGGCTGCGGGCTGCGCTTCACGACTCCGCCGGCGACGGCGCGGTCTCCCTGGCCGTGGGCGAGCTGATCGCGCTCCAGCGGGCGGAGGCCGAGACGTGCCGGCGGCGGTGGCGCACGGCTTGGGACAAGGCGTCGGACAAGAAGCTGCGGTCCTGGATGTGACCGCCCGGACCGAGGTCGTACAGGCCGCGGGAGGCGTGGTCTGGCGACGGTCGGACTCCGCCGAGCTGGAGGTCATGCTCGTCCACCGACCGCGCTACGACGACTGGACCGTGCCCAAGGGCAAGCTGGAGCCCCATGAGGACCACGCCGCTGCCGCCCTCCGCGAGGTCGAGGAGGAGACGGGGCTGCGCTGCACGCTCGGCCCGGAGCTGATGTCCACGTCGTACCGAGACCGGCGGGGCCGCCCGAAGCACGTGCGCTACTGGGCCATGACCCCCGGCGGCGGCACCTTCACGCCCACGGACGAGGTCGACGAGGTTCGGTGGCTCGGAGTCGCCGCCGCGCAGGCGCTCCTGACCTACGAGCGCGACCTACCGGTGCTCGCCGCCCTCGAGCGGGCGATCTGACCACCACCATGGCTGTGCTCCTCGTCCGTCACGCCAAGGCCGGGGACCGTGACAAGTGGGAGTCGCCCGACGACCTCCGTCCCCTCACGGCCAAGGGGGAGGCCCAGGCCGAGGCGATGGTCGCCACCCTCGCCGGATTCGACGTCACCCGCGTCCTCTCGAGCCCCTACCTGCGGTGCAGCCAGACGGTCGCCCCGCTGGCCTCCGCCCGCGGGCTGGCCGTCGAGCCGTGCGACGACCTGGCCGAGGGCGAAGGTCGGGCCGGCCTGGCGCTGGTCCGCAGTCTGCTCGCCGGCGGGTCGTACGTGGTGCTGTGCACGCACGGGGACGTCGTCGAGGAGGTGCTCGACGGGCTGGAGGTCAGGCGGGAGGACTACACCCGCAAGGGCGCGACCTGGGTCCTCGACGACGCCGGATCGAGGTATCTCCCTCCGCCTGACTGATCAGGCGGCGGGGTGCTCCACGAGGGCCAGCACCCGGCTGGCCATGAAGCGCGCCGTGCGCACGGCCGTGCCACCGCGGGTCAGTTCGCTCACCTCGACCACGCCGCGCCCGGTCCGCACATCCACCCGGCGGCCGGCGCGGGTGGCCGTGACCTCGTAGGTCTTGGCCTCACCACCGGCGTCGATGACGATCTCGACACGGTCACCTCTCACAGCTTGAACAACGCCTGAGCCGGGTCAGTTCATCCCAATCGCTCAAGTCGCGGCGAGCCGCCGTCGAAATACTCCCAACTGCGCGACCGACAACCCTTCGGGAGGTCTCCGAGTGAGTTCGACGCAAGTGTCCCCCCCGTCCGAAACCCCCCACGCGCTGTCCCCACTGACCGCGCTCCGTCTGCGGATCGAATCGCGGCAGGCGACCGTGGCCGTGGTCGGTCTGGGGTATGTGGGCCTGCCTCTGCTGGTGGCAGCCGGATCCGAGGGCTTCGGGGTGATCGGGGTCGACGTCGACCCGGCCAAGATCCGATCCCTGCGGGACCGCCGGTCCTACGTCGGTGACGTCTCCGACGAGGAGCTCACCGGACTGGCCCAGGTGCAGTTCAGCACCGACCACCGGGTCCTGTTGGCCGCCGACGTGATCGTCATCGCCGTGCCCACCCCTCTTCGGGACGGCGGCCCTGACCTCTCGATGGTGCGGGCGGCCGCCGAGCACGTGGCCCAGGTGCTGCGGCCCGGGCAGCTGGTGGTCCTGGAGTCGACCACCTACCCGGGCACCACTGAAGATCTGGTCCAGCCCGTTCTCGAGAGCGGCGAACTCGTGGCCGGCTTCGACTTCGGCCTCGCCTACTCGCCCGAGCGGATCGACCCCGGCACGGGCCGGGCCCTGCGGGAGACGCCCAAGATCGTCGCCGGCGTCGGGCCGGCCGACACCGAGGTCGCCGTCGCTTTCTACTCGGCGATCGTCGACCGCGTCGTCACCCTGTCGTCGCCCCGGAACGCCGAGATGGCCAAGCTGGTGGAGAACACGTTCCGGCAGGTCA
The DNA here is from genome assembly GCA_902805665.1 of uncultured Acidimicrobiales bacterium. GTDB lineage: Bacteria > Actinomycetota > Acidimicrobiia > Acidimicrobiales > AC-14 > CADCTB01. The sequence goes on from CADCTB010000096.1 coordinate 19,893, forward strand.
ACATCGCCCTCGTCAACGAGCTGGCCACCATCGCACCGGCCATCGGCGTCGACATCTGGGAGGCGCTCGACGGGGCCGCGACCAAGCCGTTCGGCTACATGCCGTTCTGGCCGGGCCCGGGTGTCGGTGGTCACTGCATCGCCATCGACCCCAGCTACCTGTCCTGGAAGGTGGAGCAGCGTCTGGGGTTCGGCATCGGGTTCGTCCAGCACGCCCGGTCGGTGAACAACCGGATGCCCGCCTACGTGGCGGCCCGGGTCGGTGAGGCTCTCAACCGATCGGGCAAGCCGCTGCGGGGCGCCCGGGTGGTCGTGCTGGGGCTGGCCTACAAGGCGGGTGTCGACGACGTCCGCGAGTCACCCGCCCTGGCGGTGATCCACCACCTCATCAATGCCGGCGTCGACTGCAGCTACCACGACCCGTACGTGCCGTCGATCAACATCAGCCGTCGCCGGGCCGGCGACCTCCCGCTGCCCGACGGCGAGAGCGAGGGCCGGCTCGAGTCCGTCCCGCTCGACACCGAGGTGCTCGACGCCGCCGACTGCGTCGTCATACTCACCGCCCATCCCGACATCGACTACCAGGCGGTGGTCGACGCGTCGTCGCTGGTCTTCGACGCCGTCGGCGCCACCCGGCCCCTCCGCTCCGACTCGGTCATCCGCCTGTGATGGCCCGCGTGCTGCGGGGCGTGCTCAAGGCCGCCATCATCGTCTACGCGGCCGCCATCCTGGGCTTCGTCTGGCTGACCAAGGACCTGACCTTCGCCACACTCGCCCGTGATCCGCTGTTCGCGTCGTACTCGATCGCAGTGGTGATCTACGTGCTGGGCCGGTTCGTCCTGGCGCTGTTCTACCGGCCGGTCCCCGACCGGGGCTACCGCCCGACGGTGTCGATCATCATTCCCGCCTTCAACGAGGAGGAAGGGATCATCGGCACCATCGCCTCGTGCCTCGGGGTCGACTACCCGGCTCACCTCACCGAGGTGATCGCCGTCAACGACGGGTCCACCGACGGAACCTGGGAGCGGATCCTCGAAGCCAAGGCCCGCTGGCCCCAGCTCTACGCCGTCGACCTCGGACGCAACTACGGCAAACGGGGCGCCATGGCCGAGGGCATCCGGCGGGCCCGGGGCGACGTGCTCGTCTTCGTCGACTCCGACTCCTACCTGGACTCCGACGCGGTGACGGCGATCGTCCAGCCGTTCGCCGACGAACGGGTGGGAGCGGTGGTCGGCCACGCCGAGGTGCGGAACTCATCGGTCAACTGGATGACCAAGATGCAGCAGGTCCGCTACTACTCGGCCTTCCGCGTCATCAAGGGCACGGAGTCCATGCTGTCGGGCACGGTGACCTGCGCGTCAGGGTGCTGCGCGGCGTACCGCCGCAGCGTCGTAATCCCTCTCCTCGATGCGTGGGAGTTCCAGACCTTCCTCGGCCGTCCGGCCACCTTCGGCGACGACCGGGCCCTGACCAACCGCATCCTGAACCGCCACCGGGTCGTCTACCAGTCCTCGGCCCGGGCGGAGACCGTCGTGCCCGAAGGCCCGAAGGTCTTCTTCCGCCAGCAGCTGCGCTGGAAGAAGTCGTGGCTGCGGGAGTCCATGCAGGTCGTGCGCTACTTCTGGCGCAAGAACCCCATCGCCGCCATCTTCACCTACGCCTCGATCGCCTTCCCCTTCATGGCTCCCTTTGTGGTGCTCCACGCCGTCGGTGGGCGGCTGCTCGGCGGCCAGCCGGGAGGCCTGTGGTTCTACATCATCGGCACCTACGCGATGGCGCTGCTCTACTCGCTCTACTACGCGTTCAAGCGCCACGACGGGCTGTGGTTCCACGGCATGACCTTCGTCGCCCTCTACATGACCGTGCTCGTGTTCCAGACCTACTGGGGCATCTTCACCATGCGTGACACCCGCTGGGGCACCAGGGCATCCACCGTGGAGCACGCCAAGATCGACCAGAGCGCCCTGACCGCTCTCCCGCCCGAGGACGGCAGCGGCCTCGTCCGCCGGGGCGTGCGGTTGGGCAGCGCAGCATGACGGCCCCGGTGTCCTTCGCGGCCCCGGTTGCGACCCGGAGCCAGATCCGCCAGCTCGTCGTGGGCCTGGTCGCCCTTCCGCTGACCCTGCTGCCCTTCGTGGGCTACGCCAACCTGACGCCAGAGGGTCGCCTGGTGCGCGACCGTGCGGTCGTCGCCATCTCGCCCCCGACGCTCCCGAGGCTCTCTGAAGCGCTGCGACAGGCGGCGGCCTCCACTGCGCCGCGCTACGAGGGCGCGGTCATGGCCCTCGCCTATCACGGCATCGGGTCCGCGTCGGACGGCGAGGGGGGCTTCGTCATCTCGCCCACGCGGTTCGGCGAGCACCTCGCCACCCTCCGGGCCGGAGGCATGAACACCGTGACCGCCGCCGAGGTGGCGGCCGCGTTCACCGGCGGCCCGGCGCTTCCCCCGAACGCGGTCATGCTCTCCTTCGACGACGGCCGGGCCGACGCCATGATGTTCGCCGACCCCCTCCTGAAGGAGGCGGGCATGGCGGCCACCATGTTCGTCATCTCCGGCGCGGCCTCGGAGCCTGGCATCTACTACGCGTCGTGGGACAAGATCGAGGGCTACGCCCGGTCGGGGCGGTGGGACATCCAGTCCCACACGGCCGCGTCGCATCGCGACCACGAGTCCGAGGGCGCCGGGTCACTGCCGAAGCTGACCAGCCTGGCGCCAGGCGAGTCGCTCGACGACTACCGGGCCCGCGTGCGTGCCGACCTCGGCGACGCCAGTGCCGCCATCGAGGAGCACATCGGCCGGCGGCCGGTGGCCTTCGCCTACCCCTTCGGCGCCTATGGGGCCGACCGGAGCAACGACCCTGCGATCATCGACGTCGTGCGGGAGGAAGTGGGTCGCGAGCACGCCGTCGCCTTCCAGCAGGACGACCAGGAGACGGTGCCGCTGCTGACCCCTGACCAGGATCGCCTCCGCCTTCGCCGGCTGGAGGTCCAGAACTGGTCGGGGCTCGAACTGCTTCAGCGCATCGATCGGGCCGGCCGGCCGGAACAGACCACCGACGGTGCCCCGTCGCCCGCCGAGCTGGCGCTGCCGGCCATCGGGGACCCGCCGCCGCCCGGTACGGCGAGCGGCCCACCGTCGACCAGCACCACGCTCGCCGGCGCCGTCAACCGGACCGGCGACACCAGGCGCACCCTTCCCGGTGCGACGAGCCCCCCCGTCCCCGCGGGGATCGTCCCGCCCCAGGCCATCCCTCCGCCTCCGCCTCCGCCGGTGACGGTGGCGCCCCCTCCGGCCCCGGTGCTTCCGATCACCGCCCCGCCCGTGGTCACCACCAGGCCACCGCAACCGGTGCCGCCCACGACGTCTCCACCGACCACGGCATGCAGGCCGGCGGGCAAGAGCGGGAAGTGCGCAGGCGGGAGCGGCTGACCCCGCAGACCGTGGCTCAGCTGGCGGCGGGGACGCCGCGGAACGCCTGCGGGTCACCCCGGCGGGCCAGGGAGCGGTAGCGAGCCAGCCAGATGGCCATGAGCCGGTCGACCTCCCGCAGGCTGGCGGAGGCCGCCCCTGCCCACTCCATCCCTGCGGGGGTCACCCGGTAGATCCGGCGGGCCGGTCCTGCCGGCGACGGGTCCCAGGCCGATGCCACCAGTCCGTCGGCCTCCATGGCCCGCAGGGTGCGGTAGACGAACCCCCGGTCGGTCGATCCCAGGCCGAGGGGGCCGAGAAGGGCAAGAAGGTCGTATCCGTGGGTAGGGACCTCTCCGAGTAGGAGCAACAGGGACGCCCGGAAGTGGTCACGGGGCACGACTGACTCCATGGACCGACCTTACGGGGCGAAGATGTTCGCCCGGTTTCCTGGGAACGAAAGGCAGGTGAACGGCTCGTCATGACCACCCACCTAGCCTCGCCTCACATGCGCATCGCCGCCTTCGACCTCGGATCGAACTCCTTCCACCTTCTGGTGGTCGACGCCCATCCCGACGGCACGTTCGTTCCTCTGATCAAGGAGAAGGACATGCTCCGCCTCGGCGATGCCGTGGGGCGGGAGGGCCGCATCCCCGACGCCCTGGCCGACCGGGCGGTGGCTACCGTCGAGCGCTTCCGCAAGCTGGCGGTGGGTGCTGGCACCGAGGAGATCCACGCCCGGGCCACCGCTGCCCTTCGGGAGGCCGAGAACGGCGGCGAGGTGGTCGACCGCATGGCGGCCGAGGCCGGCGTGAAGGTCCGGGTCATCAGCGGGCAGGAGGAGGCCCGCCTGATCTTCGAGGCGGTGCGAGCGGCCGTGGTGATCGACCCCGGGCCGGCCCTGTGCCTCGACCTGGGCGGCGGCAGCTTGGAGATCATGGTGGGCGACCGGAAGACGCTGCAGCTGGCCGCCAGCGTCCAGCTGGGGGTGGCCCGGCTTTCTGCCGAACTGGTCACGGGCGACCCCTACACCTCCGACGACGTCCGTCGCCTGGAGAAGCGGATCACCAGGGTGCTGGCGCCCCTTGCCGACGACGTCGCCCGCCTGCGGCCGGCGATGGCCGTCGGTAGCAGCGGCACGTTCTGCGACCTGGCCCGGATGGTGGCCGCCCGGCGCACCGGGAACGTGCCCCGGGCCATCAACCAGTTCAGCTTCACCCGCGACGAGCTCCTGCCGCTGCACGAGGAGCTGCTGGCGTTGCGATCGTCGGAACGCGCCTGCATCCCCGGCCTGGAGGCGAAGCGGGCCGACATCATCCCCACTGGCTCGACCGTCCTGCTCACGGCCATGGAGCTCTTCGGCTTCGACCGGCTGACGGTCAGCGAGTGGGCTCTGCGGGAGGGCATCGTGCTCGACGTCATCCCCCGTCACGAGGCGGCCGACTGGTCCGGCGACCCCCGGGCCATCCGGGCGTCATCGGTGCTCCAGCTGGCCCGGCGCTGCAACTGGGACCAGGGCCACAGTCGCCAGACGGCCCGCCTGGCGCTCGACCTGTTCGACCAGACGACCTCCCTGCACGGACTGGGGGCGGACGACCGGGAGCTCCTGGAGCACGCCGGCCTGCTCCACGACATCGGCGAGCACGTGTCGACGGAGTCCCATCACAAGCACTCCGCCTACCTGATCCAGCACGGGCGCCTGCGCGGCTTCACCCCGGTGGAGGTCGACTTCGTGGCCGCCCTGGCCCGGGCCCACCGCGGTGGCGGTCCCAAGCCGT
>CADCTB010000097.1 GCA_902805665.1 uncultured Acidimicrobiales bacterium
CCCGGGCGGGGGGCGCTGGGCGCCCGGCTCGCCGACGTGCTGGCCCAGGCGGCAGGAGGTCGCCCCAGAATCCTCGTGCAGACGGGGCCCGCCTCCGTGGTGGGCGACCTGCGCGCCGTGGGCCTCGACGTGCTGACTGTGCAGCCCGACGGCGACGCCGGCCCGGTCTACGTGTCGTTGCCGTCGCTGTCGGAGATTTCCTTCTTGGCCTCGGGATAGAGGTGCTCGAGGTCGCCCGGGGTGATGCGCGAGGCCTTGATGAACGACTCGACCTCGCCCTCCTGGAGGCGGATGACCCGCCCGAACTTGTAGGCGGGGAGTTCGCTCTCGTCGATCAAGCGGTACAGGGTGCGCACCGTCACCCCCAGCCGCCGAGCCGCTTCGCCCGTGCTCATCCAGCGAATGTCGTCGTCTGGCATGCTGCGCATTGTAGTCAGGAGTCGCCATTCCTGATAGTTCCTCATGAAATTTCATGAGTGTCACCTTGGGGGATGCTGTCCAGAGGTTGTGCACCGGAAATCCCCAGGTTGTTCCACTTGTGCTATTCCACCGTCTTTCATAGGCTCACGTTGGTTGGTCGCTTCGACGGCGGCGGCGGGGGCGGAAAGCCGGAGGCGGCGTATGGCGCAGCAGGTGGGAACCCCGTTGAAGCGCTCGTTACCCGAACGCAACACCGAGGGATCGGACCAACCGGTCCGCGCCGTCCGGCGGCGGCGGGGGCTCCCCGGGAGCCGGGCGGTCGTGGGCGGACTGCTGGTGGCGTCGTCCGCCGTCGGCCTGTTCGCCGTCGCCAGCGGATCCGCCGAAGGGCCCAGCCACTCCTACGTCGTCGCGCGGCACGAGCTGGCGGCGGGCACCCGTCTGCAGCAATCCGATCTCGAGCTGGCCACCATGGAGCTGGCGGCCGGGGTGCGGGCCCGGGTGTTCGACAGCGCCCAGCCTCTGGTCGGCGCCACTCTCGTGTCTCCGCTGGGCGCTGGTGAGTTGGTGCAGTCCAGTGCGGTGGTCGCCCGCAGAGGCGACGCCGCCAGCCGGGAGCTGTCGTTCACCCTCGAACGCGGCCGCCTCGGCGTCGGCGTGAAGCAGGGCGAGCGGGCCGACCTGCTCGCCACCTACGGCAGCGGCAACGACGCGTTCACGGTGGTGGTCGTCCGCCAGGCGCTCCTCGTGGCTATCGAGCGGCCCCGCACGTCTGCCGGTGACGGTGGCGCCGCCGCGGTCACCGTCGCGGTCGACGACCCGGCGGACGCCCTGGCGTTGGCCCATGCCATCCAGCAGGGCAAGGTCACCCTTGTGCGGGCCACGGGCGCTCCGCCGTTGCCCGGCGTGCCGCCCACCTACCGCGTGAGCCGCACCTGATGGCGGCCGAGCGCTTCGTCGTCCTCGGCCTTGCCCCGGCGCGCTCCCTCTGGTTCCGATCGGTCGGCCTGTGGGCCAACAGCGGCGCGCTGCCGGCCGAGTTCGTGCGCTGCATCTCGGCCGAGGAGGTCCGGGCCCGCCTGGGGTCGGGGCGGGCGTTCTCCGCGCTGATCGCCGACGCCGGGCTCCCGGCCGTCGACCGTGACCTCGTCGCTGCCGCCGGCGCCGCCGGCTGCGCCGTCCTGGTGGTCGACGACGGCCGAGCCACACGGGACTGGCTCGAGCTCGGCGCGGCCCGGGTCCTGGCTCCGTCCTTCGGGCGGGACGAGCTGGTTGCCGCCCTCACGTCCTGTGCGCATCCGGTCCGCCGGGGCGACGCCGACCCGTCCGACCTCCTGAGCCGGCCGGCTCCTGTCGCCTGGCGGGGCGCGGTGGCCGCGGTCACCGGCTCCGGCGGCACCGGAGTGTCCACCGCCGCCATCGCCCTGGCCCAGACGCTGGCCGACGATGTCCGGCACGGCGGGATGGTGCTGCTCGCCGACCTCCGCCTGCGGGCCGAGCACGCGGTGCTCCACGATGCGGGCGACGTCCTGCCCTGTGTGCAGGAGCTGGTGGAGGCCCACCGCTCCGGCCAGCCGACCGCGGACGACGTGCGGTCGCTGGCCTTCGCCGTCCCCCAACGGCGCTATCACGTGCTCCTCGGCCTCCGGCGGGCCCGGCACTGGCCCGCCATCCGCCCGCAGGCGTTCGAGGCGGCGTTCGACTCGCTACGCAGGGCGTGGGGCGTTGTCGTGTGCGACATCGATGCCGACCTCGAGGGCGAGGCCGAAGCCGGGTCGATCGACATCGAGGAGCGCAACGTGATGGCCCGGACGGCGGCGGCGCAGGCCGACGTCGTCTTCGCCGTCGGCCTGCCCGAGCTGAAGGCCGTCCATTCGCTGGTGCGGGTCCTCGACGACCTCATCACCTTCGGCACCGACCCGGCCCGCATCGTGCCCGTTATCAACCGGGCGCCCCGGTCGGCTCGGGCCCGGGCCGGCCTGGCCGCGGTCCTGGCCGACCTGACCGGGCCCTTCGCCGGCGGCCGGCTCATGAACCCCATCCACCTCCCGGAGCGCAGCAACGTCGAGGCCGACCTGCACGACGGCGCGCGGCTGCCCACCGCGCTCGGCGCTCCCCTGGCCGGAGCGTTCAAGGCGCTGCTCGACCGTCCCCGGCTGGAGCCTGTCAGCGCCAGCCCTGAGCCGGTACGGCCTGGATCGCTCGGGCAGTGGACCGAGGAGGCGCTCGGATGACCGCCTCGTGGGGCGTCGAGGCGTCGCCGCTGCAGGACATCGAGCGCCGGGTCCAGTTGCGGGCCAAGGAGACGTCGCTCGACATGGCCGGCGACGACGGGCGGGCCAAGCTCAGGGCCCTCATCGCCACCGAGGTCGCGGCCTGGTCCGACGCCTACAAGCGCGGCCTTCGGGCCTTCGACCTGGCCGACCCCGAGATCGTGGCCGAGCGGGCCTACCGCAACCTCGCCGGATACGGCCCACTCGAGCCCCTCCTGGCCGACGACGACGTCTGGGAGATCATGGTGAACGCCCCCGATCAGATCTTCGTGAAGCGGCATCGGGGTACGAGCGGCTACCACGACGAAGCCTTCAACGACGACGACCACGTCGTGCGGACCCTCACCAAGATCCTCGACGAAGCGGCCGGCTCGCACCGCAAGCTCGACCCTTCGGAAGGCCTTCAGGACGCCCAGCTCGACACGGGCGCCCGTCTGCACATCGTTCATGGCGACGTCGGCCGCGACGGTCACGTCCTGGTGAACATCCGGAAGTTCACCGGTGTCGCGTACCGCAGCCTCGACGAGCTGGTCGACCGAGAGATGCTGGACACCCGCGTCGCCGGCTTCCTCCGCGCCTGCGTGCGGGCCCGCCTGTCGATCGTGTTCTCCGGCTCACCGGGATGCGGGAAGACCACCCTCCTCTCCTGCTGTGCGGCCGAGCTCGATCCGAGCCTGCGGGTCGTGGTGGCCGAAGAGGTCTTCGAGGCCGACCTCCCGCTGCCCAACGTGGCCTCGATGCAGACCCGGCCGGCGCGCCCCGACCGACGGGAGGTCGACCTCCGCCGGCTGGTCTCGGGGTTCCTGCGCATGGCCCCGGACATCGCCGTCGTGGGAGAGGTGAGAGACCGCGAAGCCCTGCCACTGCTGCTCACGCTGTCGTCGGGCGTGAAGGGCTACACGACGATCCACGCCGGGTCAGCCCGGCAAGCTCTTACCCGCCTGCGCTTCATCTGCCAGCTCGCCGACACCAACGAGCTCCCGATGACCGCGCTGAGCTCGCTCGTCAGCGAGGCGGTCGACGTCGTCGTGCACTGTGCCCGGGTGGCCGGCCAGCCACGGGTCATGGAGGTGATCGCGGTCGAAGAGCCGCAGACCGGGCCGGACGCCGTCCAGTTCACGGCCACGGAGCTCTTCAGCAGGCCGCGTCCCAACGAGGCCCTGATGTGGAGCGGGAACCTCCCACTCCGGGCGTCTCGGGCCCTCGAGGAGGCCGGCTACGACATGCACGAGCTGCTCGAGGGCGGCGGCAAGCGGGTTCGAACGGTGCGGGCGGTCAGCGCCAACGGCAGCGGGCAAGGCACAGGTGATGCCCCCGCCACACCGGCGGCGCGGCGGACGACCCGGAGGCGGACGACCCCGTGAACGACGGCATCCCGCTTCTGCCGCTCGCGGTTGCGCTGGCGGGCGCCTACGGGGTCTTCCTGCTCTACACGGCCATCGCGTTCCGGTGGCAGGGTCTGGGCTTCGGCTCCAGCCGGCTCCGATCCAACCCCCGGCTGCGGGCCACCGCTGCCCAGTGGCTGGCTCAGGCCGGTCTCGAAGGGGTCGGCCCCGGCGAGTTCCTGACCGTCATGGCCGTTCTCTTCGTGGTGGGCACCGGGCTCACGTTTGCCGTCCTGGGCGCGGCTCTGCCGGCCGTGGCGGTGGGCGCCTTCGCGGCCACCTACCCCGCCGCTTCGTACCGGGCCCGGCGCCGGCAACGGCGGGCCAGGGCCGCCGAGAGCTGGCCGAGGATGATCGAGGAGATCGCCCTGCTCGCCGGCTCACTCGGGCGCTCCGTGCCCCAGGCCCTCTTCGAGGTGGGGCGGGGCAGCCCGGAGGAGATGCGCCCCGCCTTCGCCGCCGCCCACCGGCAGTGGCTGATCAGCACCGACTTCGAGCGCAGCGTCGCCGTGCTCAAGGCCGGCCTGGCCGACGCCACCGCCGACGCCGCGTGCGAGACCCTCCTCGTCGCCCACGACGTCGGTGGCACCGACGTGCAGCGCCGGCTCACCGCCCTCGTGGAGGACCGGGTCGCCGACCTGCAAGGCCGCAAGGACGCGCGCGCTCGCCAGGCCGGAGCCCGTTTCGCCCGCCGCTTCGTCCTGTTCGTGCCGGTAGGCATGGCCCTCGTCGGCCTGTCGATCGCCGGTGGCCACGACGCCTATCGCTCGGCCGAAGGACAGCTGGCAGCCGTCGCCGCCATCGGCATGGTCATCGCCTGCTGGCTGTGGTCCGGGCGCATCATGCGCCTGCCGGAGGAAGAGCGGGTCTTCAATGCCTGAGGTGGACCGGGTGCGCCTGGCCGTTCTCTGTGGGCTGGCGCTGTGGGCCGGCATGACGCTCGTGCTGTCCCAGGTGCGCTGGTTCTCCCGGCCGCCTCTCGTCGAGCGGCTGCGGCCCTATAGCCCCGCCGGCATGGGCGGGCCCGCCCGCCGCGGCGCCATCTTGTCCGTCGAATCCTTCCGCGACGTCGTCCGTCCCCTCTGTCGCACGCTGGGCGAGCGGATGGCCCAGTTGTTCGGCGTGAGCGAGGAGCTGGGCACCAGGTTGGAGCGCATCCACTCCACCGACGACGTCACCGGCTTCCGCGTCCGTCAGGTCGGCTGGAGCATCGCCGGGTTCGGGGCCGGGGCCCTCCTGTCGATCGCACTGCGCCCTCCCCTTCCCGTCGCCCTGCTGTTGATCTTGAGCGGGCCCTTGCTGGGCTTCCTCGTCCCCGAGCAGCAGGTGGCCTCCGCTTCGGACGCGTGGCGCCGCCGGCTCACCCTGGAGCTGCCGGTGGTCGCCGAGCAGCTGGCCATGCTGCTGTCGGCGGGGTACTCCCTGGGCGCCGCCCTCAATCGGCTCGCCGCCCGCGGCGGTGGGAACGTGGCCAAGGACCTGAGCCGGGTGTGCGGGCGCATCCGCCAGGGCCTCAGCGAGATCGAAGCCCTTCGAGAGTGGGCCGAGGTAGCCGATGTGGAGGCCCTGCACCGGCTGCTGCCCATCCTGGGCCTCAACCGCGAGGCGTCCGACCTCGGGCGCCTCATCTCCGAAGAGGCCCGTTCCATCCGCAAGGACACCCAGCGCCGCTTGA
>CADCTB010000098.1 GCA_902805665.1 uncultured Acidimicrobiales bacterium
GTCAGGAGGCGCCGGAGGTAGGCGGCAGCAGCCGGGTCGGCGACGGGGCCGATCGGTCCCCAGCCCATGCGGACGTCGACCACGTCGGTCATGCGCGTCCCCCCGCCGTGCGCCGCGAAGCGGTGCTCGTGGCGGAAGGCGGCGAAGGGGCCACGGACCATCTCGTCGACGAACCGGTGCGGTGGCTCGAACGCCGTGATCCGCGAGGTCATGTGCCACTGGATCCCGAAGTGCCGGGCCTGCCAGCTCACCTCCTGATCGGCACCGATGAGGCCGGACGTCACCCCTCCGACCACCCGTTCCTTCGACGCCACCATGGATTCGAGGTGCAGGTCGATGCTGCGCGACAGGTCGAAGCACCGCTCCACGGGCGCGGCGATGTCCGTCACGATCCGGAGCACAGGCACCCGACCAGGATGCCGCGGCGTGGCTACGCTGACCGTGGGCCGTTAGCTCATCGGGTAGAGCGGGAGCCTTTTAAGCTTCTGGGCCGGGTTCGAGCCCCGGGCGGCCCACCCTTCCTCCCACCACCGCGACGAGGCCCTCCGGGAGCGGCTCGTCACCGAACGACGGGCCGACGGTGGCCTGCACCCGGTGCTCCCTCAGCAGCGACGGGATGCGCGACGTGTCGATCAGCACGTTGACGTGGCGCTCGTCGTCGCGCCGCCACGAGCCGTCGCTCTCCCGCAGGAACGTGGTGATGTGGCGGACGAACCGCGCTGGCGACGGGACCTCGAACCGGGACACGATCGCCCAGTCGGCCTCCACCCTCGCATTCGCCACCGGCGCGTGGCGCCGGGCCTCCGCGTAGGTGAGGTCGCACAGGTCGAGGGCCAGGACGCCTCCAGCTGTCAGTGCCCCGGCGATCGCGCCCAACGCCCGGTCGATGGCGGGTTCGTCGCGCAGGTAGCTGAGGACGTGACCGACCGACACAACGGCGTGCGCCGCCGGGAGCGGCTCGTCGGGGAGCGCGAGCACTCGGTAGTCGTCGGCCCCGGGCGCGTGCTCCCGGGCCAGCTCGACCATCTCGGGCGACGCGTCGGTGGCCACCACCCGGTGGCCGGCGGCCACCAGGTGCCGCGTCAGTGCGCCGCTGCCGCAGCCCAGCTCCAGGACCAGCCCGTTCCGCGCCAGTACCGGCTCCAGGAGGGCGAGGATGCCCGGAGCACACGCGTCGGCATGGAAGCCGAACCCCAGGTGGTGCACCAACGCCAGGTCGCGGCGGTAGCGGCCGGTCACCCGTCGATTCTCGCTCGCTCGAACACTCCGACGGCGGCCACACTGGGCGGGATGGACGAGCCCCGGGTGGAGTCGGTCAACAGCAGTCCGGGCCACACGCTCAAGAAGCCGGCCCGCGACGTCATCCGGCTGGTCGAGGGGCTCGGCATCGAGGACGACGCCCACGCCGGCCGCACGGTGAAGCACCGCTCGCGCGTGCGCCGCGACGCGAGCCAGCCCAACCTCCGCCAGGTCCACCTGATCCACGCCGAGCTGCACGACGAGCTCAGGGAGCAGGGGTTCGAAGTAGGCGCCGGTGAGATGGGCGAGAACGTGACCACGCGGGGGCTCGAGGTGCTCGACCTCCCGGCCGGCACCCGGCTGTCGCTCGGCCCCGAGGCGGTCGTGGAAGTCACCGGCCTTCGCAATCCGTGCAAGCAGCTCGAGCGCCTCCAGCCCGGCCTCATGGCCGCGGTGCTCGGCCGGGACGCCGACGGCGAGCTCGTACGCAAGGCCGGGGTCATGGCCGTCGTCGTGGCGGGCGGTGACGTGCGGCCCGGAGACCCGATCCGGGTGGAGCTGCCGGCGCCTCCCCACCGGCGCCTCGAACCGGTCTGACCTCGCGTCAGAGCCAGCCGATGCGGGCGCTCACCAGCTCCCGGTCGTCGTCGGGCCGCCCCAGCTCGCCGGCCGCCACCCGGGCCAGCAGGCGGCGGAGCACGTCGACGATCTCCGGCACGGCGTGACGCAGGGCGGCGGCGTCGCCCGGTCCGGCGACGTCCGGCGCCACGCCGGCCTGGACCAGGACGCCGTCGAGGTCGGCGAGGCGCTCGGCCAGCCACTCGACGGGCGCCGCACTCAGCTCGGGCACGAAGTGGCGGGCACCCGGCTCCCACCCGTCGAAGGCGGGGTGGTGGTGGGCACGGTCCAGGCTCCCGGGCGGGCTGTCCACCGCCTCGAGCAGGTCGACCCTCCAGATGGGGCGGTCGACGACGATGGGCTGGGCCGAGTAGATCGACCCCTTCAACGGCTGGCGCTCGAGCACCCGCACCTCCAGCCGGACACCCCGTTCGGCGCCCTCCTGACCCTGCGCCGGGCGCGGGTTCACGAAGTACAGGTCGCTCACCACCACGCCGATCCGCTCGAAGCCAAAGGCGTACAGCACCGGCGCCCCCGTCGTTTGTCGAATGACCTCCAACGGTACGCTGCCTGGGATGCGTCGACGCTCGGTCCTCGCGCTCGTGGTGCTGGCCTTCACCCTGGCCGCATGCGGCGGGGACGGGGGTGACGGCGAAGGCTCGTCCGCCGCGCCGCCCACGACGGCGGCGTCCGGCGGCACGGCCACGACGAGCGCCGAGCCGAGGAGCGCAGCCCGATGGGAGACCGTGAGCACCTTCAACGGCTCCGGCGCGTTCCAGACACCGGAGTTCACGATCCTCCCCGACGCCATCCAGTGGCGGGTGCGCTACACCTGCTCCACCGGCGCCATGCGGATCACGTCGACGCCACCGCCCCGCCGGCCCGGTCCTGTCGTCGACACCTCCTGCCCGAAGGAGGAGACCGGCTACTCGATCGTCACCGGACCGGTCCGCCTGAACATCGAGGCCGCCGGGCCATGGCGGGCCGTCGTCGACCAGCAGGTCGACACCCCCCTCAACGAGCCGCTCCTGCCCGGCATGACGCCGGACAGGGTGGTGGCCTCCGGCTCGTTCTACAAAGTGGAGGTGCGCGGCGAGGGCACGGCCAAGCTCTACCGCCTGCCCGACGGACGGCGCATCCTGCGCTTCGAGGGCTTTGCCACCGGCGAGAACACCGACCTCTTCGTCTGGCTGTCGGAGGCGACGCGGCCGATGAACAGCGCCACGGCGGTCAACACGCCGCACGTGGAGATCGCCAACCTCAAGTCCACCCTCGGCACGCAGAACTACGAGATACCGGCCTCGGTACCCACCGAGAAGATCCGCTCCATCGTGATCTGGTGCCAGCCGGTGGCCATCGCCTACGCGGCCGCAGCGCTCTCGGCCTAGCGCGCCTCCCGCCGCGTACGCTGCCGGTACGCGCCGATTACGCCTCATGGGCGACACTCGGGCGTTCGGCAACAAGGGGGAAGACGAGGGTGAGAGACACACGAGCGAATTCGACGCGGTCGCGCCGCCGGCGGGTCGTCGCGGTGGGGGTGGCCTGTCTGGCCCTGAGCACCTCGCTGGTGGCCTGTGGCGACGACGGTGACAGCGCCAAGGAGGCCGTCGTACGGGCCGAGGCCTCGGCCGGCTCGTGGAAGACGTGGGTCCTGACATCGGGAAGCGAGATCCCGGTGCCGGAGCCGCCGGCGAAGGACTCCGATCGGGCGAAGGCGGACCTCGATGCGGTCAAGGAGGCGGCCGACAAGCGCACGGACGCCACCCAGCAGCTCGTCGACAGGTGGAGCCCGCCCCTGGCGACCCGGCCGTGGACGGAGGCGGCGTTCGACTACGTGTCCAAGTCGGCCAAGAACCCGCCGCTGTCGTCGCGTCAGTACGGCTACCTCCACGCAGCCATGTCGGACGCGGTCGTCGCCAGCTACCACTGGAAGTACCAGTTCAACGTGGAGGCGCCCAAGGGCGTCGAGACCCTGGTCCCGTCGTCACCCGACCCGTCGTACCCGTCGGAGCACGCGGCGATGGCGGGCGCGGCGTCGAAGGTCCTCGCCTACCTCTTCCCGGGGCAGTCCGCCCTGCGGCTCGACGAGATGGCCGACGAGGCCGCCGACTCGCGGGTCCAGGCCGGCACCAACACACCGAGCGACGTCGAAGCCGGGCTGGCGCTCGGACGGGCCGTCGCCGACAAGGTGATCGCGGTGGCCAAGGCCGACGGCGCAGGCACCCCCTGGAACGGCACGCGGCCCCCAGGCATCGCCAACTCCTCGGCGTTCTGGCAGCCGCCGCCCGGCTCCACCTCGCCTCCTACCGACCCCGAGGCCGGCAAGTGGAAGGGCTGGGTGCTGACCTCCGGGAGCCAGTTCCGCCCGCCGCCGCCCCCCGCCTTCGGAAGCCCGGCGTTCCGGGCCGCGGCCCAGGAGATCGTCGACCTCCAGAAGAACCTCACCGAGGAGCAGAAGCGGATCGCCAAGTTCTGGGAGGGGGCGCAGGGCACGGAGTTGCCGGCCGGCATCGCCCTGAAGCTGGCCATGACCGACATCGAGGAAGCGGCCACCACCGGTGACGTCGCCACCCGCTGGACCCTCCCACGGGTGGTCCGGGCCATGGCCCTGCTGAACATCACCATGCACGACGGCGGCATCGCGGCGTGGGACGCCAAGTTCGCCTACTGGAACCCGCGCCCGGAGAACGCCATCCGGGACCTCGGCATCGACCGCAACTGGAAGCCGCACCTGCCCACTCCCCTGTTCCCGGCCTACGCCTCGGGCAGCGCCGGCTACGCCGGTGGGGTGGAGACGATGATGACGTACCTCTTCCCGGACAGGGCCGAGGAGTTCAAGCGTCGGGCCAGCGAGCAGGCCGAGTCCCGGCTCTACGCGGGCATCCACTGGCGCTACGACGCGGTGAGCCGGGAGGCGGGCAACAAGATCTCCGACCTGGTGATCGAGAGGGTCAAGGGCGACACGATCGGGCGGTAGCCCCCACGGTCCGTGGGCTGCGCCGGCCGGGGAAACCTCCGACCGGCGCTACCATGAGTGTTTTCACCGGGTCTGAGGGAGAGGGACCGTGCCTCGGTTCGGCAAGGACAAGAACGCCAGGAACGAAGAGCTCGACCGCCAGGCCGCGGAAGAGGTCGAACGGCTGACCCGCCGGGGCGGCCCGCCAGGCATGGGCGGCGGCGGCATGGGTGGGGGCGGCGGCGGCCCGGAGGTCATGGCCTCGCCCCTCGACATGATCGCGGCCGAGATGGCCGGCGGGCCGCGGCCGGTCCTCCGCGGCAAGCAGCCGGCCCGGAAGGCGTCGGCCAAGCCGCAGCAGGCGTTCACGCCGATGCCATCGGGCTCCGTCGGGTCGAGCTTCGGCCCGGGCGGCCTCAATCCCGGCCCGCGCGGCGCGGCCCCCACCGCTCCTCCACCTGCCTTCGGGGGCGGCAACTACGACGAGGGAGGCCCCGTCACCGGTCCGCCGGTCTACAACGCCGAGCCGGACGAGGACGAGGAGATCACCATCACCGAACTGGCGCTGATGGACCACGCCGCCCACACCGGCCACCGGCCGGAGGACCTCGTGCTGCAGTACGACGCCAGCTCCGCCGAGGAGATGCGCGACGCGGCGATGCGCCAGTTCTACGAGCGCCAGCAGTCCCGTCGGCCAGGCCCGTCCACCAACAGTCCGTTCGCTCCTGCGGGTATGCGCGGCGGCTCGGGCGGGGGTGGAGGTCCGGCCCGCAGCCAGGACCCCGCAGCCGCAGGTGGGGCGCTGGCCCAGCGCCTGGCCAATCGCCGTCGGCGCGAAGAGGAGGAGGCCAAGCGGGCGCAGGCCGCGGCCGACCCGGCACCTGCGGCTTCGCCGAGCCCGTCGGCGAGAGCCGAGGCCGCCGACGACGAGGGCGCGCTGGCCCGGGTGCTGGCTCGCCGCCGCGCTGCGCTCGCGGTCGACACCGCGCCGGAGCCGGAATCGGAGCCGGATTCGGGGGCCACCCTCGTCCCCGGCCCGCGTCATGCCGGGTCGCGGGCCGCACGTTCCGCCGGGCTCCGGGCCGTTCCGCTCGAGCCCGAGGTCGACGACGACGCGCCCACCCCGCGCCCCGTTCCAGCGGCCCGCAAGGCGGCGAAGAAGGCGCCGGCGACCAAGAAGGTGACCAAGGCCACCACCAAGGCGCCCGCGGCAACCAAGGCCAAGGCTGCGCCGGCGGCCAAGGCTCGGCCGGCCGCCAAGGCTGCACCTGCGGCCAAGGCCACCAAGGCAAAGGCTGCTCCTGCGACGAAGGCGGCCAAGGCGAAGAAGGGGGCCACGCTGGTCGAGGCGCCGGCGCCCAAGGCCACGAAGGCCCGCACCACCGGCAAGGCCAAGACCGTGTTCTGCATCGAGTGCGGCGAGAAGAACCCGGCGGTCGCCAAGTTCTGCTTCAACTGCGGCAACCGCCTGGCGGTGCCGGAGGGCTAGGACTCGGACGTTGAACGGTGTCGAGTGAGCGTGTGACCCGGTCTATCCGGGTCACATGCTCACTCGACGAGGCGGGGCAGGCACGAGGCGGCTAGTCGATGTCGTGGTGCTCGCGGCGGACGGCCTCGGTCTCGCCCTCGACTTCGGCCTCGCTCACGTTCGGGGTCGGGTCGCGCGGATCGGACGCGTCCTGTTCGACGCGGCCCTTGGCCTCGACCTCCCGGTCACCGGTCACCCGGCCGGCCACCTCGGTGATCTTGCCGATCTTCTCTCCCATGGCTGTGGCTCCTCAGGGTCGGCGGCCCATGAAGGCGGCCAGGCGGTCGTGAAGGGGGTTGTCGTCGGAGATGGGGATCTCGGGGCCGAAGACGCCGGTCTCCCGAAGTTCGGGGCTCAGCAGGCCCTGGGAGATGTCGAGGGCCTCGGCGGCCAGGTCCGGCTCGATGGTGGTGTCCTGCCCGGTGGCCCGGGCGAGATCCCAGCCGTGGACGACGATGTCGAGGAAGTGGATGCTCACCGCCGCAGGGGCGGGGATGTCGCCGAAGGGCATGTGGCAGCGGCGCTCCATGGCGCCGGGGGCGGCCCAGGCCGCGAGCACCGCTTCGGCGGAGGCCACGTAGTTGCTGCCCGGGTCGGGCAGCGTGTGGTCGTCCATGTCGCCGGTGGCGTCGGCCCGCCCGCCGGCGGCGACCTCGGCGAACATGTAGTTGCCCCCGATGATGTGGTTGAGCAGCAGCCGCACGTCCCAGTCACGGCACGGGGTAGGAAGCGGCAGGTGCTCGGGGCGCACGCCCACGACGATGCGGCCGGTGTGCAGCAGGGCGCGCCGGTACTGGTGTGAGTCCACGCCGCAGGCTACGCGTCGGGGCCGGGGGGGCGCTCCTCGCGGCGGGCGGCCTGCGACTTGGCCACCTTGTCGATGCGGCCCAGCCTCTTGACCAGCCGCTGGCGCGCGTCCTGGGCCTCGGGCGACAGCCCCTCGATGGCCTCGAGCTGCCAGGCCCGCATGATCACCGGCACGAGGATGTGGTCGTGATGGATGCCCAGGTCGTAGATCCCGGCCTCGGCGATGGCCTTGGCGTGGTTGGAGAAATCGTCGATCCCGGCGCCGGGCATCTGGAAGCAGCGCACCTGGCGCTCCATGGCCAGGACCATGGCCGACGGGTCGACCTGTAGGGCGGCGTTGGCCACGTCCTTGTAGAACAGGTAGTGCATGTTCTCGTCGGCGGCCACCCGGGCCATGACGTCGTAGCCGGCCTTGTCCTCCATGAGCTTCCCGGTGTTGCGGTGCGAGATGCGGGTGGCCAGCTCCTGGAGGGCGACGTAGACGAAGCCGTCGGCGGCGCCGGTGATGGGCTGGTGGAACCCGTACTCCGCATGCTGCATACGACCCCGCTCCAGCACGTACGGGTCGCAGGATCCGGTGACGGTCAGGTAGTCACGGATGACGATGGCGTGGCGACCCTCCTCGGCCGTCCACCGCCGGTTCCACGCCCCCCAGGCGTGGTCGATGCCGAACAGCCGGGTGATCTCGGTGGTGTAGTAGGGGAGGTTGTCCTCGGTGAGCAGGTTGACGATCAGCGCCCGGCGCACTGCGTCGGGCATGGGCCGGTAGTCGGCGTCCCACTCGTCGCGAGGATCGTGCTTGATGACCTCGTCCCAGGGGACCAGCTCGTGGGGGAACCACTCCTTGGAGGCGGCCAGGTGCCGTTCGAGCAGCCGTTCGGCCTCGGGTGCCAGCTCCTGGAGAAGATCGACTTCGTTCACGGTTCCTCCCCGGGCGTCGGCTTCTTCGTCGCCGTAGAGCCAGTCTACCTACCGGTCGGTAGGCTCATCCAGTCGCGCCTGACGGAACCTCAGAACACCACGACCGATCGCAGAACTTCCCCCTTCTGCATCTTGGCAAACGCCTCCTCCACCTGGTCGAGCGCCACCGTCTCGGTGACGAAGCGGTCGAGGGGAAAGCGCCCCGACAGGTACAGGTCGATGAGGAGCGGGAAGTCGCGGGTGGGCAGGCAGTCGCCGTACCACGACGGCTTGAGCGCCCCACCCCGCCCGAAGAACTCGATCATGGGCAGCTCCAAGGTCATGGTGGGCGATGGCACCCCCACCTGGACGAGCGTGCCGGCCAGGTCCCGGGCCGCGAAGGCCTGGAGGAAGACCTCGGGCCGCCCCACCGCCTCGATGGCCACATCGACCCCGAAGCCGCCGGTCAGGGCCCGAATGGCCTCCACCGGGTCGCCCTCGGAGGAGTTGACCGTGTCGGTGGCCCCGAACTCCCTGGCCCACTCGAGCTTCCGGGAGTCCACGTCGACGGCGATGACCTGGCGGGCGCCGGCCAGGGCGGCGGCGGCGATGGCGGCGTCACCGACCCCGCCGCAGCCGAACACCGCCACGGTGTCGCCCCGGGTGACCCCGCCGGTGTTGACCGTGGCGCCGAATCCGGCCATGACGCCGCAGCCGATCAGGCCGGCCGCCGTCGGCCCGGCTGCCGGGTCGACCTTCACCGCCTGGCCGGCGGCGACCAGCGTGAGCTCGGCGAAGGCGCCGATGCCCAACGCGGGGCTCAGGACGGTGCCGTCGGCCCGGGTCATCTTCTGGGTGGCGTTGGCACTGTCGAAGCAGTACCAGGGCCGGCCTCGGAGGCACGACCGGCACGTTCCGCACGGCGCCCGCCACGCGAGGACCACGAAGTCCCCGGGCGAGACGTTGTCCACGTCGTCCCCGACCGCCTCCACCGTGCCCGCCGCCTCATGGCCGAGGAGGAACGGGAACTCGTCGTTGATCGCCCCCTCCCGGTAGTGCAGGTCGGTGTGGCAGACCCCGCAGGCCTGCACCCGGACGAGTGCCTCCCCGGGACCGGGATCCGGCACCATGATCGTCTCCACGGCCACCGGCCCGCCCTTGGCCCCGGCCACCACTGCCCGTACCTCATTCGCCATGGTCGTCCTCCTCGAGGGCCAGCAGGGCCCGGATCTCGTCGTCGGTCGTCTGGGCAAAGTCGTCGTACCACTGGCCGACGGCGTGGAACGAACGGGGCGTGCGGACGCACACCACCTCGTCGGCCTCCCGGGCCATCTCCTGACACGTCTCGGGCGGCCCGACCGGCACGGCCACCAGGATCCGCCCGGCCAGCTGGGCCCGGAGCGCGGTCACCGCGGCCCGCATGGTGGCCCCGGTGGCCAGTCCGTCGTCGACCACCACCACCGTCCGCCCGGCCAGCTCGAGCGGCGGCCGGCCGCTCCGGTACGCCTGCTCGCGGCGGGCGAGCTCTGCGCCCTCCCGCGCTGCGACCTCCTCGATCACCTCGGGGGCGATGGCGAGGGCGTCGATCACCGCCTGGTGCAGCACCCGCACGCCCCCGCTGGCCACGGCCCCCATGGCCAGCTCCCGATGTCCGGGCACGCCGAGCTTGCGGGCCAGGAAGACGTCGAGCGGGGCGCCGAGGGCACGCGCCACCTCGTGGGCCACCGGCACGCCGCCCCGGGGCAGGGCCAGGACCACCACGTCGTCGCGGCCGGCCAGATGCCCCAGCGCGCCGGCAAGTACCCGACCCGCTTCGGCCCGGTCTCTGAAGCGGGTCACCGTGTCGGTCAGGCCGGGCTACGGAGCCGGCGCACCGACAGCCTGCCGCCCGCAGACCGCACCTCGTACCGGGGCTGGTGGCCGGTGGCCGGGCCATGGACGACGTGGCCGTCGGCCAGCCGGAACACACTTCCGTGCCACGGACAGGTGACACATCCGGCATCGTCGAAGTCGCCCTCGCTGAGCGGGCCACCGGCGTGCCCGCACACGTTCGAGATAGCGGACACGACGCCGGCGGTCCGGACCAGCAGGACGTCGTCCTCGTGCGCCTTGACGACGAGCGGCTGCCCGGCGGTGAGCTCGAGATCCCCGGCCACGTCGACCCAGTCCTCACCGCCGTGCTTCCAGGCGTTGCGGTCGGTGTTGACCCCCTGCCGGTACACCAGGTGGCCTCCCAGGTAGCCGCCACCGCTGGCTGCGGCGGCGCCCAGGAACCCGAGCACCAGTCCCTTGCCCCGCCTTCCCCGCCTCCGGGCCAGCCACGACCAGCTGTAGAGCACCAGCGCCACGTTGTTGGCGATGGCGTGGGCGACGCCGACCCGCCGGTCCTCGCCGATGGTGTCGGACCAGTCGGACAGACCCGACGCCGCAGTGGGCAGAGCGCTGAGGATCCCCAGGCCGAGGAGCCGGTCGGCCGCCGGGCGGCCCCGCCGTCCGCCGGCGATGTCGAGAACGAACGAGCTCGTCCAGAAGCCGATCGGCACGTCGGTCAACATCGGATGGAGCGGATGGCCCAACCAGGTGCCGCTCAACGCGTCCTTCACCGGGCCGTGCCCGAGGACATCGCCCACCTTCGACGACACCGGCTTCCCCACCCGATCGAGGACCTCGGCAGTGGCCACCCGGTGGACGAGCTCCCGCAGGGTGTCGGTGACGGACATGGCCGCCTATTCCGCGGGCGTGACGGGCAGGGACGTCATGTCGGCCAGCGGGTACACCTTGAAGTGGGAGTAGTTGTAGACGGGCGACTGGGCCAGCAGCATCTCGAGCTCGTCGTTGCTCGACACGTTGTAGATCCATGCCCCGCCATGGCTGCCGACGATGTGGTAGCGGCCGATCACCTTGCCCTGCTCCTCCAGCGGCTGGGCATGGTCGCGCATGCGCAGGACCGCCTTCATCATCTCGCCGGACAGCCTGCCGATCTCGATGTTCCAGATGACCAGGAACTTCACGTCGCCCTCCTAGATCGCGGAACCGCACGTTACGCCCCAGGTGGGCCACCCCGGTTCGACCGGGCTAGTCGCCGATGCGCTCCCCGGTGGCGTCGATCATGTGGATGTCCTCGGGGCTCTCCTTCTCCAGCAGCTGGCGGGCCTCGTCGGCGCCCGCCTCGTCGTCGACCGCCACGGCCACCATGGCCTTGCCGTCGCGCAGCACGCCCTGGTACTTCAGGTCGAACTCCTCGAGGCTGAGGGCGCCCACTCCGCCGACCATGCCACCGATCACCCCGCCGGCGATGCCGCCGGCCAGCACGCCGGCCCAGATGCCGCTCCCGATGATGGGCCCGACGCCGGGGATCACGAACGCCGCGGCTCCGGCGGCCATGCCCAGCGCCGCGCCTGCGCCGCCCGCAGCGCCGGCCCGCTTGGCCACCTCACCGGTGGCTTCCATGTCTCGCAGGCGGGTGTCGGGGTCGCTGGCGGCCTGCTCCTGCTCGCGTCCGAGGATGGACACCTTGTTGGCCTCGATGCCCGCCCGGCTCAGGGCCAGGGCGGCGGCATTGGCCTTATCGAGGTCGGGGAAGGTGGCGACGACGTTCTGTCCGGTGATCTGGGTCATCAGATCGGCTGCGGGTCGGGGATCGGCGGCTGGGGCGACGGCGGCGCGGGCAGCGGCTCCGGGTCGGGCAGAGGTGCCGGCGGGGTGTCGATCGGCGGGTACGGATCCGGTTGGGACATATCGCGCGGGTACCCGGGGTCGACGGCCGGGAAACCCCCACGCGGTTGCCGCCCCGTTCCGAGGGGGAGAACCGTGGCGATGGCACCGCGCCTGCGAAGGGTCGACTGCTCGGCTCCCGGCATCCGTCGCCGGAAGGCCGGCCGCGGCTTTGTGTACCTCGATCCGTCGGGCGCCCGGATCACCGACCCCGCGGTGCTGGAACGGGCTCGCGCCCTCGTGATCCCTCCGGCATGGACCGACGTGTGGATCTGCGCCGACCCGAGAGGCCACATCCAGGCCACCGGCCTCGACGCCCGCGGCCGGCGTCAGTACCGCTACCACGACGTGTGGCGGGAACGGCGCGACCGGGAGAAGTTCGACCACATGCTCGAGTTCGCCCGGGCCCTGCCCAAGCTTCGCCACTACGCGCGTGAGCACCTGGCCGACGACGGCCTGAGCCGGGAACGGGTGCTGGCGTGCGCGGCCCGCCTCCTCGACCTGGGCTTCTTCCGCATCGGCACCGAGGGCTACGCCGAGGAGAACCAGACCTACGGGCTGGCGACGATGCACAAGCGCCACGTCAAGCTCGAGCCGCCGAGCACGGTGAACTTCGACTACATGGCCAAGGGCAGCAAGCGCCGGATCCAGTCGGTCGTCGACCCCGAGGTCTACGCCGTCGTCGAAGCGCTCAAGCGCCGGCGGGGCGGCAAGTCCGAGCTGCTCGCCTGGCAGCGGGGGCGGGAATGGATCGACGTCCGGTCCCCGGACATCAACCTCTACATCAAGGAGGTCACGGGCGGAGAGTTCTCGGCCAAGGACTTCCGCACCTGGAACGCCACCGTGCTGGCCGCGGTGGCCCTTGCCGTGTCCACCGGCGCCACCAGCCCGACGGCCCGCAAGCGGGCCGTCACCCGGGCCATGAAGGAGGTGGCCCACTACCTGGGCAACACCCCCGCGGTATGCCGGTCGTCCTATGTCGATCCGCGCATCATCGACCGGTATCTGGGAGGGGCCACCATCGCGCCGGCCCTCGAGCAGGCCCTGGTCGGTGCCCCCGCCGACCCGGCGGAGGCGGGTACGCTCCTCACGCAGGGGCCGATCGAGGAAGCCGTCCTCGACCTGCTGGAGGACAACATGACGCGCCGCGTGGATGTGGACGTAGCCAGTTGAGCCCGGACTCCACGCCGGCCTACGGCGCCACCCTCGGGGAGATCCTGGCCACGCTCGAGGCTGCGGGGTTCACCGGCCAGATGGCCGCCCGCCCCGCGGGGCGGATCATCTGCCTGACCTGCCGGCAGGAGAGCGACGCCGCCGACTTCGACCTGCAGGCCATGCGGCGCACCGAGGGCGCATCCGACCCCGACGACATGCTGGCCGTCGTGGGCCTGGCCTGTCCGAAGTGCGGCACACGGGGCACCGCGGTGTTGGGCTACGGCCCCGACTCGGATCCCGACGACGCCGAGGTCGTCGTCGGCCTGGGCGTGCTCCGCAGCTAGATCCCGCCGGATGGCACTCGGCGGCCGACCCCACGACGAGGCTCACGACCCGCGTCGCCAGTCGAGGTCGACGACGTGAATCCGCTCGGGCGGTGGCGGTGGGCCGCGGCGGTGCTGACCATGACCACGTGCCTCGGTCCCGTTTCTGCAGCCGACGTTGTCGAGGTCAACCTCGAGGTCGTGGGCCGATCCGATCTGGAGAGCGCGGGCCTCTACGGCGACGTGACGGTGGTCGGCACCACTGCCGTCGTCGCCACCGAGGCGGCCGGGTCGCCGTGCCCGACCTCGTCGGCCAAGGTCGTCGACATCAAGGATGCCGGCAAGCCGCGGGTCGTCTCCGCCATCTCACTGCCGCCGGGAACGACGGCCGTCGACGTCGACTCGGTCACCGTGGCCACCGAGTCGTTCACCGGCGACGTGGTGGCCTTGGCCCTCACGCCCCTGCCCGCATGCGGCGACGCGACCGGTGCCACGGTCGTCTTCCACGACATCACCGAGCCTGCCCACCCGCGGCTCCTGGGAGAGAGCGCTCGGTGCCCGGACTGCCGGACCGAGGGGCAATCGGTGACGCTGGCGACGCGGGCCGACGGTGAGGTGCTGGCGTCGCGGACCAACACCCCTCGACCAGGCGTCGCCATAGATGACGTGTCCGACCCCGCCCGTCCTACGACGGTCGGCCAGTGGACGGACCCAGCACCGGTCGCCGGCGCGTGCACAGGAACCGGCGGCTCCGTCACCGCCCGCCTCACCGACGACGGGCAAGGGGCGGCGGTCGTGTTCCCGGACGGGCGGGTGTACGACCTCGACCTCACGAACTCCGCAGCGCCGTCCGGCTCCGGAGAAGCCGCGTCGCCGGCGGAGCCCGGCCGCGGAGCCGCCGCCACCCACGTCGCAATCATGCCGCTGGGCAACCGGACAGTGGCCATCGTGTCCGAGGATGTTCTGGACGACGGCTGCCCCGACGCCCCAACTGCCCACGGGCTCCGCGTTCTCGAGCTGGAGCGGGGGCTCACACCTCGCGAGCAGACCCCCGTGCGGTTCCCCAGCGCGTCGGCCCCTGGTCGCCTCGTGGCCAGCGGGTCACTGGCCTACGTCGCCTGGCACGGCGACGGCCTGCGGGTCATCGACTTCGGTGAGGTCCGGGCCCGCACGGTCGCCCAGTTCATCCCGTCACAACCCGATGTGGTGGGCGTCGCCCTCCTGCCCCAGCACGTCGTCGTCACCGACCTCACCACGGGGCTCTACGTCTTGGAGCGGCCGGAAGAGGCCGGTGGGAGAGCCGGGTTCTGGTCGCAGTTCCTGAGCCTGCTGCCATACCTGGCCTTCGCCGGCGTGGCCACTGCCGCGTTCGTCGTCCCCCGGCTGGCCATGGGGCGGGCACCCGTGGGCGCCGGCTCCCCGGTGCCGTCGCCCGAGCGGGCCCGGCGGCGGGCCTGACCGGGCTCAGCCGGCGAGCAGGGCCCGGGCGACGCGGTCGGCGGTCGCCAGGTCGTCGGCCAGGACGAGGTCGACCCGACCGCCGTCGCGCACCACCCTGGCGCTGCCGGACGGCCCCGTGAGGCGACCCTCGGCGTCGGGCGCCCGGCTGGCGCCGGACCAGCCCCGGGCCCAGCGGGACAGGGCGTCGGCCAGCCGCCCGGCCGCGGCCGGGTCGTCGGTCTGCCACCGGTCGGCGAGGCCGAGGGCGGCGCCGCAGCGGACCACTCCGAAGGCGTCGCCGTTCCAGCCGGCGGCCGCGTTGCGGGCTTCGGTGCTGTTGATCTCCCGGGCCAGGATCTGGGCCATGTCGAACTCGCCGAGGGTGCCGGTGTCGACCTGACCGCAGCCGGTCGCGGCAGCCAGGTCCGGCAGCGGCGGTGGGGACCAGGTCTGGCCGGACGCGTACGTCTCGGGGTGGAGGATGTGCTCGGTGGAGGTCGGCGGGTTCCGGTAGGCGTTGTCGACCTCGGCGAACCCACCGGCCCGGTGTCGGGCACGGACGAACGTCAGCCCGTCCTGATAGGGGAAGAACAGGGACTCCAGGAGATAGCGCGGCGCGTTCGCGTAGACGCTTCCGTCGACCGAACCACCCTGGAGCGCCTCCCGCCGCTCCCGGTCGCTCAGGTGCCGCTCCTGCCAGAGGGCGGCCACCAGCTCGGCGTCGCCCTCGATGAGGGCACTCAAGGCGGCGACCTCCTCGGTGCGGTTCTGGTCGTCGAGCGCCTTGGTGCGGGTGCCGAAGTCGAAGTGCTGGTCGGTGAGGGCGTGGGTCAGCTCGTGGGCCAGGGTGGACTTGGTGGCCGCGTCGAGCGTGCTCGACCCGCCGCCCCCGACGTACAGCTCCTTGGCCTCGTCGTCGTAGAAGCCGAGGACGCCGCCCGCCAGGATGGCGTCGAGGGTCTTGGCGTAGTCCACGTCCTTGTCGATGAGCTGCAGGAGCTTGAGGATCGACTCGTCCGTGGTCAGCTCGTCACGGTTCTCGGCCAGCTCCTCGGCGTTCAGGGCCCGCACCTTGGCCGCCAGCTGGTCCTTGGTGAGAACCTTGACCGGCAACGTCCCCTTCCAGGCCAGCCCCCGGATGGCGGCTACCTCGCCCTTGATCTCCTCGACCACCTTGGCCTGATCGGGCGTGAGATCGCTGGGAGGAGGAACGTTCCCGGCCGGGCGCACCGTGGACGTGGTGGTGGCCGTTGCCTTGGTGAGGGTGTCGCGGGCGTCGCGAACCGTGGCGATCCCGATCCCCGCGACGATGAGGACCACCGCCATGGCCACGAGCACGCCGATGGTGGTCTTGGTGCTGTCGTTCAGGGACGACTTCGGAGGACCGGGGTCGTCCATGGACTTCAACGGTAACGCCGCCGCGCCGGTTAACGAGGCCGGGTCGGGAACGCCAGGATGGTGAAGGTCCCCACGATCACGAGCACGCCGGTGAGGCCGTAGAGCACGGCCTTCACCGCCTTCCGACGGCCGGGACTGCGCACGTAGTCGTCGACGATCGTCCGGAGGCCGTTCACCCCGTGACTCAGGGCCAGGACGAGCAGCAACCAGTCGAACATGCGCCAGGCCGGGTTGTGCCACCGCTCGGCGACGAAGTCGTAGTCGGTCTCCACCACGTCGTTCACGATGTGGGTGATCGTGAAGTGGATCAGGGCCAGGAACACCAGGGCCAGGCCCGACAGCCGCATGAACACCCACGACCACGCCTCCGGGCTGCGGGCCCGGACGCGGGGCTTCGGCGGCGGGGTCTCGAGCGCAGTCACAAAATTCGACCTTCGATGAAGGGCCACATGATGACCACGCCGCCCGGGATGCCGGTCAGCAGCGTGAGGGCGACGACCACCTGCAGGAGCCGGCGCTGGTTGCGCACCGCCTCCGGAAACATGTCGACGGCCACGATGCGCATCCCGTTGAACGTGTGGAAGACCAGGGCCAGGAGGAGGCCGACCTCGAACAGGCGGAGGACGACGTTGCCGTAGAGCCGGTGGACCTGGTCGTAGGTCTCGGGCCAGCGGAGCAGGGACACGTCGACGATGTGGAGCAGCAGGAAGAGGAACACCAGGAAGCCGGTGATCCGGTGGCCCAGGAACGCCCACTGTCCCGACTTCCCCTTGTACCGGGTGCTTCCGGTACTCACCGGATCACCGGCTCACCGGGTCATCGGGCTTACGGCGGTGGTACCAGCGGTCGCTCCACATGGTGGAGGAGGCGACGTACAGCGCAAACCCGGTGATGACCAGGGTGATGGTGCCCAGGGCGATCGAGAAGAGGATCTGCGCGGTGCTCATGGCTGGGCGCTGTTCGGAGGGATGGATCGCGCCCCACGGAAGTAGGGCCACAGGGCCTCGGGCAGAGCCACGCTTCCGTCGGGTCGGCGGTGCGTCTCCACGACCGCGGCCCACACCCGGGGGACCGCCAGCGCGGATCCGTTGAGGGTATGGACGACGGCCGTCCCGCTCCCCTCGGCCGGGCGGTAGCGGATGTTCGCCCGCCGGGCCTGGTAGTCGCTGAACCAGGAGACGGAGGAAGCCTCGAGCCACATGTCGCAGCCGGGGGCGTAGACCTCGAGGTCGAAGGTGCGGGCTGCGGAGCCGCCCAGGTCGCCGGCGCACAGGTCGACCACCCGGTAGGCCAGGCCCAGAGCCCGGAGCGATCCCTCGGCCCTCGCCAGGATGTCGGCGTGCACCTCGGCGGCCTGGGCGGGGGTGGCGTAGGCGAGGATCTCCACCTTGTCGAACTCGTGCACCCGGAGCAGCCCCCGGGTGTCCCGACCGGCCGCCCCCGCCTCCCGGCGGAAGCAGGGCGTGTAGGCCATCAGCCGCATCGGCAGGTCCGCCTCGGCCAGGATCTCGTCGCGGGCCAGGGAGGTGAGTGGCACCTCGGCGGTGGGGATCGCCCACAGGTCGTCGCGCTCCAGGTGGTAGCCCTCGTCGACGAACTTGGGCAGGTGGCCGGTGGACACCATGGTGTCGGTGCGGACGAGGCTGGGCGGGCGGATCTCCTCGTAGGCGTCCGCGTTGCGGTCGAGGGCCAGCTGGCACAGGGCCCGCACCAGGGTGGCGCCCTGCTTGCGGAACACCGGGAACATGGACCCGGACAGCTTGGCCCCCCGCTCCAGGTCGAGGATTCCCAACTGGGCGCCGATGTCCCAGTGGGGGGTCCGCTGGTGATCGCCGTAGGCGTCGGGGTCGTAGCCCTCGGTCCGCACCACCACGTTGTCGTGCTCGGACGCGCCGTCGGGAGCGTCGTCGGCCGGAAGGTTCGGGGTCCGCAACAGGACGTCGCGCAGCTCCCCGGCGAGGCGGGTCACCTCGGAGTCGATCTTCCGCTCCTCCTCGCCGAGGGCCCGGCTCTGGTCGGCCTTGGCCTCGGCAGCCGCCAGGTCGCCGCTCCGGCGGGCCTGGCCCACCTCCTTGGACAGGGACCTCACCCGGGCCCGCATCCCTTCCACCACGGCCCGCAGCTCCCGCTCCCGGGCCTCCAGGTCGACGGCCCGGTCGATCTCGGACAGGTCGACGCCGCGCCTCGTCAGGCCGGCCTTGACGGCCTCGAGGTCGGTCCGCAGCCGCCTGGGGTCGAGCATGAAGGGGACGGTAGCGTGCTTCACCATGCCCGCCGTCGACGTTTCGGGGCTGGTGGTCCGCTACCCCGGCGACGTGACGGCCGTCGACGGCCTGTCGTTCACCGCCGAGGCCGGCGAGGTGCTGGCGCTGCTCGGCCCCAACGGCGCCGGCAAGACCACCACGGTCGAGACGCTCGAGGGGTACAAGTCGCCCACCTCGGGGACGGTGCGGGTGCTCGACCTCGACCCGGTCGCCGACCACGCCCGGCTCACGCCTCGCATCGGCGTGATGCTCCAGAAGGGCGGTGTCTACCCGGGGATCCGCCCGGTGGAGGGCCTGCGCCTGTTCGCCGCCTTCTACGACTCCCCCGAGGACCCGGCCGGGCTCCTCGACCGCCTCGGCCTGGCCGGCGTGGCCCGGACGCCCTGGCGGCGACTCTCGGGCGGGGAGCAGCAGCGCCTGTCGCTGGCCCTTGCTCTTGTCGGCCGGCCCGAGGTGGCGTTCCTCGACGAGCCCACCGCGGGGGTCGACGTCGCGGGCCGCCAGATCATCCGGGAGGTCATCGGCGAGCTCCGGTCGCGGGGCACCTGCGTCCTGCTGGCCACCCACGAGCTCGACGAGGCCGAGCGGGTGGCCGACCGGGTGGTGATCGTGGATCACGGCCGGCTGCTGGCCGAGGGGACGCCGGCCGCGCTCATGTCGGCCTCGGAACGCACCACGATCGACTTCGGCGCGCCGCCGGGTCTCGACGTGACGGGGCTGTCGGCCGCGGTCGGTGCCGTAGTGGTGGAGGTCCGGCCCGGGCGGTACTCGGTGGCCACCGCCCCGTCGCCGGCCACCGTGGCCGCCCTCACCGCCTGGCTGGCCGAGCAGGACCTCGCGCTGGGCGACCTGCGCGCCGGCCGCCAGTCGCTCGAGGACGTCTTCCTGCGACTGACGAGCGACTCATGACGGCCCGGGTGCTGGCCCAGACCAGGGTGGAGCTGGCCCTGACCCTGCGCCGGGGCGAGTCGGTGCTGCTGTCGCTCGGCATCCCCGTGCTGCTCCTTGTCTTCTTCTCCGTCGTCGACGTGCTCCCCACCGGGACCGACGAGCCGATCGACTTCCTCGCCCCGGGCGTCCTGGCCCTGGCCGTCATGTCCACCGCCATGGTGGGCCTGGGCATCGCCACCGGCTTCGAGCGCCAGTACGGGGTGCTGAAGCGGCTCGGCTCGACTCCCCTCGGGCGCCCGGCGCTGCTCACGGCCAAGACCCTCGCCATCCTGTTCGTCGAGGTGCTGCAGGTGGCGGTGCTGGTGGCGGTGTCGCTGGCCCTTGGCTGGCGTCCGTCGGGGTCGGTGGCGACCGTCGTCCCGGCCATGCTCCTGGCCACCGTGGCCTTCTCCGGCCTGGGTCTGCTGATGGCCGGCCGGCTGCGGGGAGAGGCGGTGCTGGCCGCGGCCAACAGCCTGTACCTGGTCCTCCTGCTCCTCGGCGGCATGGTCATCCCCGTCGCCGAGCTGCCCGGCGCGCTCCGGGCGGTCGCCCGGGCGCTTCCTGCGGCCGCGCTGTCCGACGTCCTCCATGCCACCTCGACCGCCGGGGCGGTGCCGGGGCGGGCGTGGGCGGTGCTGGCCGCGTGGGCCCTCGCCGCGCCTCTCGCCGCCGCCGCCACCTTCCGGTGGGAGTGACCGGTACGGCCGAGGGCTAGCGGGACAGCATCCGGCCGACGGCGCCCATCAGCTCCTGGACCTGCTCCTCGGGGTCGGTGGGGCCGCCGTGGCCCCCGATGAGGCAGTGGCGAGCGTGGTCGTCGAGCAGGCCGAGCCCCACCCGGTCGAGCGCGGCCTGGATGGCGCTGATCTGGGTGAGGACGTCGACGCAGTAGCGGTCCTCCTCCACCATGCGGGCCACGCCCCGCACCTGGCCCTCGATGCGGGCCAGCCGGTCGCGCAGCTGCTCCTTGGTGGCGGTGTAGCCCCGGGGCTGTGCCATGAAGATCGTCCTCCCTCGAAGGTCTTCACCAGTATACCCCCACGGGGTACAGCTCAGCCCGGTCCTCCACCGGCGTCTATGTGCCGGTGGCCTCCTCCTCGGACCCACCGGTCGGGGGGCCCGATTCCATCCACGACCGCAGGGCCCGGAAGCCGTCGGTGTCCCGGATGGTGTCGAAGTTGTTGTCCTGGTCGAGGAGGTTGGTGTCCCGGAAGCCGTTCTCGACCGCCCGGTCGAGCCACGCAAGCGCGGACTCGGTGTCCCCGGCCAGGGCGGAGCTGCAGGCCACGTTGTAGGCCACCAGTGGGCCGGGCTCCACCTGGAAAAGGGTGTCGCCCACCTTCGCCGCGTCTCGGTAGCGCCCGGCGTGGTGCAGGCCGAGCTGGAGGGCCCGGTAGCCGTTGGTGCGGGGAGGCCCGGGAAGGACCGGCAGGGTCCGCAGCTCCTCCAGGACCCGGTCGAGGAGGCCGGCGGCGCTGACCATCCGAGACGCGATCATGGCGGCCACCACGTCGTCGCAGGCGACGAAGGCCGGGGCGATCGGCTCGTTCTGCTTGCCCTCGGCCAGGGCCACCATGCGCTGGACGAGCCGGCTGGTCCGGGAGATGCCGCCCCGAAGCTGGTCGAGGGCCGCTCGGGCCTCCTCGGGCTGGCCCTCGGCCAACCGGGCCCAGGCCATCAGCTCGGCCGACGTCACCTCCACCTCGAACGACACCGACCCGGCGGCGGCGGCCTCGATCTCCTCGATGGCTTCGGTGGTGCGGCCCTGGAGGAGGGCCCGGCGGGCCTGGTCGAGCCGCTCCAGCTGCGGTTGGTCCCGGTCGGCCCGGAGGGCGGTGAGGCTCTGGCTTCCGAACATGAAGGCGACGATGGCCATGAACGGTGCGCTCAGGAGCAGGCCGACGAGCCCCAGGGCGATGGCGCCGGCCAGGGACAGATACTGCGCCGGGCGCAGACCGAAGATGTCGGCGGCGACGTGGCCACCGTCGAGCGGCAGGATCGGCAGGAGGTTGAAGACCCCCCAGAAGATGTTCACCCAGATGAGGATGTCGAGGGCGGAGTCGACGATGCGGGACTCCGACGTCACCACTTGCGACAGGGCGACGCCCACGATGGCCGCCAGGAAGCCGGCGCCCGGGCCGGCCAGGGTGACGACCAGCGACCGACCTTTGGGCTGGACCGGCCCCGTCGTGTACCCACCGAATCCGGTGAGGGTGACCGCCGGCCGGCCGCCGAAGGAACGCTGGGCGGTGGCATGGCCGAGCTCGTGCACCAGGATGGAGACGCCGCCCACCACCATGAAGACGGGGATGAGCACGCCCGTGTAGCCGTTGGCCCAACCCAACAGGCCCATCACCAGGAAGAAGATGGGCTCGACCCGTACGGGGATACCGCTGACGCGGAACTCGAGGGTCTTCATCGGCGGAAGGCTAAACGCGACGAGGACCGGCCCGCCCGCACCGGTGCGGACAGGCCGGTCCTCAATCGCAGTCCCCTAGGAGCGCTTGCGGTCGGTGCTGGAGCTGCCGACCCGGCCTCGGGCGGCCTCGGGCTCCAGCGCCGGCTCGGCCTGCGGGCGGCGCCGGCCGGTCATCATGCTCACCGCGAGCAGGACGAGTCCGACGGTGGCCAGGCCGACCAAGGCGGCGAGGGCGTACCGCATGGCGTCGTTGCTGCCCGTGCCGAGCGCCTCGTGCTGGGCGATCGACGTGAAGACGTCCTGGCCCTGGGTGAGCTCGTCGGCGTTGCGGGTGTCATCCCAGGCGAAGACGGCCACCTTGTTCGTGGACGCGACTCCGACAGGCATACGCATGTCGTAGCCGTTGCTCCAGACGCCGATCCGCCGGTCGATCGACCGGTCGTTGGCCCGGATGTTCTTGGTCCACGTGGCGCCGTTGTCCTCCGAGTAGGAGTAGTAGACGTCGTTCTGGAACTGGCCCTGGTCGTTGCGGAAGTCCCACCACACCGCGTCGACCCGCCCGTTGGGGGCAACGCTGACACTCGGGTTGTTCTGGGAGTGGCCGGTGTCCTTGGGGTCGAGCGGGACGTCGTCGTTGAGCTGCTTGGGCTCGGACCACGTCTTGCCACCATCGGTGGACCGCCGCGTGAAGACGTCACGGTCGCCCAGATCCGGCTGGGTGATCTTGTCCTCGTAGACGATGTGCAGGGTGCCCTGCTCGCCGCCTTCCGATGACCAGTCCATGATGGCGCCGGCCTGGTAGAACCCGCTGGGCGGCGCCACCTCGTTGACGGTGAACGTCTTGCCCTTGTCGGTGGACTTGGCCAGCAGGATGGAGTTGTTCTGGGAGCCGGACGGCTGCCCGGTAGCCGTGGCGTAGAAGATGGCGTAGAGGTTGCCGTCGTCGTCGACTGTCAGCGTCGGGCTGCTGCCGCCCCACTTTTCGGGGTCGGGCTTGTTGGCCACCGACTTGTAGTAGTCGCCGACCACCTTCACCGGCTCCCCGAAGGTCCTGCCGCCGTCGGTGGACGTGGCGATCATGGTCTGGCTGGCCTGGGCGGGGGTGGCCTGCGGGAAGCTCTGGTTCCAGCCCACGTACACCGTGTCCGCGTTGCCGGTCTTGGAGTCGACGGCCAGCCCGTTGATCGGGCGGTTGTTCTCGGCCTGGCCGGCGCCGGTCTTGCCGCGGGCGTCACGCACCATCACCGGATCCCAGCTTTCGCCCAGGTCGTTGCTACGGGCGACGAACACACTGAAATTGGCGTAGGTGCCGGCGTGCTCCGCGCCGGTGCCGATGTCCTGCTGGTCCCAACCGTTCAGCGCGTAGTACACGGCGCCGTCGCGGCCGAAGGAGATCGGCGTCTGGGTGCTGGTTCCGGAGGTGTGGAAGCAGAACGGGTAGCTCTGCGGCGACGGGAACGCGTCCATGAGCCGCCACGTGCGCCCCGCGTCGAGGGACCGCATGAACCGGCAGGTGCGGCTGCGCATCTCGGGCGTGGCCGCCACGATGTGGTTCGCGTTCTCCGGGTCGACGGCCAGGTACGGCGCTCCGTAGGTGCGGGTGGGAGCGAGATCCTCCCCCGTGGCCCGGACGGAGGCGGTCATCCGGGGCTCATTGGCCCCGACGGCCATGCCCTGGCCGCCGAGAAGGACGAGGACGGGCAGGGCGCCCATGGCGATGACACGTCGGCGGCTCACCGGCTTCCGGTCCTGATCTTCTCGGCCGAGGGACCGCTCCGGCGGGACGACATCAATGCCGCGGCGCCGGCGGCGAACATGGCCACACCGGCGACGCCGAGGCCGACCAGTACCAAGGCTCCGGCCCCTACCGGCTTGTCCTCGACGAGGCCGGTGGGACGGGGCTCGAGCTGCGGCGACAGATCCTGGCCGACGACCGGGTTCGTACCGTCGGGGTTGAGCACCTCGACGAGGGTCTTGGTCGGCATGCCCCGGATGAGCTTCTCGGACTCCTCGAGCTTCTGGGTGGCCCAGAGGGTGTGGATACCGGGCTTGACGTCAGCCGGGATGGTGACGGTGCCGGGGCCCCACTGCGCAAAGCCGGAGCCGCTGGTCTTGAAGCTGCCGAGCACGGGGCCGTCGGCGGAGTCGAGGCGTACCTCGACCGGGTTCGTCGCGCCGTAGCCGCTGGGGCCGAAGACGGTGATGGTGTCACCGGCCTTGAACTGGGTGGGCGTGACCTTCATCTGGGCCACGTGCGGCGCCCATGCCGCGCTCACCGGTAGCAGCACGCCGGCTGCGCCGGCGGCGCCGGCGAGCGCTGCGAACCAGCGTCGCGAGAGTCGTCTGTGCATCAATGTTCCCCCAATGGAGCGTCAAAGAGAACCACCGGAACGGCGGCGATCCTCATCTTCTCGGGTAGGTAGTGTCGTTATCAATAGATGCTTCTTGCACCTACCGCTCCGGGTGCCACGCGCGCGGTCCCCAGCAGCGGCGGGTGTTCCTTCGGTCCTACGGTGGGGGGTCCTCCCCACGGCTCCGGAGAAACGAAACCTCAGCGGGCCTTCGGCGGAGCAAGAAGTTCCTGCTCGACGTCGTCCCACAGAAGGACCCCGTCGCGCTCCTGCTTGTCCCGCCGCTCTTCGGTGGCATACCAGCGGAAGAAGATCAAGCCGATGACCAGCCACAGGAAGAGCCCGCCGACGATCTTCATGATCAGCCCCGCCGTCTGCTGGTCGGTCAGGGCCGAGATCCCCCACAGGCGGGGGAACGACGCGTAGATGCGGTACAGCGGGCGGTCGTTGAAGGTGAGGAACGACGCCGGCACCGTGGGCACGATGGTCTGCAGGAACAGGTAGAGCATCTGGGCCGGAGGCTTGATCCGGCGGATCTCCGGAAGGGGGCTGGCCACCGGCATCCACATCAGCACCGCCGACCCCAGGAGTACGGCGTGGGCCACGAAGTGCAGCGGGTGGTAGCGCACCGTGGCCTCGACCACCACCGGCCAGTGACTGAGGACCAGGATCACGTTGAACTGGACGAGCCCGAACACCGGCCGGCTGAGCGTGCGCACCGCCCGGAGCAGCCGGCCTGTTCCGAGCAGGTTGCGGGCCATCCATGTGGGAACCCCGGCGAGGAGCAGCAGGGCGACGACCAGGGTGAGCAGCAGGTGCTGGGCCATGTGCACGCTGTAGAGGTAGCCCTCGGCCACGTCGTGCACGGGCCAGTCCGACGCCAGGAGCATCGTGCCCAGGGCGCCGGCGAAGCACAGGCCCTGGGCCCGGCTGAGCACCTCTTCACCCGGTCGACGGGC
>CADCTB010000099.1 GCA_902805665.1 uncultured Acidimicrobiales bacterium
TCAGCGACAAGCACCTCACCCTCCTCCGCCGGGACACGGTGGGCTTCATCTTCCAGGCCTACAACCTGGTCCCCACGCTGACCGCGCTCGAGAACATCACCCTGCCCATGGACCTGGCCGGCAGGAAGCCTGACCGGGCCTGGCTCGATCAGGTGGTCGACACCATCGGCCTGCGCAATCGGCTCGACCACCGACCCAGCGAGCTCTCCGGCGGCCAGCAGCAGCGGGTGGCCGTGGGCCGGGCCATGGCCGGGCGGCCGCAGATCATCTTCGCCGACGAGCCCACCGGCAACCTGGACAGCCGCTCCGGGGCCGAGATCCTCGACTTCATGCGCCGGGCGGTCCGTGACCTCGGCCAGACCATCGTCATGGTGACCCATGACCCGAGCGCGGCCAGCTACGCCGACCGGGTGGTCTTCCTGGCCGACGGCCGCATCGTCGACGAGATCGAGGGCCCGACTGCCGAGTCCGTGCTCGACCGCATGAAGACATTCGGGAGGTAAGGGGAAATGTTCCGTCTCACGTGGAAGGGCCTCTGGGCCCACAAGCTGCGCTTCGCCCTCACCGGCCTCGCCGTCGTCCTCGGCGTGGCCTTCATGTCCGGCACCCAGATCCTCACCGACACCATGGGCAAGACCTTCGACGGCATCTTCGAGGATGCCAACCAGGGCGTCGACGTCGTCGTCCGCCGGTCGGCGTCGGTCGAGAGCACCTTCGACGTGGACGTCCGGGAACGGGTCGACGGAGCCACCCTCAACCGGATCCGCGCCATCGACGGCGTCGACGTGGCGGCCGGGTCCATCGAGGGTCAGGCTGCGCTCGTCGGTCCCGACGGCAAGGCCCAGGCCGGCACCGCCTTCGGTGGCGTCATGGGTGCCAACTGGGTGGAGGACCAGCGTCTCAATCCCTTCACCATCGCCGCCGGCCACGCGCCCCGAGCTCGGGACGAGGCCGTTCTCGACCAGGCGACCTTCGACAGCGACAAGCACGCGCTCGGCGACACGATCACCGTGCTCGGCAAGGGCGCCCCGCGCCAGCTCAAGCTGGTCGGTACCGCCACCTATGGCGACGCAGGCGGCCTCCCCGGCATGACCCTGGTGGCGGTGACCGACACCACCGCCCAGGAGCTGTTCGCCCAGCCCGGCGCCTACGACCGCGTGCTCGTCGCCTCCGACGGGTCTGTCTCCGACGGCGCCCTGTCGAGCCGCATCGCGACTGGCCTCGGTAGCCCGGGCACGTATGAGGTCGTCACCGGCGCCGCCGACACGGCCAGCAGCAAGGCCGACCTCAAGGAGGATCTGGGCTTCTTCAGCACCTTCCTCCTGGCCTTCGCCTACATCGCCCTGTTCGTCGGGATGTTCATCATCTACAACACCTTCTCCATCGTCGTCGCCCAGCGGGCGCGCGACATGGCCATGCTCCGCGCCATCGGCGCCAGCCGGGCGCAGGTGGTGCGCTCGGTGGTCGCGGAATCGGCAGCGGTGGGCGTGGTCGCATCCGCCGTGGGCCTGGGAGTCGGCGTGGTCACGTCGTTCGGCCTGCGGGCCCTTCTCGGTGCAGTGGGCCTCGAAGTGCCCGGCGGCTCCCTCGTGATCGCTCCGTCGACGGTGATCACCGCGTTCGTGGTGGGCACCGCCATCACCGTCATCTCGGCCCTGTGGCCGGCGGTGCGGTCGAGCCGGGTGCGGCCGATCGCCGCCCTTCGCGACGTCGCGATCGACGTATCCGGCTCGTCGGTGGCCCGCACCGGGGCGGGAACGGCCGTCCTCGCGCTCGGCATGGCGTCGTTCACCGCCGGGATCCTCAACATCGGTCCGGCCCTGGCCCTCATCGGGTTCGGCACCCTGGCGACCATCATCGGGGTGTTCGTGCTCGGCCCGGTCATCGCCCGACCGCTGATGGGCGTGCTGGGGGCGCCCGTCGAGGCGATCTCCCATATGACCGGGCGTCTGGCGCGGGAGAACGTCAAGCGCAACCCCAAGCGCACGTCGGCCACCGCGTCGGCGCTCATGATCGGCGTGACCCTGGTCGGCTTCATCACCATCCTGGCGTCCTCGTTCAAGGCGTCGATCTCGGACACGCTTTCGGAGTCGCTGCAGGCCGACTACGTCGTGGCCTCCGGCTCTCTCGGCAACGCCGGCCTCAGCCCGGACATCGAGGCCGACCTGTCGGCCCTGCGCGAGGTCGCGACGGTGTCACCCGCTCGGTCGACCGCCGTTCGAGTAGACGGCGCGTCGTCGGAGATTGCCGCCATCGACACGCACACGATCGCCCGGGTGGCCGACCTCGGAGTCACGGCCGGACGGTTGGCCGACCTCTCCGGGGCGTCGATCGCCGTCGAAGACCGCAAGGCCAAGGACGACGGGGTAAGGGTGGGCGACACGCTCACGGTGACCTTCGCCCGCACCGGTCCCGTCGACCTCACCGTCAGGGCCCTCATCGACCGGCCACCCCCCGGCTTCGACGGGGTGGTCTACGTGGTGGGCCTCGACACCTACCAGGCCAACGTCACCGACCAGTTCGACCGTCAGGTGTTCGTGAAGCTGGCCGACGGGGTCAGTTCGACCCAGGCCGAGGCCGCCCTCGGGACCGTCCTGGCCCGGTGGCCCAACGGCGAGCTGCAGGACCAGGCCGCATTCGAGAAGAGCGTCGCCAGCCAGATCGACATCATCCTCAACCTGATCTACGGGCTGCTGGGGCTGGCGATCGTGATCGCCCTCATCGGCATCGCCAACACCCTCGCCCTGTCGGTGCACGAACGGCGACGGGAGCTGGGCCTGCTGCGGGCGGTCGGGATGACCCGGCCGCAGGTCCGAAGCGCCATCCGGTGGGAGTCGGTGATGATCGCCCTCATGGGGACGTTCCTCGGCTTCATCCTGGCCGTCGCCGCCTCGTGGGGAATCATCTCTGCCATCCCGGGCGACAGGCCCATACCGCTGGCCGTGCCGCCGGTGCAGCTGACCGTGATCGTCGTCCTGGCCTCGGTGGCCGGGGTGCTGGCTGCGGTCGGTCCCGCCCGGCGAGCGGCCAAGCTGGACATCCTGGCCGCCATCGCCAGCCATTGACCCGGGCCGGACGGCGGGAGGGCGAGCCGGTGCGCCCCCCGCCTCATGGCCCGTGAGTCGACTGGGTAGAAATGGGGCAATGATCTCCGACGTGCAGAGCTCGCCGACGACGCTGGGAGGTCGCTATGAGCTCGTGGAGGTCGTCGGCCGAGGTGGGATGGGTGAGGTCTGGGCCGGTCGGGACCTGCGGTTGGGCCGAAGCGTGGCTGTGAAGCTCCTGAGCCCGACGATGGCGTCAGAGTCCGGCGTTCGGGAGCGCTTCGAGGAGGAGGCCCGCTCCGCCGCCCGCCTCACCCACCCCAACGTGGTCCTCGTGTTCGACAGCGGCGAGCACGAGGGCACCCCCTACATGGTCATGGAGCTGCTGCCGGGGCGCACGCTGGCCGATGAGCTGGCTCAGGGCCCGCTGGGGCCCGAACGGGTGCGGAGCATCGGTCTCGAGGTGCTGGGCGCCCTTGCCGCTTCACACGAGGCCGGCATCCTGCACCGGGACATCAAGCCGGGCAACGTGCTCCTCACCGCAGACGGCACGGCGAAGTTGGGCGACTTCGGCATCGCCAAGAGCACCGAAGGGCTGAACCTGACGAGCACCGGGATGATCATCGGTACGGCCGCCTATCTCGCCCCGGAGCGGGTGGCCGGTCAGCCGGCCACGCCCCAGAGTGACCTGTACGCGCTGGGCGTCGTCCTGTATGAGGCGCTGAGCGGCCGCAAGCCCTTCGTCGCCGACACACCGATCGGCCTCATGCGAGCCGTTGAAGCACACCAGGCGATCCCTCTGGCCCAGGCATGTCCCGGTCTCGACGCCTCGCTGGTGACCACGGTCGAGCGAGCCATGGCCAAGGAACCGGCTCGTCGCTTCAGTTCTGCGGCGGCCATGGCCGCTGCCCTCGGAAGAGACACTGTGGTGGCCGCTCCGGGTACCGCCACCGTTCCCAACGCCGTACTGTCCTCGACCGAGGTCCTGTCTGCCCCGACCACCCGCCAGCCCGTCGCCGTCGGTTCCCCCGCCGTCGGTTCCTTCTCCGGCGACCGATGGCAGGAGCTCCGCCGCCGCCCGGGCGCAATCCTTGCCGCCGTTCTGGTTGGCGTGTTCCTGATCGTCGTCGTGCTGGCCACCAGGGACGGCGGGCCTCCTTCCACCCCCGCAGACACCACCCAAACGACGTTGCGGACTGCTCCGGGTGGCTCGCTCCCCGAGGCCCTCGATGAGGCAATCAAGGCGCTGGAGGAGGCCGTACGCCCATGATGCGCCGACTCGCACCTCTTCTGCTTCTGCTGCTGGTGGCGTGCGGTCAGGAGGGCGCCGGCATCGGTGAGGCTGCCGCGGCCGCGCTCGAGCCTCGGGTGCAGCAGGTGCGCGCCGCGGCCACCACCGGGGACCGAGCCGGGGCGGCGCGGGAGCTGGCCGAGCTGCGCCGAACCGTCGCCGACCTCCGCCAGCGGGGGGAGCTCACCGAAGACGGAGCCGCGAGGGTGCTGGCCGCCGCGGCCGAGGTGGAGGCCCGCCTCGGGACGACGACGACGCCCACGACGGTGGCAGCTACGGGGGTCCCCCCCACCACCCGCGGCACAGGAGCGACGACCAGGACGGCGAGAGAGGCGGAAGAAGAGGCCCGCAAGCGGGCCGAGGAGGCGGCGAAGAAAGCTGAGGAGGAAGCCAAGAAGCGGGCCGACGAGGCCAAGAAGAGAGCCGAGGAAGGGAAGAAGGACTAGACGAGCGGTCCGGACCTCCGCTCAGGCTCCGGGACCGGACGGGCACCGCGGTGGACGGTCGACCCCCGCACTTCGGATGGCCGAGCCCGACCGACGGGAGCCTGCCCGCGGTAGTTCCTCAGCGGAAGACGAACGAGGACTAGCGCCGCTCCAGACTGGAGTGCAGCTTCTTCAGTCGGGACGTCGGTTCGAGCCCGAGCTGGTCGTGCAGCAGCACGCGGTAGCGCTCGAACTCGGCCCGTGCCTCCGCGTCGTTGCCCTCGGACATGCGCACCCGGATGAGAGCGGTGCGGGCGGTCTCTCTGAGAGGTTCGGCTCGGACGGCGGCCAGCGCAGCAGCCGCGGCCTCAGGCAGACGGCCAGCGTCGGTGAGGTGGGCCGTTACCGCCTCGAGCGCGGGCAGGCGAAGATGGTCCCATTGCGCCGCGGCCATGAGGGCCCAGTCGTCGTACCAGCCGGGCAGCAGGTCTTTTGACAGGGTGGACACGGCTGCGGCGCCGAGGTCATCCCGGACGGGACGGGCGTCACCGTCGACAAGCCTCCGGGCGAGGGAGCGCGAACGATTGAGGTCGACAGCCACACCCTCGGCCAGATCTAGGTCGGTGGCCGAGATCCTCACTGCTCGCCGGGCCGGGTTCCCGAGGTGGGCCAGCGCCGAGCGCAGGCTGCCGGCAGCACGCTCGTCGGAAGATTCCGGCCACAGCGTCCGCGCCACCTGAGCAGCCGTTACCGACCGGTCCTCTATGGCGAGAAAGGCCAGAAGTCGCCGCGAGGCGGTCGAGAGTGCCGGCAGCGGGTGCCCTCCGACCGAGACTGCGAAGTCTCCGAGGAGGGTCAGCTTGATCGTGTCGTCCATCCGCACCCGGTGGCGAGAGCGCGCCACCTCACGCCAATCACATCAGTCTGTGTCCGGACCTGTGCCGACCTTA
>CADCTB010000100.1 GCA_902805665.1 uncultured Acidimicrobiales bacterium
CGACGAGCGTGGCTCGTCCGACAACTTCTACACGTCGTCGACTGACGGCGGCCGCACCTGGACCAGGAACGTGCAGGTGAGCGACCGGAGCAGCGACCGATCCGTGGGCGTGTGGAGCAATGGCTTCAGCAGCCGCTTCAACATGGGGGTGACATCGACGAACGACTCGGTGTTCTTCGCCTGGCAGGACTCGCGCAACGGCAGCCGTGAGACCCAGTCCGAGGACGTCTACACCTCGTCCCTGCACCTCGACCCCATCACCGGCGACACCGACTCGACAGGGGTTCCGCCCTGGCTGCTTCTCGGGGCCGGGCTGGCCGGTGGCATGGCGGTATCGATTCTGGCCGCGTGGGCCTTCGCCCGCCGGTCCACCGGCGATGCCGCCCGGGTGACCAGTCGGACATGAGCGAGGTTGTCAGCCTCGCAAGCCGGCCTCGGTGTCACCCGAGGCCATGGCCCGGACCTCGGCTCGGAGCCTGCGGGGAGGGCGGGAGCCGCAGTGGTAGCAACGGTAGGTGGCGATGTTGTTGTAGTCGCACCTGCACCACCAGAACGTCTCGAACCACTGAGCCAGCTGGGCCAAGCGGTGCGCGCGCCGCTCGGCGGCCCTGCGTCTCATTCCTCCCGGGTCGACAGCGGAGGGACGTTGCTTGAGCGGGCGGCGACAGAAAGGGCCGTACGACCTACCGGGGCGGTCACGGCGCCTCGGACGCCAGCTCCACCGGGATCGGAGGCGTCGAGGGTTCCGGAGTGAGGCCGGCGGCCGCCACCTCGGAACGGCGGCTGAAGGTCCTCGCCACCACCAGCGCGGCCGCCAGAGCGACGCCGACCGCCACCCGGCTCGTCGTGTTGAACGCCTGAGTGAAGGCGTCACCGGCGCGGTCGGCCAGAACCGTGCCGCCTTCGGGTAGCTGCCTGGCGATGAAGGTTGCCGCGCCCACCGACTCCTCGGCCGCCTCCCGGACGGGCGGCGGCAGGGGCAGGTCGTCGAGGTCGATCGACGACCGGTAGACCGCGCTGCTGACGCTGCCGAGCACGGCGATGCCGAGGGCACCACCGACCTCGCGGGTGGTGTCGTTCACCGCAGAGCCGACGCCGGCCTTGGCGTGCGGCACCGAGCTCATGATGCTCCCCGTGGCCGGGGCTGCGGTCAGGCTCATGCCCACGCCGAGGAGGACCAGGGCGACGACCAGCACCGGATAGGCGGTGGTCCGGCTGATGAACGACAGCACGCCGAAGCCGGCGGCGACGAAGAGGAAGCCGGTGGCCATCACCGGTCCCGAGCCGAGGCGGGCCGCGAGGGCGGCGCTCCGGGGTGCGACCGCCACCAGTGCGACGGCCAGAGGAAGGGTGGCCAGGCCGGCGCTCAGCGGCGAGTAGTCCCGCACGAACTGCAGGTAGAAGCTGAAGAGGAAGAACAGGCCGAACATCACGAAGAAGGCGACGGTGACCACCCCGCTGCCCACGCTCATGCGGCGGTCTCTGAAGAACGTCAGCGGGAGCATGGGGTGGCTGCTGCGCCGCTCCCACGCCACGAAGC
Source organism: uncultured Acidimicrobiales bacterium (assembly GCA_902805665.1). GTDB lineage: Bacteria > Actinomycetota > Acidimicrobiia > Acidimicrobiales > AC-14 > CADCTB01. The sequence continues at coordinate 1,541 of CADCTB010000100.1, forward strand.
CGGTCAGAGCGACCGCGGCAACCCCGAATGCGATCAGCACCGACGGTGAGCTCCAGCCCCGCTCGGGCCCTTCGATGATGCCGAAGACCAGGCTGGCCAGCCCGACGAGGGACAAAAGGGCGCCCACGGGGTCGAGCGGCGTCGACTCCGGATCCTTGGAAGTCGGCGAGAAGATGGCGACGGCGACCACCACGCCGATCACGACCGGCACGTTCACCAGGAACGCCGACCCCCACCAGAAGCGCTCGAGCAGACCCCCGGACACGATGGGGCCGAGCGCACCCCCTGCGCCGGCGAAGCCGGCCCACATGGCGATGGCCTTGCTGCGCTCCTCCGGCGGGAAGATGGTGGTGAGCAGCGAGAGGGTGGCCGGCATGATGAAGGCGGCGCCGATGCCGTTGATCACCCGGCCGACGATGATCTGCGGCGCGGCGGTGCCGAGCCCGCCCACCACCGATCCGAAGGCGAAGATCACCAGGCCGAGGAGCAGGGCCCGCTTCCGGCCGAAACGGTCGCCCAGCGCGCCGGCCGGGAGGAGCAGGGCGGCGAAGACGAGGGCGTAGGCGTCGATGATCCACTGCAGCTCGCTGGCCGTCGCGCCCAGGTCGGTCTGCAGGTTCGGGATGGCCACGTTGAGCCCGGCCACCGACATGACCACCATGACCAGCGACAGGCACATGATCCCGAGGAGGAACCACCGGCGCCGGAATATGACCGGGTCCTCGTGCAACAGACGTGCGGGAACGGCTTCCTCAGACATCGGCTCCGGCCTTCCTTTCCGATACGGACTCGTTCCGTTTCACAACCCCGGTACAACATAGACACGTTCGAGGAGTTGTGCGACTCCCTCATCGCCGCCGGGCAGCCGGCGGACCTGCCAGTAAGGTCGATCCGATGTCGAACGCCGCCCAGTTCATCTTCACCATGCGGAAGGTCAGCCGGTTCCACCCTCCGGACAAGGAGGTGGTGAAGGAGATGACGCTCGCCTTCTACCCGGGGGCGAAGATCGGCGTGATCGGGCCCAACGGCTCGGGCAAGTCGTCGCTGCTGCGCATCATGGCCGGCGTCGACGACGGCTACACCGGCGAAGCCCGCCTCTCCCCTGGCTTCACCGTCGGCCTGCTGGAGCAGGAGCCCCACCTCGACGAAGCCAAGGACGTGAAGGGCAACGTCATGGACGGCGTGGGCGCGGTGGCCGGCCTGCTCACCCAGTACGACGAGGTGCTGGCCCGCTACGCCGACCCCGACGCCGACTACGACAAGATCGGCGAGGAGCAGGCCCGCTTGGAGGCGGAGATCGAGGCCAAGGGGGCCAACGACCTCGAGCGCCAGATCGAGATCGCCATGGACGCGCTCCGCCTGCCTCCGGGCGAAGCCGGGGTGGCGACGCTCTCGGGCGGCGAGCGCCGCCGGGTGGCGCTGTGCCGGCTGCTGCTGTCCAAGCCGGACCTGCTGCTGCTCGACGAGCCCACCAACCACCTCGACGCCGAGTCGGTGGCCTGGCTGGAGCGGACCCTGCAGGACTACCCGGGCACCGTCGTGGCCATCACCCACGACCGCTACTTCCTCGACAACGTGGCCCGGTGGATCCTCGAGCTGGCCAACGGCCGGGGCACCCCGTTCGAGGGGAACTACACCGGCTGGCTGGAGCAGAAGCAGGAGCGCCTGCGCCTGGAGCAGAAGTCGGACAGCGCCCGGGCCAAGACCCTCGAGCGCGAGCTCGAGTGGGTGCGCATGGGAGCCAAGGCCCGCCACGCCAAGTCCAAGGCCCGGATCGACGCCTACGACAAGCTCTACGCCGAGGCCCGCGAGGCCGAGGCGGCGGCGAAGCGCCTCGAGATCGCCATCCCGCCCGGTGACCGCCTCGGTGACCTGGTGATCGAGGTCGAGGGCCTGAGCAAGGCCTACGGCGACCGGCTCCTGATCGACGACCTGTCGTTCTCACTGCCGCCCGCCGGCATCGTCGGTGTGGTGGGGCCCAACGGCGCCGGCAAGACCACCCTCTTCCGCATGATCACCGGCCAGGAGAAGCCCGACTCCGGATCGATAAAGGTCGGTTCGACGGTTGACCTCGCCTATGTCGACCAGAGCCGGGACAGCCTCGACGCCGACGCCACCATCTACGAGGAGATCACCGGCGGCCAGGAGTTCTTCAAGATCGGCACCCGGGAGGTGAACGGTCGGGCCTACGTGGCCTCGTTCAACTTCACCGGATCCGACCAGCAGAAGCCGGTCGGGCTGGCCTCGGGCGGCGAGCGCAACCGGGTCCACCTGGCCAAGATGCTGCGCCGGGGCGGCAACGTCCTCCTGCTCGACGAGCCGACCAACGACCTCGACGTCGACACCCTCCGCGCCCTGGAGGACGGGCTCGAGTCGTTCCCGGGCTGTGCGGTGGTCATCAGCCACGACCGGTGGTTCCTCGACCGGATCTGCACGCACGTCCTCGCCTTCGAGGGCGACAGCCAGGTGCGCTGGTTCGAGGGCAACTTCGCCGACTACGAGGTGTGGCGGCACAAGGAGCTGGGCGCCGCCGCCGACCAGCCCCACCGCATCAAGTACCGGCCACTGGTCCGGTAGCCCCCTAGGGCGGCGGCTGCAGCAGCCCGTTCACCGAGTCGGTCACCTGCTTCAGCAGGGCGGCCAGCGGGTCGGGCGGGCCACCGGCCAGCACCGCGAGCGCGGAGGCGACTCCCCGCTCGGAGCCCCCGCTCGGTACGTTGCGTACGGCTCCTCCGGTGACGAAGGTGGTGGATCCCCCACCGTCGAGGTTCATCGCCTCGACCGCACCGAGGCCGGCCAGCAGCCGAGCCGCTTCCAGCAGCGTCAGGCCTGCGCTGGCTCCCCGGCCGTCGGCGGTGACGAGCAGCATCTCGCCGCCGGGCGTGATGCCGGCGAGGGTGCGTGGGTGCCGGTTTCGGGTGAAGCCATCAGGATTGTCGACCGGGTACGCGAGCTTCCCGTTCTCGAGGAGCTTCGGCGAGCCGCCGATGGCCGAGACGATGCCCTCCATGGCCACGTGCAGCACGCCGGAGCTGCGGGCCCGCTCGCTCATGGCCACCAGCGCCAGTGCCCCGGCTCCCCGGCCGGACAGGACCACGTGGCCGGCCGGGATCGGGAGGTTGCCGCCGGCCTGGGCCGGACCGACCGCCACGGCTGACGCGCCCGACGGCAGGACACTGTTCGCGGTGCCCGGGAGCCTCAGGAGCACCTCGGTGGCCGCGGCGTCGGTTGCGGTGGAGGGTCCCCATCGCCGGGAGTAGAGGGTGACCCCGTCGCCGCTCAACGGGCGGTTGACGGCCGTGACCGGCAACGTCGCACCGTCGGCGGTGGCCACGGCTACGCCCCAGTCCAGGCCTGGACGCAGCGTCGGGCGCCCCTGGCCGTCGACGCGCAGAAGGATGTGGTCGATCCCCGGCGTGGCCAGGAGCTCGCCGCCGGCCACCATGGCGCCGATCGAGTCACCCGCAGGGTCGAAGAAGTCCCCGTTGACGGCGGCGACGCAGCGGACGCGGGTGCACATGGCGCTCGTCGGCTCGACACCCGACGACGGACCGGTGAGCACGTCGTGGGCCAGCACCGGAAGCAGCCGCCCTGCCATGCCGGGCGCCAGGCGGGCGACGTGCACGCTCTGGGCCGGTTGGTCGTGGTGCAGCGTCTGATGCACGACGCCGGGGCCGAGGACCTCGGAGGCCACCTGCCGGTAGCCCGGCGGGACGGGCGATTCCGCCTCCGCCGGCGTGACCGGTGCCAGCCCGATGAGGCCCACTACGGCGACCAGGAGGGTGATCGCCCTGCGAGCCGCCGGAGGTGGCCGGGACCGGATGCGCGTTGCCGAAGGGATGTCCACCGTCATCCCGAGAGACGCTAGCTGCGGAGGGGCGCGGAGCGTGTGTCGCCCCAGAGGTGGGTAGACCGGGTGCAGCACACCTGCCCCAGGCGCCGCCGGGGCCGAATCGAGGAGACCCACCAATGGATGCCCTGAGCCTGCTGATCGCCGACCACAACCGGGTCCGCGGCCTCTTTGCCCGCTTCCAGGCCGCCGAGGAGGCACAGGAGACCGAGCAGATGCTGGAGCTGGCCGCCAAGATCATCGTCGAGCTCGAGGTCCACGCCACCATCGAGGAGGAGATCTTCTACCCGACGATCCAGGGCGCGGACGAGGAGC
>CADCTB010000101.1 GCA_902805665.1 uncultured Acidimicrobiales bacterium
GCCGCCACTGCCCGGCCGCCTCGACGGCCCGGCACTCGGCGGCGACCCGGTCAGCCCAGCTCTGCACGAATGGCCCGGGCCAGCACGTCGACGATGCGCTCGATCTCCGCGGCCGTGATCGTGAGCGGGGGCACGATGATCACGGTGTCGCCGATCGGTCGGAGCAGCACCCCGGCGGCGACGGCGGCGTCGCACACGGCGCGGCCGGTGCCGGGGGCCACGTCGACCCCGCACAGCAGACCGGTGATGCGTACCTCGCCCACCCCCGGGTGGGGCGACACGTGCTCGGTCAGCAGGCCGGCGAGCTGGGCTGAGCGGGCGACGACGTTGGCCAGCGCGTCGCGCTCGTCCAGCAGGCGCAGGTGGCGCAGCGCCACCGCCGCGGCGAGGGCGTTGCCCCCGTAGGAGTGGCCGTGGGCGAAGGCCTGCCCCGCGTCCGCGAAGGCGTCGTGGATCCGGCCGTTCGCGACCGTGACGGCGAGCGGCAGGTAGCCGCCGGTGATGCCCTTGCCCAGGCAGAGCAGGTCGGGACGGACCCTCGGGCACTGCTCGGTGGCGAACAGGGTGCCCGTCCGCCCGAAGCCGGTGGCCACCTCGTCGTGGATCAGGAGCACGTCGGCGGCCCGGCACGCCTCCGCCAGGGCGACGAAGCCGTCGGGCCCGGCCACGCGCATGCCGGCCGCCCCCTGGACCATGGGCTCGACCACCACCCCGGCCAGGCGCCCGGCGTTGGCGTCGACCATCCGGCAGGCGACCTCGAAGCACGCCGGCTCGTCGTACCCGGGGGCCCGCATGACCGGGAAGCGCAGCGGGTCGAAGAGCGCGGCCCCGAAGCCGTCGTCCGCGCCCAGCGACAGGGCCCCGACCGTGTCGCCGTGGTAGGCCCGACCGAACGCCAGGTAGCTGGTCCGCCCCCGGACGCCCTGCAGGGCCCAGAACTGGAACGCCAGCTTGAGCGCCATCTCGACGGCCGACGCCCCGTCTGAGGCGAACAGGAACCGGGGGGCGACCACCGGCACCACGCCGGCCAGCGCCTCGGCCAGCTCCACGACGACGCGGTTCCCGTTGCCCAGCAGGGTCGAGTGGGCGACCCGGTCGAGCTGGTCGCGAAGGGCCTCGTCGAGCTCGGGAACCCGGTGGCCCAGGGTGTTCACCCACAGCGAGGAGACGGCGTCGAGGTAGCGGCGGCCCTCGGTGTCGATCAGCTCATGGCCCTCGGCCCGCTCGACGACCACCGGGCAGTGGTCGAGGTAGGCCGACATGTCGGTGAACCCGTGCCAGACGACGGCGGCGTCGCGCTCGGCCCACATTCACTCATCCTGGCACCGCCGGTATCATGAGGTCCCAAGATGCTGGACGAGCGCAAGGCCGCCATTCTCCGGGCGGTGGTGAAGGAGTACATCGACACGGCCCAGCCGGTCGGTTCGGCTCACGTCGCCCGCATCGGGTCGCTGCAGGTGTCGCCGGCCACCGTCCGCAACGAGATGGCCCAGCTCGAGCGCGAGGGCTTCCTGGCCCATCCCCACACCAGCGCCGGTCGCATCCCCACCGACAAGGGCTACCGCTTCTTCGTCGACGACATCCGCTCCGAGCCGGGCAACCTGGCCGAGGACGAGCGGGCCCAGGTCCAGGAGTTCTTCACCCGGGCCCACGGGGAGCTGGAGCGCATGCTCCAGGACACCTCCCGGCTGCTGTCCAACCTCACGACCTACGCGGCGCTGGTGGTGGCGCCACCGCACGAGGGCGCGAGCGTGCGGGCCGTCCACCTCGTGCCCCTCGGCGCCCGGGTGGCCGTGGTCGTGGCCGTCCTGGCCAACGGGGGCGTGGAGAAGGCCCACATCGAGCTGCCCGAGGGCACCGGCGACGAGCGCATCGGCGCCGCCGCGGCCCACCTCTCGGCCCACGTGGTCGGCCGCCCACTGGCCGACGACGAGCCCATCCCCACCACGGGCGACGCCGCCACCGACAAGCTGGTCAACGCCGCCCGCCAGGCCCTGTGGGACTACCACGACAGTGAGGCCGACCAGGTCTTCATCGGCGGCGCGGCCCGGATGGCGTCCACCTTCCAGGCCGTCGACACCGTGCGCCAGGTGCTGGCGGGCCTCGAGCAGCAGTACGTGCTCGTCGGCCTGCTGAAGGACGCGCTCGGGGTGGAGGGGCTCACGGTGGCCATCGGCGCCGAGCACGGCGTCGACTCCCTCGCCGAGTGCTCGATCGTCGTCGCCCCCTACGAGGTCGACGGATCCCACGTCGGCACCATCGGCGTGCTGGGGCCGACCCGCATGAACTACCCCCAGGCCATGGCGGCGGTGGCCATCGTCAGCGCCCGCCTCGGGCGCCACCTGCGCGAAGGCTAGGGCGCCCCATGGCCGAGATCGAGGACTTCTACGAGCTGCTTGGCGTCGGCCGTAGCGCCAACGACGACGAGATCAAGCGGGCGTACCGCAGGCTGGCCCGCGAGCTCCACCCCGACGTCAACAACGGTGACCCCGCCACCGAGGAGCGCTTCAAGCTGGTCACTGTCGCCTACGAGACCCTCCGCGACCCCGAGCGCCGGCGCCGGTACGACATGTTCGGCCCCGAGGGCCTGCGCGGCACCGGGGCCCCCGGCGGCGCCGGAGGCGCGGGCGGGTTCGAGGACCTGTTCGGGGCGGGCCTGGGCGACCTGTTCAACAGCTTCTTCGGCGGCCAGGCCGGCGGCTTCGGCCAGGCCAGGGGGCGGCAGGCCGGCCCGCCGCGAGGCGCGGACATGGAGGTCACCCTCGAGCTCGACTTCCGCTCTGCGGTCTTCGGGGCGTCGAAGGAGATCAGGGTCCGGGTGCCCGTCCCGTGCACCACCTGCGACGCCACCGGCGCCGCGCCGGGCACCTCGGCGGTCACCTGCACCACGTGCGGTGGCGCCGGCGAGGTGCGCCAGGTGCGCCAGTCGATCCTCGGGCAGATGGTGACCTCACGTCCGTGCCCCCGCTGCGGGGGACTGGGCCAGGAGATCACCACGCCGTGCGCCGACTGCCGGGGCGAGGGCCGGCGCAACGAGGAGAAGGCCTACACCGTCGACATCCCGGCCGGGGTCGACGACGGCAACACCCTGCAGCTCGGCGGCCGGGGCGCGGCGGGACCACGGGGCGGGCGGGCCGGCGACCTGTTCGTGCACCTGCGGGTCAAGCCCGACGAGCGCTTCCTGCGCCAGGGCAACGACCTGATCCACGTGCTGCACCTGCCCATGGCCCAGGCCGCGCTGGGCGCCCACCTGCGCTACGAGACGCTCGACGGCACCGAGGATCTGGTGATCCCGAGGGCCACCCAGCCCGGCAAGGTCTTCCGGCTGCGGGGCCGCGGCGTACCCGACGTCAACGGCCGGGGCCGGGGAGACCTGCTCGTCCAGGTGGTGGTCGACACCCCCACCGACCTGACCAAGGAGCAGGAGGACCTCCTGCGGATGTACGCCGGGGCCCGGGGCGAAGAGGTGGCGCCGGCCGAGTCGGGCTTCATGGCCAAGGTACGAAGTGCCTTCAAATAGGGCAAGGTACGAAGTGCCTTCAAGTAGTCCGTCCAAGTAGCGGGTCCCTGCCCACCTCCGCTCACGCGTTCGTCGACGACCTCGGCGCACCGGTCCTGTCGGCCGACGACCGCCACCACCTCGAGCGGGTGCTGCGGCTGCGCCCCGGTGACCCGGTGACCGTCTCCGACGGGGCCGGCGGGCGGCTGGCGTGCCGGTTCGGGCCGGCGCTGGAGCCGATGGGCGAGGTGGAGGCGGTGCCCCGGCCAAACCCGCAGGTCACGGTGGCCTTCGCCGTCGTCAAGGGCCAGCGGCCGGAGTGGGCGGTGCAGAAGCTGACCGAGATCGGCGTCGACCGCATCGTGCTGCTCTTGTCGGCCCGGTCGGTGGTCCGCTGGCCGGCCGGCGAGGCGGGTACGCAGGTGGCCCGCCTCCGGCGGGTGGCCCGGGAAGCCTCGATGCAGAGCCGCCGGGTATGGCTGCCGGTGGTCGACGTCGTCACCCCGTTCGAGGCGATGGCGGCCGAGCCGGGAGCCGCACTGGCCCATCCCGGAGGTGTCCCGCCCTCGCTGGAGCACCCGGTCGTCCTCATCGGGCCGGAAGGCGGATGGGACGAGGCGGAGCTGGCCGGCTCCCGAGCGGTGCTGGTCGGCCTCGGCCCTTCCGTACTGCGTACGGAAACCGCCGCGGTGGTCGCCGGCACCCTGCTGTGCGCCCTCCGGGCGGGTGTGGTCACGCCTACTGACCCCGGAGGGTAATCACTCCGGCACGCTCTGCGATTGTCGGATAAACTTCAAGCGGGTCAGGACAAGGTGCGACGAAAAAAAGGGGGGAGCTCGGCCTTGAGCGAAGAGACCGAGCTGTTGGGTGGTCCCGCTCTTACCTATGCGCGGCGGGTAGGGCAGCGGCTACGGGCCATCCGCCGGCAAAAGCGGCTTTCACTGCAGGAGGTGGAGGCGGCGTCCAGCCAGGAGTTCAAGGCGTCGGTCCTGGGCGCCTACGAGCGGGGCGAGCGGGTCATCTCGGTGCCCCGGCTCCAGCGCCTCGCCGACTTCTACCGGGTACCGGTCGACCAGCTCCTGCCCCGTGAGGGCGAGGTGCCCAACGAGCCGCCGCCTCCCGGCATCGAGCCCACCGACGTCCGGGCCCCGGCCCCCAACTGGCCGTCCAAGGTCACCTTCGACCTGGCCCGCTTCCAGGCCGTCGACGGCGACCCGGAGCTGGAGATGGTCTACAAGTACCTGAGCAGCATCCAGGTGCGCCGCCAGGACTTCAACGGCCGGGTGCTCACCATCCGGGCCGACGACATCCGGGCCATCGCCGGGCTCTTCGGCACCGACGCCGACGCCCTCCTGCGCCGCCTCGACGACCTCCAGCTCCGCCTGCAGCCCGCGTAGTCGCCGGCCGGGGGAACCGGTCAGTCGAGAAGCCGGGCCGGGACCACGGTGACCGGGAACGGAATCGTGGCGTGGTACGTCTCGTCGCCGGTCACGGTGCCCCTCTCGACATAGCGGCCCTGGTCGTGCAGCTCCAACACGGTGAGGTTGGGCCCGTCGGGATCCACCAGCCAGTAGGCGGTGACGCCCGCAGCCTCGAATGCCAGCCTCTTGGTGCCCAGGTCGATGCGCCGCGTGCTGGGAGACAGAACCTCGACCGCGAGAACTGGAGCCTGCTCCAGGCGGGCCTCGCCGAAGTCACTCTTGGGGGCGACCAGGACGTCCGGCTGAAGGACCGTGAGCCGAGAGAGGCGCACGTCGAACGGGGCGACCAGCACCCGGAGCTCCGGAGGCCCATTCGTGCCGAGGAGGGCGCCGAGGGCCGTGACGCAGATTTGGTGGTGCAGGCCGGGGGCCGGAGTCACGATCAGGCTGCCGTCGATGAGCTCGTAGCGGTGGCCGTCGTCGGGCATGGTGGCCAGGTCGTCCTCGGTGAGGGGCGCACCCCACGCCAGGTCCGTCGCCATGGGAACGGAGTGTACGCGGGCCATGGCGTCACCTACGGCGCAGGAACGGTGAAGACCTGCCCCGGCAGAATCAGATCGGGGGCGTTCACCATGATCTCCCAGACGTCGTCGTCGGCCAGGAGGGGCTCGAGTGGGCCGTATCCGGCGAGGTTGCGGTAGGCCCGCTCGGCCACGATCTCGGGGTCGGCCAGGTC
>CADCTB010000102.1 GCA_902805665.1 uncultured Acidimicrobiales bacterium
GCGCGGGCGCATCGTCGACAACGGTGACAATCGTCATTGACATCCTGAGCGCGCGTGCCCATGTCGCCGCCGTCGGGAGGACCTGCTCGGAGGTGTGGGACCCGTCGAGGCACGCGACAATCCACGGCACCGATAGCGGTTCCTGCCACCGGCGAGGGCGGGGTGTCCATCCGGGGTTGTCGGCCGACGGGCCCAGCGCCACGATCGGGCCCGACGAACGCTGCAACACCGATCTCGCCACCGAACCCACGAGCGCGCCTCCCAGCCGGCCACGACCGTGCGTCGACAGGCACACCACGCATGAGTCGAGCTCGCCGGCGCGTCGTGCGATCATTTCCGCGGCCTCGCCGCCTGTCACGACCAACGCGCGATCGTCACCGACGGCGACGCCCAGCGCGGCCGACGCCAGGGCCCGCAGGTGATGGGCGTCGTCATCGGCTCCGGCGACGCTGATTGTGTGCAGCTGGGCGCGGAAACGCTCCGCCAGCACGCGGGCGGTGGGCAGCGCCTGGAGGGCGAGCTCCGACCCGTCCAGGGGCACGAGGACGTGCCTCACGTGAAGGTCCGTTGAAGCGAGCTCCGCCGGCGACGTCACGGCTACCAGCATGGCCCGTGACGAGACTCGCCGTGCACGAGGACCGTCTTGCCCTCTACGCTGCCGTCGCCGAACACCGCTCGGTGAGCCGTGATCCCAGGAATGGCGAGGCACGCGCCCACTCGTCACTCACGTCGACCGGGAGCTCCACGGCCCGGGCACTTCCCCGGCCGCTCCTTGCCGGTCGTACCAGACGGCGCGCACAGAAAACTGCCTACCACGAGGCGAGACGCTCAGACGGTGGGACGAGGCCCAACTCGATGCTTGTTGAATCCGTTGCAGTCAAGGGGGCATGCAGCGTCGCTCAGCGAATGGGCTCGTCGATAAGCGCGGCGCCGGTGACGTAGTAGTAGAAGTGCCACCACTCCCCCACGTAGTTCTCGAAGCCCTCGGCGTGCATGGCCTCCACGAGGACGGCCCGGTTCTCGGCGGCCACCCCGGCGGCATTGGCGGTATGGGCCGCTGGGGTGAATGTCTCGTAGCCGGTGCCCATGTCGAGCTCACGGTTCGTGGCGCGGTCGACGAGTGTGAGGTCCACCGCCTGGCCGGAGTTGTGGTAGCTGACCGAGGCGATGTACGGCCCGACCAGGTCGCCCCGGCCCTGCGCTCTGGCCCAGGCGACGAGGGCGTGGGTGGCGCGCACGGGGCGGTAGGCGTCGAAGACCTTGACGCCCAGGTTGCGGCCGGCGAGGCGACGCTGGACTCTCGCCAGCGCTTCGGCTCCCGCCGGCTGCAGGAAGGCCCGGTTGGCCTCGTACCCGGGCAGGGGCGCGCCGGTCACGTTGTCGGCGGTGAGCTTGTTGAGGGCCACGCCGATCGACGGCTCCAACTCCTGGACGTCGACGAGGGGCGCCGGCGGACGGGTCCGAGGCGCAGGAGCGGTGGTCGTCGAGGTTGATGAGGTCGTGGTCGATGTCGAGGTCGGCATAGGCGCGCTGCTGGCCGGTCCCGTCACGGACGGAGGCGCGGGGGCGGCGGAGTCCTCCGAGGAGCAGGCCGACACCAGGAGGGCCACGGCCAGCGCCACCGCGGTGACGGGGTTGATCATGCCGTGAGCGCTCCCCGCGCCGCACCCGAGGGACCGGGACATCGGTTCGGTGTCGCACACGGTCAGCTTCCCGGGCGATGTCTCAGGTGCGAGCTCGGGTCAGGTGCCCACGTAGGCCGCGAGGTGCTCGCCGGTGAGGGTCGAGCGTGCGGCGACGAGGTCGGCCGGGGTGCCCTCGAAGACGATTCGGCCGCCATCGTGGCCCGCGCCGGGGCCGAGGTCGATGATCCAGTCGGCGTGGGCCATGACCGCCTGGTGGTGCTCGATGACGATGGCCGACTTGCCGGAGTCGACGAGCCGGTCGAGCAGGCCGAGCAGCTGCTCGACGTCGGCGAGGTGGAGGCCGGTGGTCGGCTCGTCCAGGACGTAGACGCCGCCCTTCTCCCCCATGTGCGTGGCCAGCTTCAGCCGTTGCCTCTCGCCACCGGACAGCGTGGTGAGCGGCTGGCCGAGGCTGAGGTAGCCGAGCCCGACGTCGGTGAGCCGGTCGAGGATGGCATGAGCGGCCGGGGTCTGTGCCTCACCGTCACCGAAGAACTCGCCTGCCTCCGCCACCGACATGGCGAGCACTTCGCTGATGTTGCGACCGCCGAGGTGGTACTCGAGCACCGACGCCTGGAACCGCTTCCCCTCGCACTCCTCGCAGGTGGTCGAGACGCCGGCCATCATCCCCAGATCGGTGTAGACGACGCCGGCGCCGTTGCAGGTGGGACAGGCGCCCTCGGAGTTGGCGCTGAACAGCGCCGGCTTCACGCCGTTGGCCTTGGCGAACGCCTTGCGGATCGGCTCCAGCAGTCCGGTGTACGTCGCCGGGTTGCTTCTCCGCGAGCCACGGATGGGCGTCTGGTCGACCGAGACCACCCCGTCCCGCCCGGAGACCGAGCCTTGGATCAGCGAGCTCTTGCCGGAGCCTGCCACGCCGGTGAGGACGACCAGCACGCCCAGCGGGATGGCGACGTCGACGTCCTGCAGGTTGTGGGCACTGGCGCCGCGGATCTCCAACGCACCGGTCGCAGTACGCACCGTCTCCTTGAGGGCGGTCCGGTCGTCGAAGTGGCGGCCGGTGATGGTGTCGCTGGCCCGCAGCCCCTCGACGGTCCCCTCGTAGCAGACCATGCCGCCCGCCGTACCGGCGCCAGGGCCCAGGTCGACGACGTGGTCGGCGGCTGCGATCGTCTCCGGCTCGTGCTCCACGACGAGCACCGTGTTGCCCTTGTCCCGCAAACGCAGCAGCAGGTCGTTCATCCGCTGGATGTCGTGGGGGTGCAGGCCCGTGGTCGGCTCGTCGAAGACGTAGGTGACGTCGGTGAGCGACGAGCCGAGGTGGCGGATCATCTTCGTGCGCTGCGCCTCCCCGCCCGACAGCGTGCCCGACGACCGGTCGAGCGAGAGATAGCCCAGCCCGATCTCCACGAACGAGTCGAGGGTCTGCAGCAGCGCGGCGAGCAACGGCGCAACCGACGGCTCGTCGAGGCCCCGGACCCACTCGGCGAGGTCGCTGATCTGCATCATGCAGGCGTCGGCGATGTTGATCCCGCCGATCTTCGAGGAGCGTGCGGCCTCGCTGAGCCGGGTGCCGCCGCACTCGGGACAGGTGGTGAACGTCACCGCCCGCTCGACGAAGGCGCGGATGTGCGGCTGCAGCGCCCCGGGGTCCTTGGAGAGCATCGACTTCTGCAGCTTGGGGATGAGGCCTTCGTACGTCAGATTGATGCCGTCGACCTTGATCTTGGTCGGCTCCTTGTGGAGCAGGTCGTGGAGCTCGCGCTTGGTGAACTTGCGGATCGGCTTGTCCGGGTCGAAGAAGCCACAGCCGCTGAAGATGCGGCCGTACCATCCCTCCATGCTGTAGCCCGGAATGGTGAGGGCGCCCTCGTTGAGCGACTTGCTGTCGTCGTACAGCGCGGACAGGTCGATGTCGGAGACCGTCCCCCGGCCTTCGCACCGCGGGCACATGCCGCCGGTGATGCTGAAGCTGCGCCGCTCCTTCACCGTCTGCCCGCCGCGCTCGAGCGTGACCGCACCCGCTCCGCTGATGGAGGCGACGTTGAAGGAGAACGCCTGGGGCGAGCCGATGTGCGGCTTTCCGAGCCGGCTGAAGAGGATGCGCAGCATCGCGTTGGCGTCGGTGGCGGTGCCGACCGTCGAGCGGACGTCGCCTCCCATCCGCTGCTGGTCCACGAGGATCGCGGTCGTCAGGCCGTCGAGCACGTCGACCTCGGGTCGCGCCATCGTCGGCATGAAGCCCTGCACGAAGGTGCTGTAGGTCTCGTTGATCAGCCGTTGCGACTCTGCGGCGATGGTGCCGAACACGAGCGAGCTCTTCCCCGAGCCGGAGACGCCCGTGAACACCGTCAGCCGGCGCTTCGGGAGCTCGACACTGACGTCCTTGAGGTTGTTCACACGGGCGCCGTGGACGCGGATGAGATCGTGGCTGTCGGCAAGGTGCGGCTCGGACGCCGGCTTGTCCTTCCTCGTGGCCATGCTCAGGGGAGCTCCTGGATACGAATCAGGTTGCCCGCGGGATCGCGGACGGCGCAGTCCCGCAGCCCGTACGGCTGGTCCGTCGGCTCCTGGACGACCTCGACGTCGCTGCCCTGGAGCCGCTCGAAAGCACCGTCGAGATCCTTCGTGGCCAGGTTGACCATTGCGTACGTCCCCTTCGCCATCATCTCGACGACAGTGCGGCGCTCGTCCTCGGTGATGCCAGGGTCGACGGCGGGCGGGTGGAGGACGATGGACGTCTCAGGCTGCCCGGGGGGCCCGACGGTGATCCAGCGCATCCCTTGGTATCCCACGTCGTTACGGACCTCGAAGCCGAGGACGTCGCGGTAGAAGGCCAGGGAGGCGTCTGGTTCGTTGTGCGGGAGCATGCTCGAGTGAATGGTGATGTCCATGGCGCTCACCCTAAGGATGGCTCAGGGCCGGCGCTTCTCGATTCCTGACCGGTCTCGTGACCTGCTTCGCCACGCAGGACGGCATCCCGGCCGTCGCACGCAGCGCGTCGCGCCGGTAGACGCTGGGTGCCACACCGACCAGCTCGGTGAAGCGGGTGCTGAAGGTGCCGAGCGACGAGCAGCCGACGGCGAAGCACACCTCGGTGACGCTGAGGTCGCCACGACGCAGCAGCGCCATCGCCCGCTCGATGCGCCGCGTCATCAGGTAGCCGTATGGCGACTCGCCGTAGGCGAGCCGGAACTGGCGGCTGAGGTGGCCGGCCGACATGTTGACGCCGCGGGCGAGCGCCTCGACATCCAGCGGCTGCGTGTACTCCCGGTCCATGCGGTCGCGGACGCGCCGCAGCAGCGCGAGGTCGCCCAAGTGCTGTGCCGATCCGCGTCTGCTGGTCACCTCCCGATGGTGCCACGTGCGGTCACACAAGGCCGCTCGACCGGCCGGACCATCCTCAACCTGGGTGATCACCCAGCCGATGGAAGGTAGCGTTCGGTGATGTCCGTTCGGCGGTGGATCGGAGTTGGCGGGATAGCGGTCGCAGTCGCGGCGGGAGCCGCAGCGACGGTCGGGGGAGGTGGGCCTGAGTTCGAGGCTCAGGTGTCCGTGCGGATGCCGGGGCCGCCTGCGCTCCGCGACGAGCGGACACGGCTCCTCGACGAACCGGATGTGCGGGGCCTCGTGAACCTGCGCCTGGGTGAGACACTGCCCTTGCGGGTCACGGCAGCCGGCAACGACCTCTTCCTTGTGCGGGTCCGAGGCGCGACCCCTCGGTGGGCCGACGATGCGGCGAGGACGTACGCCGCGTCCTATGTCGACGTGCGACGACGACAGTCCGAGGCCGACCTGTCTGCCGCGGCCGAGCCCATCCGAGGCAAGATCGCCCAGCTGGAGTCGCAGCTCACGTCCGCGGTAGGGCCGCAACGGGCATTCCTCGTTGATGCCCTCGAGCTCTTCACGGAGCGCCTGGACGAGCTCCACGTCGACCAGTCACTGCAGCCAGGGACAGAAGTGGTCGGTTTCACTCCCGCCGAGCCGGTTGACCACGGGGCCCGGCGGG